>JAGFJE010000295.1 GCA_024103175.1 Phaeodactylibacter sp.
GTTGTCTTCCAACCGGGGCGGCGTTTCCACCAAGGGATTACTACTTTCGGTATCGGCAGGCCTGCTGATGGGTTTTTTCTACAAATACGTCGCCAATTCCATGTTCCCCGATTTCAGCCAGCCGCTGACCGGCAAGCTGAGCCCGTATACGGCGGTGGCGCTTTTTTCCGGGGGCATTCTCGGGAGCAATGTGCTTTTCAATACCCTGCTGATGAAACACCCGTTCGTGGGCGAGCCCGTCAGCTACAGCGATTATTTCAGGGGCAGCTTTAAAACCCACCTTGTGGGGGTGCTCGGAGGGGTGATCTGGTGCATTGGCATGTCGTTCAGCATCATCGCCTCGGGCAAGGCCGGGCCGGCGATCTCTTACGGGCTGGGCCAGGGCGCGACCATTGTGGCGGCCCTCTGGGGCATTTTCATCTGGAAGGAATTCCGGGAAGCGCCCAAAGGCGTTTCCGGCATCCTGAACCTGATGCTGCTCTGCTATGCGGTGGGGCTGGGGTTGATCATTGTGGCCCGGTGAGGCCGCCGGTATATTGAGGTTCCTGCCGGTTACCGGGCATATCAGGCCTCCTGTCCACATTTATTCTCCCTGCCCCTCTCCTGATGCAGGCAATCGTTGTTCCCTTTCGACCAGTAACTTCAGGTTCTGCAGGTCATTCATCTGCCGACGTTTCATCATACCCTTCATCAAGGGGAGGAACAACTTCATGAGCAAGGATTTTCCCCACACTTTATTTTTCATCAGTATACGGGTGTCGCCCTGCTGCTCCTGGAAATGGACCTTACCTTCCGTAGCCAGGCCCCCACCCTCCATCTTCTGCTGAAAAAAATTGTAAGGCTCCACAACGGTAACTTCCTCATGAAAAATGACCTTTCGCCCTCTTTCCTCAAAAATGTAGTTGGCGACAAAACCGGCCTTGCCTGGCGTCCCCTCCAGAGGCTCTACCTTTTTCAGCCCTGTAATCCACTGCGGAGCTTTTTCATAATCGGCGATAACATCATACGTTTCTTTCAAAGGTTTTTGGATGGTAATGGATGTTTCATAAGTGACCATACGGCTGTCAGTTGAGTTTAGAAATCTGGTTACAGCCACAAAAATGGACAGGTTGCTGCAAAAAGGAGTCCTGTTTTGGAAGGTGAGACGTTTTTGGGGTGAAATATCCGGGCAAAACTCAGAAATTCAGGATAAAAGGCCACTGGGGATGGATGCGACAGCAATTCCCATTCTCATTTCCAAGCCTGCCTGTACTGGCCGGGGGTAAGCCCTGTAAACTTCTTGAAGACCCGGTTAAAAGTCGATTTA
This sequence comes from Phaeodactylibacter sp., assembly GCA_024103175.1. Classification (GTDB taxonomy): domain Bacteria; phylum Bacteroidota; class Bacteroidia; order Chitinophagales; family Saprospiraceae; genus JACJXW01. The sequence continues at coordinate 1,307 of JAGFJE010000295.1, forward strand.
TTGCCGAAGCCGGCGTCGAAAGCAATGGCAAGGATTTTGGCCTCCCTGGTTTCCGGACTGCGCAACAGCGCTTTGGCCTTTTCCACCCGGTATCCATTCACAAAATCAAAGAAGTTGGTGTGCAGTTCATTGCTTAGCACCTCCGAAATGTGGTGTGCGGGAGTGCTGATAGCGGCGGCGACATCGTCCAGCTTCAATCCTTCATCGAGGAAAGGCTCCTGGGTTTCCATGTATCTCACCAGAGTTTCTTTCAAGCCGCCCGCAGCAGCATCCGACAAAACCCTGGTTGCCCGGCTCAGGCGGATTGGTTGGTGGAACAGAGCGGGTTGCGCCAGCGCCACATAACCGGCCACATAAGTGAGGCCCGCCAGGCTTAATAATACCATGTAGTCTATTTCTATCCGGTAATGGCCAGTCAGGATCAACACAGTGGTGGCCAGGGCAAAAAAAACGGTAAAGGCCAGAAAAACCAGGGTAGCTCTGCGCAACCACTGCACTTTCAGTATGTTTCCATTGGCGGATAGATGGGCCAACGACAGTTGCTTTCGGCCGATCAGCCGGTAAGAGGCATAAAGATAAGCCAGCATCTGCAGCGCCTGAAACAGCATCAAAATAAACTGCTCAGGCGGCGCATTCCGAAAGCCATTCTCCGATACGGCCAGAAAAAAAGCCGCCTTGTCCGCCCCGCTTTTTACATAGAACGGCAGCAATAAGAGCAAGAGAAAAAATGCGGGAATGAAATGACGCAGGGTTCTCCAGTTCCAGCCTATATTTCCCCCAAGATAGGCGAGGACATATAGATAAAACAGGGGCCCGATAACAAAAAGGAGCGGGTAGGTAGAAAACATGAAGTGCGGGAACTGGAATATCAGCCCTGAAATACTGATGGTGTATTCAGCCAGGTGCAGGGCCACACTTAGCAGGAGCAAGGCGAAAATCCAGTTGGCGGGCTGGTTTTCCTTACGAGACCCAAGCACCAGAGCGAGAAAAAAGCCGTGCGCCGCCCCCAGCAGAATGAGCAATGCCCATATATTTAAATGTACAATTTCCACCAAAACCAGGGTTTATCATCAGTTCGAGAATAAGGTCCCAATTTTTTATGAGTGCCTTCACCTGGTCAGGGCCACTGCTCCTGCCACTTCCCGGAACTGCCCGTCATCGAAGACAATAAGGGCCTGATAGACATATATTCCGGCGGGCGCGGGCTGCCCTCCGGCCTGGCCATCCCAGCCGCTTCGTGGGCTGCCGGGCCCAATGGCTTTTGACTCAAATACCATGGCGCCCCAGCGGTTGAACACACGCAACTGCCGTACTTCCCTCACCTCATCTCCTCCATAGATGGTGAAGAGGTCATTGACCCCATCGTCATTGGGCGAAAAAGCGTTGGGAATATACACTTCGTACCGATCCAGGACCAGATGGATGATGCTGTCGCAGTTGTCGGCCGAATTGAAACGCACTGTGTATTCACCGGGCTTGTCAAACCGGCGGCCGCCCAACTCCCAGGTTTCCGACCCGAATATTTTGGCATAGACCGTATCGGCGGCCTGGCCGGCGGCCGACAAGCGAAGCTCTATGATGCTGTCACAATTTGTAACTGTTTTTAAGGTATCCAGGTAGATCCCGCTCTCGGTAAGAATACGCCCATGGAAAACATACTGGCTGCCGGCACAGATCCGGGCTTCCTGCACCGTCCGCGTCGCAGTAGTGCGAAAAAGATACGCCTCCGTCAGGCTGCAGCTGTTCGGCCCGGATAGCCGCACCCGATAGCGCCCCTTTTCCGGCGGGCGGCTGAGCTGCGGGCCGGTTTCTCCGATCAGGGCGATGCCATCTTTGTACCATTGATATGTTAAAGTATCCCTCTCCGGTATTTCCAATACCGCATTGCCCGAACAGGCATTGCCGGAAATGCGGATGTCGAAGTCGAATGCCGGCCGCTCCGCCAGAATGAGGTTATCAAAAAAATGGTACACGCCATCCGGGGAAGGCGCCAGGGAGCAATCCGGGCCGATGGCAATGGCCTCTATATTTCGGGTAGGGGTAAGTTCAATTTCCACCTTCTGCCAGTTGTTGGCGCCGCTGGCCCGAACCTTGCCCAGTTCTTCCCATCCCGGGCCGTTTGTCGGGCAGCCGAAGTCTCCCCGGTCCTGGCCGAAGGGGAGGTTCTGGCAGGAAGGGGCGCCGTAGAAAGCGATGTTTATCGGCGGAGAATGG
>JAGFJE010000297.1 GCA_024103175.1 Phaeodactylibacter sp.
ACGATGAAGAAGGGTACGAGGACGACGATTACGATGACGAGTACTTTTTTGAAGAAGAAGACGGCTACTACGACGACGATTATGATTACGACGAGGAGGGCGGCTTCGATGAAGACGATCCGGATGAGGAGGATGATGACCCCTTCCTTTCCGGGTTTTCGGATTTTGAACCCTGGCCTGATGATGGGGGGAGGTGGAATTGAAGGGAATGTTACCCGGCTGAGCACAGCGAAGACGGGGAGGGAATGATGGAATGATGGAATGAGTGAATGAGTGGGGGCGCTCCGAAAATTCCCAGGGCAGAAATACGTAGAAATAAGAAATACATCGAAACACTTTGGGCAGAACAATATTTCAAGATATTTCGAAATATTTCTATCGTATTTCAGCTGCGGGCAATGCTCGGTTCCGGAGCAGCCTCATAAGGGAATGAAAATGTATTCACCAAATTTTTTTCTGCCGATCGGGATGTTTTAAGGTCAAAATTTCGGATATTGGCGCGATATACATCCAATTGATTGAAAGAAAAGATGGTGAAATTAAGGCCTTTATCTGCTTACCTGTTCGTTTTCTCATTGTTTTTGTTGGGAAGTTGCACCCGGAAGGAAGACCCTTATCCGCTTGCTCGTGGAAATGACCCCTGGGTGTTCCGCTCTGTGCTGGATGGCCAGCCGCGCATGCTCACCATTGCTCTGGCCGGCAGATACTGGGCTGCTTACAGCGCCCAGGACGGCAACTGCTATAAAGTATGGCGGGGAGATGTGAACTTCGACGGCGCCGTTTATACCACCGTCCACGGCCCGCAGCCGAGCAGCCTGGGCGACGCCTATTTCGTCAATGAAATAGAAAAGCCCTGGACGATACGCCTGGGCGAAAAGGTGGCGCAACCCACCGTCCGCTACCGGGGGCACCGCTTCCGGGACGGCCAGGTTTACATCAACTACAGCCTGCAGCTCGACAACGGCCTTTCCGTCGACATCAGCGAGCGGCCGGAAGGCCTGGAGCGCGCCGAAGGAAAACAGAAAGGCTTCGAGCGCACCTTTTTCGTGGAAGGCTTGCCGGAAGGCGCTGCCCTGTTCTTCGACTTCAACCTCCATTCCATACCCTCTCTGCTTACGGTGGAAACCAACGGGCAGTTGGAAGTGCTTGCCGCCGAGCCCGTGGAAAGCAAAGGGCTGTCGGCCGTCGCCCTCAGAGGCCGCCTCGAACTGAATGCCGGGGAGCCCACCCGCCTGGCCGCCTGGTTCACCAAACACCCTCTGGTCTACAACCCCAACCGGGTGGAAGGGGAGGAGGAGGAAGACGCCCTTCCCCCCGGAGCGCGCCTCATTGCCCGCAGCGATTGTAAAACCTGCCACAATACCTACCTCAAAACCATCGGCCCGGCCTACGCTGATGTGGCCAAACGCTATGCCAATACTCCGGACAATGTGGCCATGTTGGTGGGGAAAGTGCAAAACGGCGGCGCCGGCGTATGGGGTGAAGCCGCCATGACCCCTCATCCGGACCTCGACGTCGGCGCTATCACCGCCATGGTGGAGTACATCATGAGCCTCGACGCCGAGGAGGAAGCCCGGGAGGGCGGGCCAGGGCCCCAAAGCCTGGAAGGCCTGGAATTTACCGGGGCCATCGAAGGCCTGGAAAAAGAAGATCTCATCCCCGGCCTGCTGCTCCGGGCCTATTCCTCCAACCGCAACCTTACCCGGCTGGCGGACGTCAATTTCAGCGGCCCAGCCCTGTATGAGGGCATCGTCAGCCACGTGTATATTGAGAACAACGAATTTCAGGGCCTGGAGGCCAACTTCGGCATGCAATACCGCGGGTATATCGCCATACCGAAAGACAACAATTACGTCTTCCGCCTGCGCAGCGACGACGGCTCCCGCCTGCTCGTCGACGGCAAGGAAGTGATCAACTACGACGGGCTGCACGGCGCCGATAAAAAGGACGGGGAGATTGCCCTGCGCCAGGGGCTTCATTCCATCCAACTGGACTATTTTCAGGGCGCCGGCGGCAAATTCGTCTCCCTGGAATGGAGTTCCTTCGATGAGCCGGCTTTTGAGCTGGTCCCGGGCAGCCAGCTCTTCCACGCCACCGAAGAACAGCCGGCGCCGGATGCCAAAACACCGCCCATGGCCCAGCGCGCCCGCATTCCCGGCGACCGGTACCCGGCGCCGGGGGTGCATCCCAGTTATACCCTGTCGCAGGCGCGCCCCAATGATTTCATGCCCAAAGTGGGCGGTATGGATTTCCTGCCGGATGGCCGCCTGGTAGTGAGCGCCTGGGATGCCGAAGGGGCGGTGTATATCGTTGATGGCGTGCAAACCGGCGACCCCGCCAAAATGTCCTACAAGAAAATTGCCAGCGGCCTGGCCGAGCCCCTGGGCCTGAAGGTAGTGGAGGACACCATTTACGTACTGCAGAAACAGGAACTCACCAAGCTCATCGACCACGATGGCGATGAGCTGATCGACGAGTACTACACCGTGGCCAATGACTGGAAGGTGTCGGCCAACTTTCACGAGTTCGCCTTCGGGCTGGCCTATAAGGAAGGCTTCTTTTACGCCGCCCTCGCCATTGCCATCCTGCCGGGCGGTGCCAGCGCCAACCCGCAGATCAAAGACCGGGGAAAGGCCATCCGGATCAGCCGGCAGGACGGCGAGGTGGAATTCATCGCCCAGGGGCTGCGTACGCCCAATGGCGTGGGTATCGGTATTGACAACGAAATATTCATTGCCGACAACCAGGGCGACTGGCTGCCGTCCTGCAAGATCCTCCACGTTACCCCCGGCGATTTCTTCGGGTCGCGGGCGGTAGACTCCGCCCGGGTCGCCCAACTGCCGGTAAAGCAGCCCGTCGTCTGGCTGCCGCAGGACGAGATCGGCAATTCGCCCACCACGCCCGCCATTTTGAACGACGGCCCCTATCAGGGGCAGATGATCCACGGAGAGGTAACGCACGGCGGGGTCAAACGGGTGTTTGTGGAAAAGGTTGATGGGGCCTATCAGGGTTGTGTCTTCCGCTTCATCCAGGGGCTGGAGGCCGGCGTCAACCGCCTGGTATGGGGCCCCGACAGCGCCCTCTACGTCGGCGGTATCGGTTCGAGCGGCAACTGGCAACACACCGGCCGCAACTGGTACGGCCTGCAGCGGCTGAAGTACAACGGCCAGCCCGCCTTTGAGATGCTGGCCGTCCGCGCCCGCGCCAATGGGCTGGAAGTTGAATTTACCGAGCCGCTGGAACCGGGAACCGGATGGGATCCGGCGGCCTACACCGTACAGCAGTGGTGGTATCTGCCCACCCACGAATACGGTGGCCCCAAGAAAGATCTGGAAACGCTCTCCGTGCGGTCGGCCAGCGTATCGGAAGACAGGCGGCGGGTGTTTCTGGAGTTGCCGGGCATGAAAGCGGGCCACGTCCTTTACCTGCGCCTGCCCAGTGGATGGATCAGCGCCGAAGGGCGGGAACTCTGGTCTACCGAGGCTTGGTATACGATGAATGCTATTCCGGAAGGGAAGCCCGGCCTCGTGGTGGAAAACCGGCCGATCATTGCCCCCAACACCCTCACCGAAGCCGAAAAGGCCGAAGGCTGGAAGCTGCTCTTCGATGGCAGAACGACGAACGGCTGGCATAGCTGGAAGCGGGAAAAGGCAGGCGCCAGCTGGATCGTCGAAGACGGCGCCCTCAAGCTGAACGCCGTGCGCCAGCCCGACGGCAGCCTGCGCCCGGAAGACGGCGGCGACTTGCTCACCGACGCCGAATTCGAGAATTACGAACTCCGGCTGGAGTGGAAGATCAGCCCCTGCGGCAACAGCGGGATCATGTTCAATGTCGTTGAGGCCGAACAATACGATTACCCCTGGCAGACCGGCCCGGAAATGCAGATACTGGACAATACCTGCCACCCCGACGCCCGCTACGAGACGCACCGCGCCGGCTGCCTGTACGATTTGCTGCCGGTGGAGTACGAAACGGTAAATCCGGCGGGAGCGTGGAACAAGGTGCGTATCATTATCCGGAACGGTAAAAGCCAGTTTTGGCTCAACGGCCGCCGGGTGGTCGACTTTGAGATGTTCAACAGCCAATGGGGGCAGATGATCCGCAACAGCAAATTCAGGGATATGCCTGATTTCGGCAAGGCCCGGAAAGGCCGCATTTGCCTGCAGGACCACAATGACGCCGTGGTTTGGTTCAGGAATATTAAGATAAAAGAGTTTGAATAGTATCTTTGCCAGGTGGGCCGCCGGGGAAGGTGAGGTGACATCTTTTTGCTCCCTGATCCTGGCAATTAAGCCTGTTTTGGCGGATTGAGGGGCAAAAAGGTGTCATCTCATTCGCCAGATGACACCTTTCGCCATATCAAATGCAGCGACGTGAACTAAAGTCCGGTATATTAGGCAAAAGATGTCACCTGGCTGAGGAGAGGCCCTGCGGAGACAAACTTGTCAGGTTTACAGAAAGGAACGATTAACCAATTTATAAAATCAGGAACATGGAACAGATAAACCGCAACCGCTTATTTATCGCCAGTTGCATCGCGTTGGCTGTAACGGCCATGACATTTGCCATCCGGGCGCGCCTGGAGACCGTATTCGGGCCGGAAGGGGTAGGGCTGACCCTGGAGCAGATCGGCATCGCCTTCGGGCCGGCCTTCTGGGGGTTCACCCTGGCTATGGTCATTGGCGGGCCGCTGGTTGATGCCCTGGGGATGAAGCGCATCGTCTGGGGCGCCTTTTTCACCCACGCGGTAGGTATCCTGGCCACCTTGCTGGCCACGGACTTCTGGACCCTTTTCTTCGGCACCCTGGCCATCGGGATCGGCAACGGCTTCGTGGAAGCGGCGCTCAACCCGCTGGTGGCCAGCGTATACAAAAAGGACAAGACCATGATGTTGAACCGGTTTCACGTCTGGTTCCCGGGCGGTATCGTCATTGGTAGTGTGATGGGGTATTTGGTGATGGACGTTTTCGGCTGGAGCTGGCACCTGATGGTGGGGCTCTTGTTCATCCCTCTTGTCGTTTATGGGTTGATGTTCTGGGGGCAGCCCTTTCCCCGTACGGAGCGGGTGGAAATGGGAGTCACTACCGGCGAGATGTGGAAGGCGCTGAGCAAGCCCCTCTTCCTGTTCATCGCCTTCTGCATGCTGCTGACCGCCGCCACGGAGCTGGGCACCAACCAGCGCATCAGCTCCCTGCTGGCCGATACGGGCGTGGCGCCTCTCCTGGTCCTGGCCTTCATCAACGGCATTATGGCCGTCGGCCGCGGCTTCGCCGGCCCCATCGCGCACCGGCTGAGCACCTCGGGCATGCTGTGGTTTTCCGCGATCTTTTCCTTCATAGGGCTGATGTCGCTGAGTATGGCCAGCGGCGCTATGACCTTCGTGGCGGCCGCCATTTTTGCCGTCGGCATCACCTTCTTCTGGCCTACGATGCTCTCCTTTGTCGCCGAGCACATCCCGGAAAGCGGGGCCCTGGGCCTGTCGGTTATGGGCGGGCTGGGCATGCTGTCCACTTCCATCGTCCTGCCGATCATGGGGCGGGTCATGGATGAGAACGTCTCCGGGGCGGGCACCCTGCAGCTCATGGCCATCCTGCCGGCCATCCTCATCTTGCTTTTCGGTGGGTTGTATTTTTATATGAGAAGGCGGAAAGCGGCGGCGGTGGGAGCTTAGGGGTGTGGTTGATTGAGTTGATTGAGTGGATTGAGTTGATTCCCGGACCCCAATCACCCAATCAACAACATTTATTCCGCTATTTAACACAGTCCTGGAATGGTTCTCTTTCCTAAAAGCTATTGATTTAATAAAATTCTTCTTATTATTACGCTTTGTTGAGCAACTATGAGACAGAAACTCATACTACTGTGCATGAGCACTGCAGAGCCGCTTAGCCACTAAGACACCAAGCCACCAAGCCCCACAAAGGTTTCGTGCCGCCTTAGTGTTTTCGCGTCTTAGTGGCTAGAAAAAGCGGCATGTACAGCATGTATGACAGAAACTTTAGCCGACCCTATGAATCGAAAAATCCGGATGGGAATGGTCGGTGGAGGCCTGGGCGCTTTCATCGGGGCCGTTCACCGAATGGCGGCAGCACTGGATGGAGAAATCGAGCTGGTGTGTGGCGCTTTCAGTAGTGACCCTCAGAAGTCCAAAGCTTCAGGCGAAGCACTCTACCTTCCTCCCGATCGCGTTTATGGCAACTACGAGGAGATGATCCTCGCCGAGAAAAAGCTGCCGGAAGGCGAGCGGATGGATTTCGTATCCATCGTCACCCCCAACCACGTCCACTTCGGGCCGGCAAAAATGGCCCTGGAAAACGGCTTCCCCGTCGTTTGTGACAAGCCGCTCTCCTTCGATATGAAAGAAGCCCACGAGCTGGAACAGCTGGTGAAATCGACCGGCCTGCTTTTCGCCCTCACCCACAATTACACCGGCTACCCAATGGTCAAACAGGCCCGCGCCATGGTGCGCAATGGGGAGCTGGGGAAGATCCGCAAGATAGTGGTGGAATACCCGCAGGGGTGGCTCTCCACCAAACTCGAAGATACCGAACAGAAGCAAGCCTCGTGGCGCACCGACCCGAAACGCTCGGGTATCGCCGGCGCCATGGGCGATATCGGAACGCACGCTGAAAACCTCGCCGAATACATCACCGGGCTACAGATCACAGAACTCTGCGCCGACCTGTCTGCTTTCGTGGAAGGGCGCTTGCTGGACGACGACGGCAATATCCTGCTGCACTTCGACAACGGCGCCAAAGGTATCCTGCACGCCAGCCAGATCTCCGCCGGAGAGGAGAACGACCTCAATATCCGCGTCTACGGAGAAAAAGGCGGCCTGGAGTGGCATCAGATGGAGCCCAACAGCCTGGTCGTCAAATGGCTGGACAAGCCGATGCAGGTGCTGCGCACCGGAGTGGGAAGCCTCTCTCCCGAAGCGCAGGCCCATACCCGCATCCCGGCCGGCCACCCCGAAGGATACCTCGAGGCCTTCGCCAACATCTACCGCAATTTCGCCCGTTGCCTGCGGGCAAAACTGCAGGGCAAAGAACCGGACCCCCTCTACCTGGATTTCCCCACGGTGAGCGATGGCGTCCGGGGCATGCAGTTTATCCGGAAAGTGGTGGAGTCGTCGAATAGCGATCAGAAATGGGTGGCGTTTTGAGAGGCTATATTGTTGGATTGTTATATTGATAGCTGGATTGTTATAGCGTTGGATGCCTAAGTAGGCGGACACAATTAACGTAACCATATGACAATATAACAATATAACAATATAACAATATAACAATATGACAATATAACCCTCCAGCCATTGCCTTCAGCAAACAGAAAACATTCCAAAAATATGAAGAACTTATACGCTCTTTTTTCCATTCTTTTTCTGGCAGCCTGGGGCCTTCATGCCCAGCCAACCTGTGAAGACCCCGAAGTCGTACTCGAAGATGATGCTGAAAACTACGCCTCCGGCGATGTGTCTATGCAATCCCCCAACTGGACGGTTTGGCCGGGGGGGAGCGCTACCGGCGCTATCGTGACCGATGAGGAAAGCAATGGCGGGACGAATTCTTTCAAGATCGACGGCTCGACGGGTACTACCGATGCCCTTCTCCTCCTGGGCGACCAAACCTCCGGCCACTACATCCTGCAGTGGGACATGTTGGTGGACAGCGCCCGCCAGGGTTATTTCAACCTGCAGCACGAAATGCCCACGGCATCCTCCGGCGCCTGGGCTTTTGAAGCCTATTTCACAGAGGGCGGCGTAGGCCGCCTGGAACTGTACGACGGATCCGATGATGTGGCATTTTCCTATCCGGAGAACGATTGGTTTACCGTCCGCCTCCTGCTGGACCTCGATAATGATGAAGCCCGCCTGCTGGTGGGGGAAGTCACTGTAGACGCCTGGCAGTTCAGCACCGGCTCTACCAGCCTGCTGCAGATGAACTCCATCAATTTCTGGCCGGCGGATGAGTCCTACCTCTTTTATGTCGACAATATCCTGCTGTCTGAGATCCCGGCGCCGGAAGAAGGGCAGTATTGCTACACGGCCGTTGAGCTGACGGAGCCCGGCTTTTATGAAGTGCCGGAGCTAACCTGCTACGGCGCCGGGTACGACCTGGGCGGCGGCGCCGTTGGTTTTGCCGGCTACTGGTTTGCCTACACGCCTTCGCAGAACGGCGTCCTTTCCATCGCTTCCTGCGGCGGCGGGGTGGATACCCGCGGCTGGATCTTTTCCGGAGAATGCCATGATCTGAGGACGGTCGGCATCAATGACGACCGCTGCGAGATCGTGACGGGAGGGAGCGACTGGGCCTCCTACCGGGAAGCCTACGCCACCGCCGGCACCACCTATTATATCATGTGGGACGACACCTGGGAGTCTGACGCCTTTGCCTTTGAGCTGGGCTTTACACCCACCGAAGAACCGGCCGAAGGCAAATTCTGCCAATCGGCCCAGGTGATCGGCCCCGGCGATTACACCATACTGGAAATTACCGGCGAGGCCGCCGTTGCCGGGCCCTTTATCAACAATACGGTATCTTCCACCACGGCCTACACCCAATCGGAATGGTATGCTTTCACGCCGGACATAGATGGCTACATGGGCATCTTCTCCTGCGAGCTGGCCGCTTCCGACACCTACTTCTTCGTCTATACCGGCGACTGCTCCAGCTTTGAAACCCTGGAGCTGGTTGCCTTGAATGACAACGGCTGTGCCGATGAGGAAGGCAACGTGATGCAAATGGCCAGCCTCGACAGCATCGCGGTGACGGCAGGAACCACCTATTACATCGAATGGATCGACCGCCGCATCGAGCAGGCCGACCCGCCGCAGGACGAACTCTTCGGCTGGACCCTTACCTTCGACCCCATTCTCGACGTGACGGAAGCCGAGTTGGACGCCGGGGTGCAGGTTTTCCCCAACCCCGCCGGCGAACAGCTTAACATCCGCTTCGAATTCGATGAAACAGTCGATGTACTGAATATAGAGCTGCTCGACGTCCTGGGACAGAGCCTGCGCCGCCTCCGCCTGAACAGCGCCATGGCCGGCGCCGAACAGATGAGCCTCCATGGCCTGCCCGCCGGTATGTACCTATTGCGCCTGTCCGCCGACGGGGCAATGGTGACAAAGCCGGTGGTGGTAAGGTGAGGGTTGGATGGTTGGTTGGATTGTTGGAGTGTTGGATTGTTGGATGGCTGCTACCCCACCGATACACCAATACACTTACACTGATACACTGATACACCAATCAACCAATCAACCAATCAACCAATCAACCAATCAACCAAAAAACCAATCAACCAATCAACCAATCAACCAATCAACCAAAAAACCAAAAAACCAATCAACCAATCAACCAATCAACCAATCAACCAATCAACCAATCAACAAATCAACCAAAAAACCGCCCAATTACGAAAAAAGCCAAAAAATGTTACCTCAAAAAGGCCATTTAACCGTCATTTGGCAGGCCAAACCCCCAAAATAACCGCCACGAAATACAGGAATTAATAGTTTTTCCTTAATTTTTCGCTCACAATTCATAAAACCTAAATGCGTTTAGTATGAAAAAAAATTACTTTTCCAAACTACTGGCCCTGGTGGTTTGTCTGAGCATGTCCTTTACCCTAACCTATGGACAAGATGGCTCTCTCGAGATCACCGCCCCGGCGAGCGTAGCTGGTACTTACGTTGCCGGTGACGCCTTACTTTTTGGTGATGTTGGCGGTACTGTTACCGGAGAGATTGTCCTGGCAACCGATGTAGGTGGAATGACCACCACTGGCTGCGTTGCCATTGACAACGGCGTTACGGATGTTACCGGCAAGATCGCCCTGATCGACCGGGGCGGTTGCCCTTTTTCGCAAAAAGCGTTGAATGCCGAGCAGGCCGGCGCTATTGGCGTGATCATTTGCAATAGTGACACGGCCAACCCGGACGCAGTGATCAACCTGGGCGGATTCACCTGTGCAGTGACCATACCGGTGGGTATGATCAGCTATAATGACTGCCAGGCCCTGCGCGTGGAAACCGGAGTGACGGGAACGTTTACCTCCGGGATCCCAAGGTCTCAGCCGAATGAGTATATCGGCAATGCCATTGAAATTACCGATGGCACGTACACGGTAGATTCCATTTCCGGTGTTGGCGGTTTGTTTGCTGACGCCGTTGGAAACGTCATTTATTCCTATACGGCCGCTACTGACGGGTTGCTCAACATCAACTCCTGCGGGGGTGGAGCGGACACCCGCCTCTGGGTGATCAACTGTGCGGGCATCGTGCTCGGAGCCAATGACGACGCCTGCGACCTGGGTGACGGCAACGAATGGGCTTCCAACCTGGACCTGCTCGTCCGGGCAGGACAGGAGGTTTTCCTGGTCTGGGATGACGAATGGAGCAACCTCGGCTTCGACTTCACCGTATCGCTCAGTGAACTGCCGGCAATAGATGTGACCTTCACGGTAGACATGTCGACCCAGACGGTCAGTGGCGACGGGGTGAATATGGTGTGGGCCTTCTCCGACGCGGCTGGCATCGACGATGTAGAAGTTCTTGCCCTGACCGACAATGCCGACGGCACCTGGTCGGGTACGGCCACTTTCACCGCCCTTGACACCATCGGCTACGCCTTCATGAACGGCGCGCTCGACCCGGCCAACATCGAGGCGGTGCCCGATGACTGCGGCCTGGCCTCCGGCTTCGGCTTCAACATCCGCCCGCTGATCGTCGATGCGCTCGAACCGATCGAGCTGGGCAAGGTGTGCTTTGGCTCCTGTAATACGCTCTGCCCCGTTCCGGTGGATGTCACCTTCACGGTTGATATGTCCAATGAAACGGTCAGTGGCGACGGGGTGAACATGGTTTGGGCCTTCTCGGATGCGGCCGACATAGATGACGTAAGTGTTGTCCCCCTGACGGACAATGCCGACGGCACCTGGTCCGGTACGGTCACACTGAATGCCCTTGACACCATCGGTTACGCCTTCATGAACGGCGCCCTCGACCCGGCCAATATCGAAGCAGTGCCGGATGACTGCGGCCTGCCCTCCGGCTTCGGCTTCAATATCCGCCCGCTGATCATAGACCGGGAAGATGATTTCTCGGTGTCTAAGGTTTGTTTTGGCACCTGTCTGGGCGTCTGCCCGGGAGGCTGTGAGACTACGCCTACTGCTTTTGATAATATCGATAGCTATGAGCTTGGTTCAGACGTAACCACTCAGTCGGATGCATGGGTGCGTTGGCCTGTTGCCGGCGTAATAGGAGGGGAAGTTACCGATGAGCAAGCCTTCTCTGCCCCCTACTCTGTCAAGATGGAGGGTGGTGGCAGCACCGGCGCCGGCGACCTTGTAGACCCGCTGTTCAATTTAGGCGGCGTGAGCACCGGCGCGTGGGACGTTCGTTTCAAGTTGTATGTCCCTGAAGGAGGTTCTGCCTACTACAACATCCAGAATAATGAAGGGGCAGACCCCACCCAGTGGAATGTAGAAGTAGGCTTTGAAACTGATGGCAACCTTGGCGTAGACCTGGCAGGCAGCGGCGCCTATCCGCAAGGAGAATGGTTTGATGTGGTCAACGTCATTGACCTTGATAATGCATCCGCTGAAATAATTATCAACGGTGTATCCGTGTACACCTTTACTTACGGCCCGGGTTGGAGCATTGGTGCATTCAACTTTTACCCGCGTGCTGCCGGCGAGGTCTACTATGTGGATGACCTCGTCATGCGCCCGATCCAGTTCAATGGCGAGATTGGCTGTCCGGAAGGCGCCATCGTCTGCGACGGCTTTGAAAGCTATTCGCCCGGCTCGCTGGGCCCCCAGTCTGCTGCCTGGACCACGTGGGGCGCCGGCGGTGACGGCGGCCCAGACGACGGCAACGTCGTGATCGATCCTGTATTCGAAGGCTGCAACGCCCTGGAAATTGCTCCGGACGACCCGGATGACGTTATTGTCCTGTTGGGCAACCAGGAAACCGGCCGCTACAACCTGAGCTGGCAGACCTACATACCTGCCGGCAATTCCGGTTACTACAACATCCAGGAGGATGAAACGCCCGGTGTGGACTGGAACCTCGATGTAGCCTTCAACCTTGGCACTTCCGGCCCGGGTGAGGGTATCAACGAAACCACCGGTACGACCTTCGCTTACCCGGAAGACCAGTGGTTCCTGGTTGAACACATCATCGACCTGGACAATAATCTGCTGACCTTGTCTGTAGACGGCGTGGAAATAGAAACCATGCCTTACACCGGTAACATAGGCAGTGTGGACTTCTACGGAAGAGAGGACAATACCACTTACTATGTGGATAACTTCCTGTTCCAGGCTCTGGAGGCCCTGCCCGGTAATGTCTGCAGCGGCGCCAACGACCTCCAAAGCCTCCTCGGCCAAGGCCAGGGCAATACGGTTGTTGCCGGCCCGTACGACAATACCAACTTTACTTCCACAAGCCAGGATCCTGACTTCGGATGGGAGTGCTTCGGCGAGCCCGACGGCAGCGGCACCGCTCCGACCCTGGACAGGACCACCTGGTTCACCTTCGTGGGCGACGGCAATACCTACCTGATCGAAAGCATCGGTTGTGGGGACGACCCCATCGACTCCGATGATACGCAGATGGCCATCTACTCCGGCAGTTGCGGGAACCTCACCGCAGTAGCCTGTAATGATGACCTTGATATCAACGCCAGCCTCTTCTATTCGTCCATCGAACTGGAGACGGAAGAAGGCGTCACCTACTACATGATGATCGACGGCTTCGGCGAGATATTCCCGGCAGATGGTGAATTCTGTGTGGAATTCACCCAGCTGACTGCCAGCCTCGTCACCGTCACCTTCAATGTAGACATGAGCGTCGTATTGGCCGGAGGCGGCAGCATCGATCCGGCCGGCGTACACGTTGTGGGCAGCTTCAACGGCTGGACGGCTGACGCCAACCCCATGACCGACAACATGGACGGCACCTGGACGGCTCAGGTAGCGGTTGACCCGAACCAGGAGATCCAGTACAAGTTCATCAATGGCGATGCTTTTGCCGGTGGACAGGAAGGCCAGGGTGGAATGACCTTCATCACTGAAGAATGCGGTGTAGACGACGGCTTTGGCGGCTTCAACCGCGTGCTGCAGGTCGGTGAAGACGACGTTGAAACGCCCGTCTTCTGCTTCGACTACTGCGTCACTTGTGTTGAAGTGAGTGTTGACGAAACGGCACTGGCCAACGGCATCACTGTCTTCCCGAACCCGGCAAGCAGCCTGCTCAACGTCCGCGTTGACCTTCCGGAAGCCGCTGAAAACCTGTCCGTACGCATGCTGAATGCCTTCGGCCAGGTAGTCAGGGAGAGCTACTACGGCGCCCTGCAAACGGCCAACCTCGAGATCAACGTATCAGACCTGCCGGCCGGCGCTTACATGATCCAGGTTATGGACGGCCAGGCTCAGTTCACGCAGTCTGTTATCGTAGAATAAACGTACCGGTGGCCGCTGCTGAACGGCGGCTGATCGCTTTGTAAGACGGAAAGGCCTTCCTCCAAGTTGTGGAGGAGGGCCTTTCTTGTTGTGGTGAATTTTTGGTTTTATGGTTTTGTAAGTGGGCGGACAGATTTAGATTGCGTATAAACTTCTCTTCGCCCCATCATCATATCGGAGAAATTCCTCCCCCTTTGGGGGAGGCGCCGACTTGTCTGTCGAAGTTTTAACGAAGACAGAAGGCGGAGAGCCTGTGCCGATGCATAGCGGCAGGGCTTGCTCTGCGGGGCAAGCCTCCCCCAGCCCCCATGCGCATCAGGTTTGTATGTTAAAATAGTGGGCATTATGTGAAATGGAACGCGGATTAGCGCGAATGCAGCGCCCGCCTGCTGTGCCGCAGGCCGGCAGGGATTGACGCGGATCGGGGAACCAAAACCTCTGCCACCAGTCCAATGCCAGCCTGGATTTTCGCGGATAATGGCCTCTCCGAGGCCGGGGCAGGCTCTCCAATCGGCGAAAACCCCTGCCTGCCCGACAGACAGATGCCAATCGGGCTGGCAGGCAGGCGCAAAACCCCTGCCTGCAAGGCCGCACCTTGCGGCAGGCAGGCGCGCAAATCCGCGTTCCATCAAAACGCT
>JAGFJE010000323.1 GCA_024103175.1 Phaeodactylibacter sp.
CCCTGAGGGTATTCAGCTTTTCCTCTTCGGCGCTGAAGTTTTCGGTGGCCTGGCCAAGCTTGTACCGGCAGGCCAGCTTGGCGTCGTGGATGATGGCTTTGAGCCGCATGTTCGGGTCTGGCATAGGCTTTAGGGGATTTAATTGCTGGTTTAAATGTAGATGAATTTTTTGAATTATTTCAGCTAAAGGAAGCTTTTGGCAGGCTCTGCAGGCCGGGCTGCCATTTTGGTATACGTAAAATCAATGCAAAATACTGCGCCAGAAATATAAAAAAATAATTATATTCGTATTCCCTTCTGTAAAACAGCAACTCCTCTTACCACTTCTGTACCGGTTTTCCGGTAGGCTCGTGGCCCGATTCCGGTATCCGCGCCAGGAGATTATTATTCATCTTTGCCAGCAAAACACCCCTGAAGAAGTAGATCAATATTCCCCATTTAATAAACAACAGCTATGGGAAACAGA
Organism: Phaeodactylibacter sp.; assembly: GCA_024103175.1. Classification (GTDB taxonomy): domain Bacteria; phylum Bacteroidota; class Bacteroidia; order Chitinophagales; family Saprospiraceae; genus JACJXW01. The sequence continues at coordinate 467 of JAGFJE010000323.1, forward strand.
AAACCCTTACGACAACATGCCCCCTACCTCTATCTGGCCAGGCCGGCAGGAGAGGAATGTTATTACCTTTTTGTAGCTATTCACAAAAAGGTGAACGAAGAAGTGCGGGTGGTGTCCGGAGAGGACGGGCAGGCCATTTCCTATGAGGATGGCCAGGCAACCATCACATTTTCAATACGGCCGAAGGCAGGCGTATCTGCGGAAGAGGCCTGCGACTTTTTTCTGATGCGCTATGACCTGAAGCCGCCATCGGAAGAAAGCCCGGACGACAGGCACGAACGCCTGGGTGTAGAGGTATATACCACGGCAATGAACGGAGAGGGAGAGGAGCCGGCTGAGGTATATGAAAACTCAATGGCCTATGCCGATGCGGACGAGCAGCCGCTACCGGAAGGGCAACCGGACGGGGAACCCGCCTATAATTGCCCCTACATCTACCTGGAACTCAGCGAGCCTTCGGGGGAAGAAGGCAGGGGTAACACCTTCCATCCCTATGTCCTGTTGGCGCCTAAAGGATACCGCCTTGCGGATGGCAAAGACAAAATGATCATCACCAGCCCGGGCAATGGCGTTCTTGAGGATATCGTGGTGTTGTCAAAAACAGATGATGCTCCTGATGTTGGCAGCTTCCATCCTTTTATCGACCCCGCCAGGCTCGAAGTGAATACGCAGGAATATACCGACAGCGGCCGGGGAGAGGGCAACTTCGCCGTCATCCTGGCCTTCAGAAATAATGAAGCGGAGGCGGAGGAGTTCCGCAACCAGGAGCCCGCAGCCATGCACCGCAGCCTGCTGGACATGGAGCCTGCGAAAGGCAACGGGCAGGTTTCGGATGGCCGGCCGGCCGACGCTCCCGGCATTACCATGCGCAAGGCAAAAACGAGAAATATGAGCTCACGGAGAAAACGCTCCCGTTCCGTGTCCTTCAAGACGATAGCCTGATTTCAGGCTGCTTGCCTGCGCGGCCAGAGCTGGCGAGGCCTCCTAACCGGCTCCGAAAAGTTACCCCAAAAAGGAGATTATGAAATACCTGATGGTAACATTTTTGATCCTTCTGGCGCTGCCTTACAGCGGCGCCGCTCAACCGGGAACTACGGCTGCGCGGCTGCTCGATTCCGCCTGGCAGGCGCTGGAACGCGAGGATTTCCCCAAGGCAAAAAGATTGGCCCGCCTGGCGCTGGGGGACGCAAATGATGAAATGCGAAAAGCAGAATGTTACCGGGCGATCGGAAGAGCGGAGGAAGAGATGCACAACCTGGTGGAGGCCTATCGCAATTACCGCCTGGCCCTCTCCATTTCGGAGCAACAGAAAGACGCGGCCGGCGTCGCCAAAGTCTCCCGGGATATGGCCATCCTGAAAGATGCCGAAGGCGACTATGCACTGGCGCGCAATTTCGCCCGGAGGGCTGTCCGGGCGTTCGAGGCCCTGGCCGATACCCTGGCCCTGGCCGATGCGCTGGTAGACCTGGCCAACCCGAACAAAAGCCTCGGCGACTTCAACCAGGCCCTGCAACATTTCCGGCGGGCGGACACCCTTTACCGCCAGATGCAGGACAGCCTGGGCATGGCCATCAGCAGCTACGGCATGGGGGATGCTTATTACCAGTTGGAACATTACGCCGAAGCGCGCCCTTACATCCTGGCCTCTATTCCCGTTTTCCAGCGGGAAAAAGAACACGCCAAGGTGGCTATGGCCTATAACGTGCTGGCCAGTATCGATGTGGCCGAAGGGCGCCGGGAGGAGGCCAAAGCACATTACCGCGCCAGTATGAACTGGGCAGAAACGGCCAATGTTCCTCTCCTGGCCTTTGACGCCAGCCTCAACCTGGCGGAAATGGAGGCTGAGAACAGAAACGCTCAGCAGGCCCGCGCCCTCTTTGAGGTTGCCAGCCAGGCGCTGGGCAGAAATGGCAGTTCGCTGGATCAGGCTTCCCTGCAAAAGATGGCTGCTTCCCTGGATGCCCTGGAGCAGGAGATAGAAAACCAGCGCCTGTTGGCCTGGCTGGTTTTTGTCCTGGCGGTAAGCCTCGCCCTGGGCGCTTTCGCTTTCTGGCGGGACCGGAAGAGAAACGGCCGCCTGCTGGCCTTGCAACAGCAAATGATGAAGCGCCAGCATGAAGTCAAAGCGCTGATGGATGAAATACAGCTCACCAATGAACGCGCCCGGCTGGAAGGGGAAAAACGCGAAAGAAAAAAGATCACCAAAACCCTGCACGATACCGTAGGCAGCCAACTGGCAGCCACCCGTTGGCTGCAGGAGGCGAATATCGAAGCGCTGAAAAACGGAACGCTCAGTGATGAGGCCATGCAGAATGTGCTGAACATGATGAGCGAAGCCTATAAGAATGCCCGTAATGTGGAACGCCTGCTGGATAAACATACCATCGACTGGCTCGAAGAGATAGGGGGGTTCTTTCGGGCCTTGTCCGAAAAAAGCCAGCTGGATATCCGGTACAGCACCGCCGGGCTGGAGGGAAGGCTCGACTGGGAACTGGGCTTGTTTGTTTATAAAATGGTGCTTACGCTTACGGCCAATGTGTTGCTGCACGCCGGGGCAAGCCGCCTCATCGCCCGGGTCGGGCGGGAGGAAGGGATATTATCCATCCTGATTGAGGACGATGGCGTCGGCTTCGATAGAGATGATGTCCGGCAGGGAAGCGGCCTGAAAAACGTTGAGGAATATGTCAGCCAACTGAAGGGAGAAGTAAAGATAACGCCCCGGCCGGGAGGCGGTACAGCCGTCGCCATCGAGATCCCGGTGAGCAAAAACTGAACTACATCTTTAATACTATGCGAGAAAAGAGTATTCGCGTTTTCATCGCCGATGACCACAGCTTACTCGTCGATGCCCTGAAAGCCAGGTTTATCCAGAGCGGGGAGTTTGAATTTGCCGGGCGGGCTTCCACTATGGAAGAGCTGCACGCACGGCTCAACGGGCAGGCGGATGTACTACTGCTGGACAAAATGGAGGATACCCGGGAAATGCTGGCATCCATAGCCAGTATCCGGAATTCATGCCCGGCGGTGAAAGTCGTTTTGCTGACCGGAAAGGAAGACCTGGCTTTCGCCAAACAAGCGCTGGAGGAGGGCGCCAGAGGCTACTTTTCCAAATCGCTCAGCATGGAGGAGATCTTTCAGGGCCTGCGTAAGGTCCACGCCGGTGGAGTAGTCATCGACCTGGGGAAGGCCGGCCCGAACCGGGAAGACGAACGTATGAAAGCGAAGGAACTCATCACCCCGACGGAGAAGCAAGTCATCGCTCTGTTGTGCAGAGGGTTCCGGGGCAAAGAGATCGCCGAACTGCTCTCACAGATCAATGGAAGGAATATGGAGCCTTCAACCGTGGAGGTACACAAGCGCCGGATCAGGGAAAAACTGAGAGACATCGGGGTAACCAACGACGCCAGCCTCGGCTACTGGGCCTGCGAGTGCAACCTCCTGGATGGCACAGAATTGTCTACCAATTCCGAAGATTAAATCATTCACTCAATCACTCATTCATTATTCACCCTACCCCCGGAAAACCTCACTACGCCTATGAATAAAAAAGAAATCACCGTCTTCCTGGTGGATGACCATCAGGTGGTACTGGACGGATTGCAACTGCTACTCAAGGGCCACCCCCAGATCGGGGTAGTGGGCGCCGCCCGCAACGGCAGCGAGCTGCTCGAGCGTTTGAAACAGATGAGGGAAAGCGGCCCTCTGCCTGGCGTCATCCTTATGGACATCAATATGCCCGGCATGGACGGCCTGGAGGCCACCCGTCGCGTGCGGGCGGAATACCCGGAGGTAAGTATCCTCATGCTCACCATGCGCGATGATAAGCAGGGCCTCGACATGGCTATAGCCTCCGGCGCCAACGGCTTTCTCTCCAAAAGCAAGGGGAAAGCAGAAATCGTCGACGCCATCATCCGCGTGGCCCAGGGGGAATTTGTCGTGTTTGCCGATTTTGAAAAGTAACAGGAAATGGATACCCCCCGTACCCGTTTTCCGGTACAAAGAAAAGGGCTAAAGTTCGGATATTTGTATCAACGGCAGTTCCGGAATACAGCAACTCACCAGCAATAAGAATTACAGTTTGATATACTCTTTTCCCGAGGGTAGGGCTTCCCGGCATTCAGGCCGGGGGGCCTGCCTTTCCTGCCGGGAGGTAGAACCGAGGCTGCCAAGGGAGATATGGTCCCAGGAACAGCTAAAACCCATGTTGTTTTCCCAAAAAACCAAATGGATGCTGCGGGTGTGCCTGCTGAAGGCCGCCCGCCGCTTTTTT
>JAGFJE010000350.1 GCA_024103175.1 Phaeodactylibacter sp.
CCGCTCCGAAGGCGATCATCCACTCATCATCCGTTACCCACCAGTGGGAGCGGCCCGCTTCCAGGATGCGATCCTCGTGGTAGTTGTAAAACCCGTTATATTCGAAGCCGGCGTCCATTTGCCGGACGGTTACGCCCTCTTCCTGCAGCCAAAGGAATGCCTTGTGCCGCGCCCGGTTCCATGCCAGGTAGTCGTGGGTGGCCAGGAGGCTGAAAAGGGCCAGGAGGAGGAAAGGCAGGAAAGGGAGCAGCATGTGGCGTTTGGGCAGCCGGGCATGAGGAAGCAGCAGCAGGATGGCGCTGGCGATGATCAGCAGGATGTACCGGTCGAAAAAGCTGGTGATGGACATGGCGGGCAGGTAGAGGAGGTTGGCCAGCAGCAGGAAGCCCGAAAAACGACGCTGCCTGGGTTGCAGTTTTTTCCAGCCGCTGATGGCAACCCACGTCAGTATGGTGGCGGAAAGCTGGCTGATGAAGTTGAGGGCGTACAGAGCCCACTCCGGCAGGCGGGGGGTATTGGGCAGGCCCAGGGTATAAACGTCGGCGAGCAGTTCCGGCCCCAGGCCGAAATTGTACAGGATGTTGCCGCCAAAGGGGAAGATCTTTCCGATGTAGTGTAGAAAAGCCAGCAGAGCGAGGTTGGCGCCCAGCAGGGGCAGGGCGGTCCGCCGCTGCAACAGGCCCGATTGCCGCACCCGTTCCCAGAGAAAAGGCAGGAGCGGCAGCCCGAATAACCCCAGGTAGATCCACGTTTTCAGGAATTTGCGGGCCAGTTCTTCCGCGTAGGCCAGGGGGGCGGCCAGGATGATTTCCAGGTATAGGCGGGAGACCGGAACGAAGTTGCCGCTGATGCCCAGCCAGGGTTTGGCCAGTTTTTCATAACCCAGATACACGCTTGCGGCCAGCAGGGCCAGGAAGAGCGCCAGGGCAATGCTGCCCCTGCTGCCCCGGCGATCCCCAATCCGCCAAATGCCAAAGGCCGGCAGCAGGACGATGCCGGGTTGCCGGATGAGGTAGGCGGCGACACTGAGCAGGCAGGCGGCGAACAGCCATTCGGATTCTTCCTTCACCAGGAACTGTTGAAAGGCGAGCAACGCCAGCAGAACAACCGCCAGGAAGGGAACATCCGTCATATAGGAAAAGGAAAGGCTGAAATACAGGGGGTTGAAAAGCAGAATGGCGGCGCCCAGCAAGGACAGCCCCGGCGAAATGCCCGGCCGCCTCCCCAGGGTGTACATCGCCCACCCGCCCAGGGCGGCCAGCGCCAGGGTGGACAGGCGCAGCCAGGTAAAACTGAAGCTCCCCGCCAGCCAGCAGAACAGATAGCCCCAGAATACCTGCAGGATGATGTTGGGGGCGAAGTAGCCCCGCATTTCCAGCTCGCCCTCTTCTACAAGCTGCTGTACGGGGTAGGCGTACTGCCAGTCGTCGTTGAGTGGGAAGTTGCCATTGATGCCGATCAGGAAGATAGAGCCGATCCAGCTCAGGAAAACCAGGGCGGCGCCTTTATGGAATGAAGTGAGTTTCAATAGAATTGGCCGATTTTGGATTGCAGGCATAATAATTTGGATCAAGCAGAACCTGCCGGGGTTGTGGAATGGCTTTGCTTAGCAGAACCCCGGCAGGTTGCCCCCTTCGTGAAAAGCCAATCACCCGATCAACGCCTTGGTCGCGATCAGAAACCCGTAGTTCTTATCCCTTATCGTAGAGCCGTGGGTAAATTTAGCGATCTCGAAGCCATATTCTCTGAGGTGGCGCGCCAGCGCCAGGCCGGTATACTCCTGCCGTTTCAGGTCGTGGAACTCCAGGGAAATGGTCGTGATGCGGTCGAGTAGGGAATGGCCGGCTTCCAGGAGGATGGGGTACTCCGCCCCTTCACAGTCGAGCTTCAGGAAGTCGACTTCCTCGATATCCTGCTCTTGCAGGAGGGTGTCGAGGGTAATGCTGCGCACCTTTTCCGTTTCTACCGGCCCGTCGCCCTCCCGAAAAAGGGAATGGTTTTCGTGGCGGCCCAGGTACAGCTCGGCCTCGCCCGACTGGTCGGAGATGGCGGCGCGGATGGGGTAGACGTTTTCCACCTTGCTGTCGCGGATATTGCGCCTGAGGATGTGGTAATTGTGCTGAGAGGGTTCGACGGCGATGATGGTGGCTTCCGGCCCGGCATTGAGGGAGGCGAAGATGGAGAAGTAGCCGTAATGGGCGCCGACATCTACGATGACCGCTTCTTCGTAGAAGGGAAAGTAATCGGAATAATTGCGGGCGGCGAAGACTTCCCGCAGCACGCCCAGCCCGTCTTTCTGCAGGCCATAGCTGAGCTTGATGCCGTTGGCCCGGCAGGTGCGCCGGAAAGAAGCGCGGAAGCCTCCCAGTTTGCCCGATATCTTTTGTAGCATGAGTGAAGGTTTGTTGAGTAAAAATACACCTTCTTTGGCAATTCACAGGCCCAGGGGAAAAAATGCGCAAAAATGGAAACGTGCGTCATACCGGAGATGGGCAACTCATCAAGTTAAATCAATTCCAAAACAGCGGCAAGGACAAAAATCACCCTCTTGCCTGAGCGATTTCATTGAATTATTGGCCGTAAAACTTATTGATTGTCTTATCGAAAGTTTGTGTTAAATCTCCGAACACCCCATCTGCAAAAGGCTTTTTTCTGGATAAAAATGCAAGATTATGAAAAACCCACTAACCATTTTTTTGTGGGTGACGGGAGTGGCAATCGTTTTGGCCTTCTCTGCCTGCGAAAAAGACAAGACCGAGCCTGAACCCCTCAACCTGGCTGAACTGCCGGGGGTTGACTACCTGGGCCGGGGGTATGATGCCTTCGGCGGATTTGTTGTTACCGATGAACTAAAAGTGAACCTGATCGATTTCGACACCTACAGAAAGGAAAAAGTAGGAGACAAAGACTACAAAGTACCTGAAGAGGCAGATGTGCAGTTCCTGGATGAAAACACTTTCGTTACCCGGACGGGGCAGAACGTGCAGGAATTTCAGAACAGCCGGCAGTCTGCAGTGGGCCTGAGTGGCGGTTATCCCTTTTTCAGCGGAGACATCACTGGCAATTATCAGGCTATCCACTACCGGACGAATGAGTATGCTTTCGCACAGGTAAGCAATACGGTAAACCGTTGGGCGGTATCGTTGCCTCATGACGCTACCTTGCTGCGGGCTATGCTTACCGAGCAGGCCAGGTCAGCCCTGGCCACCATGGCCCCGGCCCAGCTGTTCGCTCAGTACGGCACTCACCTGCTGACGGCAGCCACCATCGGCGGCCGCGCCGATTACTACGTCGCCACCGAGAAAGGGACGGCCACCCAGCTGAACCTGGCGCAGGCCGCTGAAATATCCTTCAAGGCCAGCCTCGGCCTGATCGACCTGAATGCAGAGCCCCAGCATCAGCAAATGGTGAACGCCCTGCGGGAGCATTCCTATATTGCTGTGCGGGTACAGGGTGGTGGCCATGACTGCGGACAGAACATCTTCAGCCCGGGTAATTATCAGGAGTGGCTGAATTCGATTGATGATGAACTGGTGGTCAGCCGCCTGGCCAACCCCAGCCTGATGCCGGTTTGGGAACTGTGCGAGAGCAGCGCCCGCCGGGCTGAAGTGCAGGAAGCCTTCCAGGCTTACGCTTCCGGCCGTGAGCTGCCCCCGGTGGTTACCGACGCCAAACCCAGCATTACCGAGATCCTGGTCAAATCCGGCCCACACGAGAACCCCTACTTCTATCAGGAACCCGGTTTCAAAGTGATCCCGGAAAACCTGAACGAGGGCGCCGACGGCGACTACGTTTTCCTGATGTACCGGGAAGGCCTGGATATCGAAGCAAGCATCGATGAGCTGAGCACGGTGAGCGGTATGAACCCCACCGCCCCTGCCGGCTGGTTCCGGGTCATGGGCAACTTCAATGCCGGCACGGGTATTGGCGACCCGGAGATCTACCTGTGCTACAAAAAAGCATTCAGCGATCATCCGATCCGGCAGCTCACCATCGTCAAAGGTGAGGAAACGCCCGCTCCGGCAGGTTTCGAGTTCGTGCGCAATTTCTCCTACGGCAACGTTCAGAACCTCAACCACGGCGCCGGCGGAACGGTGATCCAGCTGGCCTATTCGCGAAGTGCGTCGCAACCCTGAGAGCAGGAAATTGCATTTTCTGCGGTAATTGCCCTGACGGGTAGCCGACAATGGTTATTGGTTATTAATGGCGTTGGGAGACGAAGCCCCGGGCTCATCAATAACCAATAACCATCAACTTCGGGTCCCCTAATAACTGCGCAGGAGTAAGGTTCCTGTGCATTACGGCCGCGCCTTTTCCAACTGCTTCAGCAGTTCTTCCACTGCCGCCTCCAATTGCTGGTCTTTGCCTTTGCTGACCACGCCCGGCTCGTTGGGCACCTTGATGTCGGGCTCCAGTTGGTTGTTCTCCAGGTACTCGCCGTCGTTGGTGACGACGCCCACCTGGGGAATGCCGAAGATGAGGTCGCCAGTGTGCAGGCGCTCCCACCAGACGGCCGTGGCGGTGCCCGGTACCGGCATCCCGATCAGCTTGCCGATGCCCAGGGCCTTGTAGGCGTAGGGGAACATGTGGGCGTCGGAGTAGTTGCTCTCGCTCATCAGCACTACCGAAGGCTTATACCACTTCGACATGGGCTCGCTGCCGAGGTCCTGCCCGCGCGGCATCATGGTCACGTATTTCTGGCCGCTGAGGAAGGTGGCCAGGTTGTCGTGCAGCCAGCCGCCCCCGTTGAAGCGGGTGTCCACGATCAGGGCTTCTTTATTGGCGTGGCGGCCCAGCACTTCTTCGTAAACCGTGCGGTAGCTGTCGTCATTCATACCGCGTACGTGCACGTAACCGAGGCGGCCATCGGAAAGTTCTTCTACTGTTTTCCGGCAGTTTTCTACCCAGCGCTCATAGCGCAGTTCATTCTCTTCCCCCTGGGAGATGGGTTTTACCACTTCTTCCCAGCGTTCGCCGCTTTCCGGGTCGAAAAGAGAGAGGAGGGTGTTCTTGTCCGCCTTCCGGTTGAGCAACTGGTAGGGGTTGGACCCGGCAGTAATGGCCTGGCCGTCGATCTTCTCGATGATAACGCCGGCCTTTATTTTCGACCCTTCCTTCACCACGGGGCTCTTGTCCATCACCTCCTCGACCTTCAGGCCGTCGCCTTTGTGGCCGTAGTCGTAGAACAGGCCCAGGGCCGCCGTCTGGTCGCCCGTTTCATTTTTGGGCCGGTAGCGGGCGCCGGTATGGGAGGCGTTGAGCTCGCCCAGCATTTCGCTGAGCATGTCGGCAAAGTCGTGGTCGTTGTTGATGTGGGGCAGGAAGCGGGCGTAGGCCTGCTTGTATTCTTCCCATTCCACGTCGTGCAGGTCCGTTTTGTAGAACTTCTTGTCGACCTGCCGCCAGACGTGCTCGAAGAGGTACTGCCGCTCGGCGGGCTCCTGCAGCACCATCTCGCCGCTGATGCCGATGGGCTTGGCCTCCCCGGACTCGATCTCTATCTTTTTGATCTGGCCGTCGGCCAGAACGAAGATGTTCTTTTCTTCCTTGTCGACGATGAACTCGCTGGGCGATTTACTGCCCAGCTTGGTGAGGATCTTCGTGTCTTTGCTGCGGAGGTCCGTCTTCCAGAGGTCATACCCCTTTTCGAATTTGGCCAGGTAGAACAGCTTTTCGCCGTCTTTGGTGACGTAGGCGTCCGCCATCTGAGAGGAGTGGATGGTCAGGCGTTCCTTGCGGTCCTCGATGCCGTCGAGCTCTATCTTGACGGGCTTAACTTCCTCTTTGTCTTTTTTCTTTTCCTCCTCATTTTCGCCTTCCTTCTTTTCCTCTTTCTCTTTCTCCTTCATCAGTTTGTATTCCTCTTCATCCATGGTAAACTTATCGTAGGCATCCTGGGTGAAGAACAGGCCGTAGGCGTCCACTTCGCCGCCCCGGCCGGAGTGGTTTTGCATGCCGTCGCGGTCGGAGAACCAGAGGGCCATCTGCCCTTCCATCATCCATTTGGGGCGCCCGGCGCCGTAGCCGCTTTTGCTGAGGTTGACGGGCTCCTTACCGCCTTCGGCGCTCACCAGGCCGGCCTGGCTGGTCCATTGTTTGGGTTGCAGGAATTCTACCAGGAACCACTTGCCGTCCGGCGACCATTGGTAGTATTGGTCTCCGTCTGAGTAGGAATAGTTCTTATCGCCGGGCAAGATGGTGCGGATGGCCTTGCTTTCCAGGTTGATCACTTTCAGGGTGGTGCGTTCTTCCAGGTAGGCGACTTCTTTGCCGTCGGGGGAGTAGGCGGGCTGGAATTCTTCCGCCGGGCTGTCCGCCACGGGCTTTTCATCGATCAGGGTGGCGTTGAAGAAATAGGGCTCCTCTTCGCGGTGGATGGAAGCCTGGTAGACGTTCCAGCTGCCGTTGCGCTCGCCGGCGTAGAGCAGGGAGCGGCCGTCGGGGCTGAAGCTCACGGAGCGCTCCTGTTCGGGCGTATTGGTGATGCGGCGGGTGGTGCCTTCCGCTACCGAAGCGACGAAGACTTCGCCCCGGTGGATGAAGGCCATCTCCTTGGCGTTGGGGGAGAGGGCCATCTCGGAAATGTCGCTGTTGGCCTTGACGGTTTCGGCGTCGTTGTAGCGGTCGCCGGTGGCGATCTTTATCTCGACTTTTTGTGGTTCCCGCCCCTCCTTCATGGTGTAGATCTCACCGTTGAAGTGGAAGCAGAGGGCGCCGTCGTCGCTCACGGTCAGGTAACGCACGGGGTGCTTTTCGAAGGAAGTCAGCTGCTTTTTCTGAGTGGGGTTGTCCAGAGACATTCGGAAAACGTTGAAATCACCGGCCTCCTCGCTGAGGTAATAGATCGCATTCTGGCCGGGTACGAAGACGGGGTTGCGGTCTTCGCCCTCGAAGTCCGTCAGCTGGCGGTAGCTGTCCTTTTCCCTGTCGTACAGCCATACGTCGCGGGTGACGGAGGAAGTGTGGTGTTTACGGAACTCGTCCTCGTACCCTTTGCGGTCGTGGTAGACGAGCAGGTTGCCGTCGGGGCTTACCCGGGTGTCCAGGGCGGGCACCGGCAGGGCCTGCCGGGGCATGCCCCCATCCACGGATATCTGGTAGAGCTCCGGGAGCACCCCGGAAGGGAACTGCACATTGGAGGCAATATCCAGGCGGGAGGAGGAGAACAGGACGGCCTTGTCGTCGGCGGTGAAGTCGGACGGGTAGTCGCTCGCCGAGTGGTAGGTCAGCCGCCTGGCTGTTCCGCCTTCCGCGGGCATGACAAATACGTCGAAATTGCCGTAGCGGTCCGATGCGAAGGCGATGGACTTTCCGTCATGCGACCATACGGGGCTGTGGTCGTAGGCCTCGTGCAGGGTTAGCGGGTAGGCCAGCCCGCCCTCGGCAGGCACGCGGTACAGGTCGCCTTTGTAGCTGAAGACGATGGCCGTGCCGTCGGGGGAGATGGCCGGGTAGCGCATCCACAGGGGGTTTTCCTGGGCAAATAATGTTGTTGTCAGCAACAGTAACAGAGGGATGATTGTACGTGGCATTGGTTTTGGATTTGTTTGTAGAAAGAAGGGTAAAGTTAAGGAATAATGTGCTTTGGAGAGGG
>JAGFJE010000363.1 GCA_024103175.1 Phaeodactylibacter sp.
GTATACCGCCCGATGCCGATGCCGAATTTTCGGTACAAATACCAGCAAAGCAGGACTTTTTCCAGGGCGTAAGCCGCTACCGTCCCCACTGCAATACCTGCCAGCCCCAGAAAAGGAACCAATGCGAAGCTAAGCGCTATGTTGAAAGCCAGCTCCAGTACGGAAAAATAAAAGATCATGCGGTTGGCATTCAGCGCCACCAGAATGGTGCGGGAAAAGACAAGGCGGCTGGCCGTCACCAACAAAAAGATATTAAAGATGAGGGCGCTGGCGCGAAAGTCTTCATTGAATACCAAAGGGAACAGCCATTCACTGGTGAGCACCATCAAAATAGAAAGCGGGAATAACAGGTGGAACAGCTTCAGGGATTTTTCCCGGATGGCCAGCAGGGAAGCCTCCAGGTTGTCCGCCACCTCGGGAAGCATGGCTGTGCCAAAGGCATTGGTAAGGGCCAGGGCCAGGGGCAGCTCCCGGGAGCCGTACCGGAAGACGGCAAATACCTGTTCGTCTCCCTGGTAAAAAAAATTGACCAGCCAGTTGTCAAACGACTGGTTGAAGCTACCCATCAGGGCGTAAAGCATGAGCGGAACGGACAGGGAGGCCCATTGGAGCGCCATACCGATACTGAGCCGGAAGGCGCTCCGGCGGGCCAGCAGCAGGAATAGCCATACATATTTCAGTATGCCCAGGAATATCAGCGAATAGAAGCTCCACTCTAAACCGAACCCCAGAAAAACCGGAACAAGCACCGCCAGCACCTGCAGGCCGAACGCAAAAAAGCCAAAGTACAAGATCACTTTCGGCCGGCGCAACACCAGGTAAAAATTCTCCACCAGGTACGTCGGCACGTTGAGCCAGAGGAAAACCGCAAAAATTTCGTAATAAGGCAGTTCCGGCTGGCCGGTAAGCACCAGGAGGACCCCCTCTTTTGCCCCCAGCATCAGAGCCAGCACTGCCGAACTGGCCGCCAGAAAAAACAAATACACATTGAACAGGAAAACGGGGCGTTCCTCTTCGGGCAGTTGGGGATAACGGGCCAGAAAGCCCTGCATCAGCCCGGCCACCCAGAAAGCCGTGAGTGTAAAGCCGATGTATAAAAGCATCTCGTAGATGCCGATCTCTGTTGTGGACAGCGGGCTCTTTGCCAACAGGATGGCAATGAGGATAGTTCCGCCCTGCCGCAACAGGTTGAAGGCCTGCAGGGCCCGGATATTGCTGCTGTAAAAAGGTTGAAGGATCTTCAGTTTGTCCTATACTTTTTCATGCTCCGAAAATACGACCCCATATTCTTCCAGTTCATCGAGCACAGGTTCATACACTTCGGGCATTACCGGGATGTTGACCCCGGTGGAAGTGATCTTTCCTTCCATAACGAGTTTGACAAAGATACCCAGAGGCAGGCCCACCAGTTTCGACATAGCCGTGTCCTGCGCATCCTCCCCCTTCATTACCAGCGTGGAAACGGTTTCTTTCCGTTTCCCATCCAGTTCGTATTCAAATTCGTGCTGCATGATGATCATGTCTTTATCATCGGGCTTGAGTTTCCATTTGTCGAGCAGCAGGTTTTCCAGAATGAGCGCCGGGGTAGCATTCGGCACGCGGATCTTCTTCTTGCGGAACAGGCCCAGCCAATCCAGCTTTTTCATCACGACGGAGTCGGGTTCTTCTCCGATCAGGCGGGCGATGCGGTCCTTCACCGAGCCCGAATTGTCATCGGGGCTGAGATAACCTTCCAACAGCTCGTGGTAGGTGAGTTTTCCGGAATCCACGATCGGATAACCCCCATCTGTCAGCCCGATGCGGACCAGCGCATTCCAGGCATCACAGAAGCCTTTGGTGCGGATGGTGCCCCTCAGAATGTTGGGGATCCCGGCCAACCCATATACTTCCCGGTAAAGCAGGCTGTCCCGGTTGGCGTAAGCTTCATATTCTCCATAGCCCGGCACGTCAATTGTCCGGTATTCTTCGAAGAGGCGGTTGTAGGGGATAAATTTGAATTTCCCCCCTTCCAGATACTGGGCCGTCCCCTGCCCGGAAAGGACCACATTGCGGGGGTTCCAGGTAAACTTATAGTTCCAGGGGTTATCATCGCTTTCCGGAGCGACCAGGCCGCCGGTGTAAGAGCGAAAAGCGGTGATCTTACCTCCTTCCTTTTTGATCCGGGCGATCTGCCGCATGGCCGACATGTGGTCGATGCCCGGGTCCAGGCCCATTTCTCCCATGAAGATCAACTCCCGGTCGCGCGCCTCATCCCCCAGCCGGTACATTTCCTGTGATACGTAGGAGGCCGTAATGAGGTGTTTTTTCAGCTTGATGCAATCGTGGGCCACTTCCAGGTGAAGGTGGGCGGGAAGAAGGGAAACGACCACGTCTGCCCTGCCGATCAGGTCCCGGCGGTCGTTCACCTTGTGCACGTCCAGCCAGGTTCCCCGGCCATTGGGGTGGCCGGCGACTTTGGCTTCCGCCAGTTTCGGGTCGGCGTCGGCAACAGTAACGAACCAGTTGCGTTCCTTGGCTTTATCCAGCACATATCTGATACATGCAGTGGCCGAACGCCCCGCGCCGATAATCAATATGCTGTTCATAAGTTGGTTTTGTCTTAACAATGAGGTAATTTTCCTGTTCCGTATAAATGCAAGAGCCTCTTATACGAACGGGCGCAATATAGTGTTTTATTCACTTCAGGTAAAGCGATGAAAGAAATAACGATCAGCACAAAAATCAAAGTCTACGAATCGGCAAGAGAACTTCCCGCTGAATACCGCGAATTACTGGACAGCGCCCGGGCCGCCAGAGATAAGGCCTACGCCCCGTATTCCAACTTCCGGGTAGGAGCGGCCGTGCTGATGAACAACGGGGAGGTCGTTCAGGGCGCCAACCAGGAGAACGCCGCCTACTCCATGTGCATCTGCGCCGAGCGGACGGCCCTGGGCAACGCCGCCATGCAGCACCCGGAGGTGGCCGTCCGCGCCATGGCGGTGACGGTGCACAGCGACAAAAAGGTGATCGCCCAGCCGGTCTCGCCCTGCGGCGCCTGCCGGCAGGCCATCAGCGAAACGGAGGACCGGCAGGGGGCAGCCATGGTGGTTATCTTACAGGGGTCGGAAGGGGAGATCTATATGCTGGAGTCGGGTAAGGCATTGCTGCCGATGGGGTTTCATGGGGGTTTTTTGTGATGGAGGGCTTTCAGTAGCCTCACCCCATCTCCATCACCCCCATATGCACCTCCTGCCGCCCATTGCGCCGGTCTTCAAAGTAATGCTCCAGGGTAAATACAGAGGAAGTAAAGGCAATCTCCTTCCAGGGGATCTCCTCTTCGGCGAAGAGGCGCACATCGAGCGACTCCTCTCCCACCCCGAAATCCGGATCATTGAGTTCGGCCAGGAAGTGAATATACACCTGGTTGATGTGGGGAATGCTGAAAACGGTATGGAGGCGAAGCTCCTGCACTTTTGCCAGGGTTTCCTCCCATACTTCCCGGGCGGCGCCCTGCTCTACCGTCTCGCCGTTTTCCATATAGCCGCTCGGGACGTTCCAGTAGCCCTTGCGCGGCTCGATGGCGCGGCGGGCCAGCAGCACCTTATGCTCCCATATCGGCAGGCAGCCGGTGACGATCCTGGGGTTGGAATAGTGGATGACGCCACAATTTGAACACACGTACCGGGGCCGGTTGTCCCCTTTCGGAACCCGGAACTCCAGCTGATCTGACCCGCAATGGCTGCAAAAATTCATTTTTCCGGTTTTATGGTGGCCATGGCGCGCGCCAGGTCTTCCGGCGTATCGATACCAATGGTTTCTTTGTCGGTCAGGCCGACAAAAATGGGAAAGCCTTCGTATAACCAGCGAAGCTGTTCCAGGGACTCCCATCGCTCGTAGTGGGATGGCGGGAGCTCCGCCAGTTCCAGCAACACCTCCCGGCGGAAGCCGTACAGGCCGATGTGCTTATAGTATTCCGCTTTGGCCAGCCATTCGCCGGGCGGCACATCCCGGAGGTAGGGGATGGTACTGCGGCTGAAATACATGGCCGAGTGCCGGCGGTTAAAAACCACTTTTACGACGTTGGGGTTGTAGAGTTCTTCGGCCTTTTCAATTCGCTTGGCCAGGGTGCTGATTTGCACGGAATCCCGCCGGGCCAGCGGCTCAGCCACCAGGTCGATCTGCTCCGGAGCGATAAACGGCTCGTCTCCCTGTATATTGACGACGGCATCGGCCGCCTCCAGGCGGGCGGCGACTTCCGCACAGCGTTCGGTGCCACTGCGGTGGCGGGCAGCCGTCATCACTGCATGGCCGCCAAAGCTTTCGACGTGCTCATAAATGCGGGCGTCATCCGTAGCTACGATGACCTCATCCAGGCGGCGCGCCTGCTGTGCCTGTTCATAAACCCGCCGGATGACCGTTTTCCCGGCAATTTCTACCAGCGGCTTTCCCGGAAAGCGGGAAGAAGCAAAACGAGCGGGTATGATACCTATGGTTTTCATATATTTGTACCTGTACCGTGATCAAAACGATGCCGTGGCGTACGCTGCGGCATTCCAAACAAGTTTGAAACACTATGAGAAAATTGTTGTTCTTGGCGCTCCTCCTTTTGTCGCTTCCGGACAAACTGGCGGCAACCGGCGACAGCCTCAATTACCTGACTGCCAAAGATACTATATTTCTGAGCATCGGCCCTTTTGAGGAGAAGTACTTCGACCACATCGTAGCCCCCAAACAGACCCTCTATTCCCTGGCCCGGTTTTACGGGCTGTCCGTCGAGGAGCTGTATTATTTCAACCCGGGGCTGAAAGACCAGCCGGTAAAAATAGGTATGCCCATCCGCGTGCCCATCCCCAACGCAGCCATCAAGCGATACATGGAATCCGGCTTCCAGCCCAGCGAAAATGTACCGGTATTTTATGTGGTGAAAAGGGGCGACACCATGTATCGCATTGCCAAATCCTATTTTCGCATGCCGATGGAACTGCTCATGGCCCGCAACAACATGGCAGGCCACACCCTGAAAGAGGGGCAGCAACTGCACGTCGGGTGGATCAGCGTATTCGGCATCCCCGACACGCTCCGCCAGCATGCCGGCGGCCCGCTGGCCCGCCGCAACGCCGCCCTGAAAAAGATCTACCAGTTTGAAGCTGCGGGAAAACGGCAATACGAAAGCCAGGGCGTTGCCTTCTGGCAGAAGGACAGCAAGGAAGATTCCGACCTCTACGCCCTCCACCGCTACGCCCCCAGGAATTCCATCATCGAAGTGCTCAACCCAATGAACAACCGCATTGTTTATGTAAAAGTCATAGGCAAAATACCGGATACGGCCTACCGGGACGATGTGGTGGTCATCCTCTCTCCCCTGGCCGCCAAACTTCTGGGGGCCATCGACGCCCGTTTTTTCGTGAAGGTTAAATATTATCGTTAGTATAATTTGAATACCTTTGCGGTTTCTTAGTTGATTGGGTTGGTTTTGTGGATTTGGTTGATTGGGGCGCTCTGCCCTGGTGGCAAGGTATGTTGAACGCTCCGGCTAAATCAACCCAATCAACCCAATCAACCCCCGTCTTCGTCCCTCAGCCGGGTAAAAATCAATCAATAAGCCCGGGCCAGCGCAGCGAAGACGGGCAACCAAACCCGAAGAAAATGAACTATAAGAACAGTATACTCGAAACCATCGGCAATACGCCGCTGGTGAAGCTCAACAAAGTGACGGCGGAGATCCCGGCGCTGGTGCTGATGAAGGTGGAAACGTTCAACCCGGGCCACTCCATCAAAGACCGCATGGCGGTCAAGATGCTGGAGGATGCCGAAAAGAGAGGTGACATACGGCCCGGAGGCACCATCATCGAGTGTACCTCCGGCAATACCGGCATGGGGTTAGCCCTGGCGGCGGCCGTGAATGGCTACAAGTGCATTTTTACCACCAGCGACAAACAATCCAAGGAGAAGATCGACATGCTAAAGGCTGTCGGCGCCGAGGTGATCGTCTGCCCGACCAATGTAGAGCCGGACGACCCCCGCTCTTATTACTCGGTGGCACGCCGCCTGAGTGAAGAGATCCCCAACTCCTATTGGTGCAACCAATACGACAACCTCTCCAACAAACAGGCTCATTATGAAACCACCGGCCCGGAGATCTGGGAACAGACCAACGGCAAAGTCACCCACCTCGTCGTCGGTGTAGGGACCGGAGGCACCATCTCCGGCACCGGCAAATACCTCAAGGAGAAAAACCCCGACATAAAAGTGTGGGGCATAGATACCTACGGGTCTGTATTCAAGAAGTACCACGAAACCGGCGAGTTTGACACCAACGAGATCTATCCTTACATCACAGAAGGTATCGGTGAGGATATCCTGCCCAAGAACGTCGATTTCAGCGTCATCGATTACTTCGAGAAGGTCACGGACAAGGACGGCGCCCTGATGGCGCGGCGCCTGGCCCGGGAAGAGGGCCTGCTGATGGGCTATTCCGCCGGTTCTGCCGTCGCCGGCCTGCTGCAGCTCAAAGACAAGCTTACCAAAGACGACATCGTGGTGCTGGTCATTCACGACCACGGCAGCCGCTACGTCGGCAAGATCTACAACGACGACTGGATGCGGGAGCGCGGCTTCCTCGAACGCGAGCTGAGCGTCAAAGATATCCTGGCCATGAAAAAGGGAAACCATCAGTTTATCTCGGTAAACACCGGAGACACCGTCCGCCAGGCCTTCCGCATCATGAAGGAACACGACATTTCCCAGATGCCGGTAATGGAAGGCGAAAAAATGGTGGGCTCCATCACCGAAACGGCGGTACTATCCTACCTCCTCGAAAACCCTTTCGACAATTCGGAAAACAAGGTGGGAGACATAATGGGCGATCCTTTTCCGGTCGTACCGGTAGACCTTCCTTTCAGCCAGCTGAGCCGGTACGTCAGCCGTACCATTCCCGCCGTGATGGCCAAGGATAAGGCGGGGACGCTGCACATCCTGACCAAGTATGACATCATCCGGGCGGTGTGAGGAAATGGAAGAGCCGCGGGGGGCTAATAACCTCCCGCATCATCATCCGGGTTTCGGGGGTCGCCCACACCCTGCAGGCGGCCGCCGGGCAAGCGTTGGATGGCCTTTATGACCGCCATGCGCCCGACGATGTTAAAGCTGTGCCCCATGGCCTCCAGCGCCTGTTTGGTGCTGTCCGGAAAGGCGTTGTCCTCGATCAGGATGGCGTTGGGCAGCCACTGGTGGTGAAAGCGGCCGGCGTTGACGGCTTCCTCCAGGCTCATGCCGAATTCGGCCACATTTACAAATACCTGAAAGACGGCGGTAATGATCGTTGAACCGCCCGGGGCTCCCAGCACCATGAACAACGCTCCGTCTTTTTCAACGATGGTTGGCGTCATGGAGCTCAGCATGCGCTTGCCGGGCTGTATGGCGTTGGCTTCCGCCCCCAGCAGGCCGAACTGGTTGGGCACTCCCGGCTTGGCGCTGAAATCGTCCATCTCATTATTGAGGAAAAAGCCGGCGCCATCCACCCAAACCTTGCAGCCGTAGTTGGAGTTGAGGGTTGTGGTTACCGAAACCGCATTGCCGCTGGCATCCACAACGGAAGTATGGGTTGTTTCATAACTCTCCTTCAGCAAATTGAAGTTACCGGCCAGGATAGAGTCGCTGGCCGTGGCCTGTGCGGCGTCAAAGCTGCCCATGCGTGCCCGCAGGTAGGCGTCGGAAAGCAGGGAGTCGCGGGGAACGTCATAGAAATCGCTGTCGCCGAGATGGGCTGCGCGGTCGGCATACGCACGCCGTTCCGCTTCCACCATAAGGTGCACCGCCCGGGTTGAGTGGAAGCCATATTCATGGAGTGGGTATGGCTCCACCATTTTCAGCATTTGCACCAGGGCAATACCGCCGCTGGAGGATGGCGGCATAGAGATGATGCGATAATTGCCATATTCGCCGATAACCGGCTCCCGCCACTTCGCCTCATAACTCCGCAGGCCTTCCAGGGTTATGAGGCCATTGCCGCTTTGTACCTCTTCGACAATCGCCTCGGCTACAGGGCCTTCGTAAAAGCCGGCCCTGCCTCTATCCCGGATCTGTTTCAGGGTAGAAGCCAGTTTTTCCTGCACCATCAGGCTTCCCATCCGGAAGGAATCCTTGATGAAAGGGTTGGGTTCTTCGTTGTATTTTCGAAATGCCTCCTGAAAGCGGTTGAGCCGTTCGGCTTCCGCAGAAGACAACCGAAAGCCTTTCTCCGCCAGTTCGATAGCCGGCTGGATCAGTTCTTTCATGTCCTGTATCCGGCCGTATTTGCGGTGCGCCTCAAACAGGCCGGCCACCGTTCCCGGTATGCCTGCCGCCAGGTGCCCCATCGTGCTCAGCCCTTCGATGACGTTGCCCAGGCTGTCGAGGTACATGTCGCGATGCGCCCCCAAAGGAGCTTTCTCCCGGTAATCGAGCGCGGCCACCGCCCCTTCCGCAGTACGGATCACCATAAACCCGCCCCCTCCGATATTGCCGGCCCGGGGGTATACGACCGCAAGGGCGAACTGCACCGCCACCGCCGCATCCACGGCATTGCCTCCTTTTTTCAGCACCTCCACCCCCACCCGGGTAGCCAGAGGGTGAGGGGAAACTACCGCCGCAGAGTCGGCAGTGAACGTTTTGACAGCGGAATAATCGAGGGCTGGGGCAGCTTTCCTGCAGCCACCGCCCAGAAACAGAATGAAAAAAAACAGGAGGAGGAAGTGGAATTTCGTTTTTGGCACGGTAGTTGTTTTAACTTAAACAGAACACGAAACAACTAAAGTACTACATCAAAACGAATTTTTCTAAGGGTTTTTCTGTACGGCCCTGCCTGGAAACCATCGAAGGGGATGGATCGGGGATTGTGCTTACTCTATAGGGCCGTACTTTTTAATTTGGCGTGTATTTTTTGGGTAATATAGTTTGTGAAGTAGCCGAAAGGCTACAGGTTTACTGGCTATTTTGGCGCCACCGCAGGCTCCCTGTGCGTGGTGCTTTTTTATTGTTGAGGGCGCACCGGAAAGTCCAATGGGCGCTGTTCGGAATTCGGTGTTCGGTGTTCGCCAGGCCGCTGAAAACAAAGGATTTTTGCTTTTAAAGACCCACATTTCTAAACAGTCTCGTCCAACGAAGGAATGAATGTAATTCTATACGTATTAGGGCTTGTAAAAAAGACTTTAACATATGGAATTCGCATTCATTCCTTCATTCCCTCATTCCCTCATTCCTTCATCCCCTTAGAGGGACTCTCCGGAGCGCCCTCAATCATAAAACCATGAAGCACTATCCTACTGCTCTGCCGGGTCCTCCTGCAGGGTAAACGTCCGGCTTACCGGGTTGAGCGGAGTATCCACCATATTGCCCTGGGCATCCACCAATGTTAGCTTGATGGTATTTTCTCCCATGGGCAGGCCTTCCACATAGTACGGCTGCCAGTTGTCGATCATGTGCTCCTCGCCGTTGATCTCGGCCTTTACCTTATACTGAGTGCCCAGAGTGGCGTTGACGAGATAAAAATCAAGCATCACTTTTTCTGTTTCCGCCTTGCCGGTATACGTTCCTTTGGGGCGGCTGTAGAACAGCATCGGGACGCTGATGTCCTCGGTTTCCGCAATGGTGTTGTTCTCGACCGTTGCCTTTACCGCCATGTGGGCGCCATCCGTCTTGATGGATTCGTGATAGGAACGGGAAAGAAAAGCCAGGATGTAGTGTTCCCCATCGGGAATTTCATAATCGAACATGGCTTCGTACTTGGCCGCGTAGGGCTCGTTATCGACGATAAGGTGAATGTGCTGTCCCTGGGCGGAGTTGGCGCACATTTTCTGATCGGCGTCGGGCGTTTGCACGCCAAGCGCATAATCGCTTTCATTCAGTGAGAACTTAAACTGGCCGTTGACGAAGGCCATGGACTCGATCCTGGCATCGGGGTAGGATTTGGACGGGGAAAAAGGCGTTACCGTATACTTCATTTCCGGCATTTCTTCTTCCTGTTGCTGTTCCTGCTGGTTCGAAGAACCACCCTGGCAGGCGGCCAACAACATAGCCAGCATGGCGAAAAATAAACTAAGGGTTCTCATTACTGATCTGATTTTTATTTTAAATGTTATTAAAATTGTACCATCAAAGATGAAAACGGCCTTTTAACGCAGGCCGTACTTACTTAAAAGGTGAACAAGCATCCTTGTTCATTGGATTGCAGAATAAAGATACTTGAAAAAAATCATGGCTAACGATATAGTAGAACTGAAGGTGGAAGGCATGACCTGCAACAACTGTGCAGCCAGCCTCAACCGTTTTCTGGAAAGAAAGGGAGTACAAGACGTTTATGTAAATTTCCAGACCAAGGAAGTGCGCTACCGGCAGGGCAGCTCGGATATCAGCCTGGAAGAAGTAAAAAAAGGCATCCACAAGCTCGGTTACAGCGTAGTAGAAGAGGATCAGCCGAAAAGGCAAAGGTGGTGGACGCTGGAGCGCAAGTTGCTCGTCAGCGCCATTTTTACTTTGCCCCTGCTGCTGCACCATCTTCTTATGGTGGGAGGTATTCACTTTCCGCTGATGGACAACTTCTGGTGGCAGATGGCCATTTGTCTTCCTCCCTTTGTCATCGGCTTCACCCACTTCGGGCGCAGCGCCCTGAGTTCCCTGAAAGGAGGAGTGCCCAATATGGACGTGCTCATCTTTGTGGGCGGCACGGCGGCTTTCATATACAGCCTTATCGGGACCCTGATGTGGGAGCCCAATTACATATTTTATGAGACCAGCGCCACTATTTTTACGTTGGTCCTGGTAGGCAACTGGTTGGAAAAGCGAGCTGTGGAGCAAACCACCACGGCGATCGGCGAGCTGGCGAAACTGCAGGTAAAAAAAGCCCGGCGGGTAACGCCCTCCGGGGCTATCGTCACCCTCAGGCAGGAAGAGGTTCAGGTTGGAGACATCCTGCAGGTCAATGAAGGAGACCAGGTCCCGCTCGACGGCCTCATCACGCAGGGCGAGGCGTCCATAGACGAATCCATGCTTACCGGTGAGAGTATACCCGTAGAAAAGAGCGCCGGCGATAAGGTCATCGGCTCTTCGCTGGCCCTGAGCGGCAATTTCCGTATGGAAGTAACCGCCACCGGGCGGAACACCGTTCTGAGCCAGATGATCGAACTGGTGAAGACCGCCCAGCAGGACAAACCCGACATTCAGCGCCTGGCCGACAAGATCAGCGCCATTTTCGTTCCGGTGGTCCTGGGCATAGCCCTGCTTACTCTACTCATCGGCCATTTCGCTTTCGGCCTGCCTTTTCAGAAAGCCCTCATGAACGCCATCGCCGTACTGGTCATCTCCTGCCCCTGCGCCATGGGGCTTGCCACGCCGACAGCCGTGATGGTGGGCGTCGGGCGCCTTGCCCGCAACGGCATCCTGGTGAAAGGCGGACAGACCCTGGAGGCCTTCACCCGCATCCGGAACGCCGTTTTTGACAAGACGGGCACCCTGACCAGCGGGCAGTTCCGGATCAAGAACATCACCTACCACAAGGGAACCGAAGAACGAGCCAACGCCCTGATCTACAAGCTGGAGCAGCACTCCTCCCACCCCATCGCCAAATCGCTCACCCGCGAGATGGAGGAGCGCCTGAACGGACAGCAGGTAGAACTGGCAAGCGTAGAGGAAAAGCGGGGTGTTGGTATAATCGGCAAGGACAATGACGGCAATGAATTCCGGATCGGCTCCGGCCGGATCCTGGATAAAGCCCCCGCCAACGGGGGGCAGAGCCTTTACCTCACCGAAAACGGCGCCCTCCTTGCCACGATCGACATCACCGACGAACTGAAGCCGGAGGCCAAAGGCGTAATAGCCTACTTCAAAGAACAGGGCGTCCAACCGGTTGTCCTCTCCGGAGACCGCCGGGCAAAAACCGAGGAGGTAGCCTCCGAGCTGGGGATCGACAGGGCCTTTGCCGAGCAGTTGCCGGAACAGAAGCTCGAGGTGGTGGAAAAGCTCTCCCGGGAAGCCCCCACCGCCATGATCGGCGATGGGATCAACGACGCCCCGGCGCTGGCCAAAGCCACGGTCGGTATTTCCCTGAGCAATGCGTCTCAGGTAGCCATTCAGTCGGCGCAGATCGTATTGCTCAACGGCAGGCTGGAACACCTGGAAAAAGCCTGGGCCATCAGCCGTCATACCGTACTTACCATCCGGCAGAACCTCTTCTGGGCCTTTGCCTACAATATTGTCGCCATTCCGGTCGCAGCCATGGGCTTCCTCAACCCCATGTGGGGCGCTCTGTTTATGGCCTTCTCCGATGTCGTGGTCATCGGCAATTCCATCCGGTTGAAGTATAAAAAGGTGGATTGAGGTAAACACCTTTGCTTCATGGGTGTTATGATCCCGGTAGAAGCGAAAGGATGGGCTGTACCTGGCCCTGAGGCCGGAAGTAAGCATACAACTGGCTCATTCCGCCATGTTCATTGCCCATTCACAGGCGCTTCCGATGAAAAAAAGATCCATGAAGAATATTATCCCGGCAATATTACTGGCCGCTCTGCTGGCCGTTTCCTGCGAAGAAGAATTCATCCCGGAAAGTGCCGACGTTCCGCCGCAGATCGTAGTGGAAGGGTATATCGAAGCCGGACAGCGGCCCAGCCCTCCCTTTGTCATCCTGACCCGGAGCGTTCCTTTTTTCAGCCGGTTCAGCGCTGAAGACATCGAAGGCACCTTCGTGCGCAATGCTTCCGTAAAAGTATCGGATGGAGAAAGAACGGTGGAACTCTCCGAACTCTGCCTCGACGAACTCAGCGAAGAGGAAAAGCGCCTGGCCAGTGTGCTTTTCGGTTTCAATCCGGACAGCCTGGGGTTCAACTTCTGCGTTTACATCGACCTGTCTTTCAGCCTTCGGGGCGAAGAGGGGAAAACCTACACATTGGACGTAGAAGCAGAAGGGCAACAACTACACGCAGTCACCACTATTCCCACTCATGTCGGCCTGGACTCCCTGCGCTTTCGCGAACCGCCCGGGGAGGCCAGCGATTCCCTGGCCCAACTCCTTTGCTATCTGCAGGACCCAGAAGGAGAAACCAATTTTTACCGCTACCAGGTAGGGATCAACAGCAATGGTTATATCAGCCCCATAGCCTCGGTCCTGGACGACCGCCTCATCGATGGCCAGCAGGCCATTTTCCCGCTATTCAGGCCGGAACCCCGCGGCGCCCAGGAGTTCGACTTCGAAACCTTTGGCCTGTATGCAGTGGGCGACACGGTTGCCATCAAGTGGATAACACTGGATGAAGCCCACTTCAATTTCTGGAATACCCTGGAATATAACTCCGCCAACCAGGGGCCGTTCTCCAGTTACACCATCATCGACTCCAACGTGGAAGGCGGGCTGGGAATATGGGGCGGCCTTTCGGCTTCCTATTATGAGCTTCGGGTGGAGAAGTAGGTTCGTGGATTCGTTATTCGTTGATTGGTGAATTGGTGGGGCAGGATTGCAGCAAGAGGGCAGAATCAACCCAATCAACCAACCAACCCAATCAACCAACCCAACCAACCAACCAACCCAATCAACCAAAAACCTTACCTTTGCCCAAAATGCTCAACCTTGGAGATCAGCCAGCATCATAAAACAGCTTTGATTTTCGGCGCTTCCGGCCTGGTGGGTGGCCAGTGCCTTCATCAACTCCTGCAACACCCCTCCTACCGAAAGGTGGTCAGCTTCGGGCGGCGCAAACTGGATATGGAGCATCCGCAGCTGGAACAACACTCCATTGACTTCAACCGCCTGGAAGATTATGCGCCCCTGCTGAAGGGCCATGACCTGTTTTCCTGCCTGGGCACCACCATGGCCAAGGCAGGCAGCCGGGAAGCATTTTACAAGGTAGATTACACCTATGCCTACGAATCGGCCCGCCTGGCTGCCGAAAACGGCGTCAATCAGTTGCTGCTGGTTTCGGCGGTGGGCGCCGACCCGGATTCACTGTTTTTCTACTCCCGGGTCAAAGGCGAGTTGGAGGCGGCTGTCAAAGAGCTGCCCTTCTGGTCGGTGCATATTTTCCAGCCTGCAGTTTTGCTGGGCAACCGCCAGGACAGCCGCCTGGCAGAACAACTCGCCGGCCGGCTGTCACTGGGGCTGGACCGGCTTACCGGGGGCGAACTGCTGGGCAAGTACCGCCCGGTGGAAGCTATAAAAGTCGCCCGCGCTATGATCCATTCCGCCCAGCGCCTGGAAGGAGGCCTCCACGTTTACCCCTCCCACCAGATACACGAGCTGGCTGATACGGATAATCAAGACATCACCAAGACATAAGATAAACGCTGAAACATGGATACGGAAGTAAAGAAAAGCTCGGATATCACAGTATCGGTCGGCCTCAACAGCCAGAACATCCCGGTAAAGATCACCTGGGAAGCCGAAGACAACCCCAACGGACCGGGAGCGCAGGAGGTAAAAGCCATCCTCATCTCCCTTTTTGATAAGGAAACCAAAGACACCCTCAAGATCGACCTGTGGACGCAGGACATGCAGGTTATTGAAATGGACCGTTTTATCTTCCAGACGATGCGGGCCATTGCCGATACCTACCATCGCGCCACCCAGAATACAGAGCTGGCTAACGAAATGCAGCGCTTCGTTACTTATTTCGGGGAAAAGACCGAAATAATCCCTAAACAATAACCTCCCGTATTTGATATTCTGGCCGGAAACCCTTACTTTTGCAGCCGGTGAGCGCACACGACCAGCTCCCGCTGAATCCCCCCAGGCCGGAAACGGAGCAAGGGTAGGCAGGTTGAGCGGTGCGATGTGTCGCTCACCTCATTTTTTCCCCTTGGGGAAAAAAAACCAGCCCCACCAAAACTTTCCCATATAAAAATTCGGCATTAGCGCCTGATATTCGTAAATTTACAGAAATTTGACATGAAGTTCTTTATAGATACCGCCAGCCTCGATCAGATCAAAGAGGCCAACAGCCTGGGAATACTGGACGGAGTGACCACAAACCCCTCCCTGATGGCCAAAGAAGGTATTTCCGGGGAAAAGAACATCCTGAAGCACTACGAAACGATTGCCGGGATAGTAGACGGCGACGTGAGCGCGGAAGTGATCGCCACCGATTTTGATGGCATCATCGAAGAAGGAAAGCGCTTGTCTTCTATAGCTCCCAACATCGTAGTGAAAGTCCCCATGATCAAGGAAGGCGTCAAGGCCCTGAGTTATTTCCGCGATCAGGGCATACGGACAAATTGCACGCTCGTCTTTTCTGCCGGGCAGGCAATCCTGGCGGCCAAAGCGGGCGCCACTTACGTTTCGCCTTTCATCGGGCGGATCGATGACATCAACTGGAACGGGATGCAGCTGATCGAAGAAATGGCTGAGATCTACTCCATTCAAGGTTTTGAAACGGAGATTCTCGCCGCTTCTATCCGTAGCGGCACGCACATTGTGGAAGCTGCCCGCGCAGGGGCCGACGTGGTGACCTGCCCGCTGGACCCGATCCTGAGCCTTCTAAAACATCCGCTGACCGACATCGGTTTGGAGAAATTCCTGGCGGACCACAGGAAGGCTAACGAATTAGTGACTCAATAGAGGCTATCAAATACATACCAATTTAGAAAAGGAATGAGCTGTGCTCGTTCCTTTTTTCTTTTCGGACGGCGCCACTTTCAAGTGGCCCGTAACCCAATCTAAAAAAGAGGCGAGTTGCCGATGAGCCCCAGCATATTCTGTATCAACCGGTCCACCGCCTTGTACGGGTCTTTGCTAAACGTCCCGTTCGGCCGGTTGGCGATGATGGCGTTGGTGGAAAGAGCGCGGTGCCCCAGCAGGCGGGAAAGCCCATAGATGGCCGAAGTCTCCATCTCGAAATTCATAATGGGATAGCGCCGGAATTTGAACTTTGCCAGCGATTTGAAATACTCCACTCCAAAACGGGCCCTGGCCCGCAGTTCCCGGCCCTGGGGCGCGTAAAAGCCCGGGCTGGTGATCGTTATCCCATTGAACTTATCTTCTCCCAGGGCCTCCAAAAGAACCGGGCTCCCCTCGCAAACGTAAAACGAGGCCTTCCCGGCATGTTCCATAAAAGCATTCAGTTCATCCTCCAGGGAGGCCTCTCCCAGGTTGGGCTTATAATCATAGTAGGCCATAAGGTTATCCAGGCCCAGGCCGTAGGCGCCGGCGACGAAAGAGTCGACAGGCACATCAGGGTGCAGAGACCCGGATGTGCCGATCCGGACGATGTTGAAGGAGGCCAGTTCAGCCTTAGGCGCTCTTGTTTCAAAGTCAATATTGGCCAGCGCGTCCAGTTCATTGATGGCAATGTCGATGTTGTCGGGGCCGATGCCGGTAGAGATCACCGTCAGGCGCTTTTTACCGATCCTTCCGGTGTGGCTGACAAACTCCCGCTTTTCCTTCTTCACCTCCACCTCGTCAAAATACCGGGACACCATCGGCACCCTCCCCGGGTCGCCCACCGTAATGATATTATTAGCGATATCCTCCGGCCGGAGGTTGAGGTGGTAAATGCTGCCGTCAGGATTGATGACGAGTTCGGATTCGGCTATTCTGGCCATAAGGCGGATTTTTACGTTTTTCTTTTAGAGGCTGTAAATTAATACATTATTTTGCGTTCCGAAAAGCAGTACTCATGAGAAAGATCTATCATCTGTCCACCTGCAACACCTGCCAGCGTATTATCGGTGAACTGAATGGCGGAAAAGGATTCGAACTTCAGGACATCAAAACCGACAGGATCACTCCTCAGCAGCTCGACGAGATGAAGACCCTGGCGGGGAGCTACGAATCCCTCTTCAGCCGGCGGGCCATGAAGTACCGCTCGATGGGGCTGCACGAACAGGACTTGTCCGAAGCGGACTACCGGCGGCTCATCCTGGAAGAGTACACCTTCCTGAAACGCCCGGTGGCCCTCATCGACGGCGAAATTTTTGTGGGCAACTCCAAAAAAGCAGTCGCCGCCGCCAAAAGTAAATTGTAGATGCTTACCAAAGAAGAGATCACCCAATATTTCCAGGAACTGCAGGACGATATCTGCCGGCGGCTGGAAGCCGCCGACGGAAAAGGGCGCTTTCATGAGGACGCCTGGCAACGCCCGGAAGGCGGAGGCGGGCGCACCCGCATCATTCAGGGGCGCCATATCGCCAAAGGAGGCGTAAACTTTTCCGCCGTGCACGGCCCCATGCCGGAAAAGATAAGCCGTGCCCTGGGGCTGGAACCCGGCCACTTCCTGGCCGCCGGCGTCAGCATCGTGTTGCACCCGGCTAACCCCATGGTTCCCATCATACACATGAACGTGCGGTACTTCGAAGTTCAGCCCGCCGGCAGGCCGGAAGCGGGGAGCACCTGGTGGTTTGGCGGCGGCATCGACCTGACGCCCCACTACATCGATACAGAAGACGCCCGTCTTTTCCATCGGGAGCTGAAGAAAGTTTGCGATGCCCACAGCCCGGACTACTACCCCCGCTTCAAACAGTGGGCCGACGACTATTTCTACCTCAGGCACCGAAAGGAAACCCGGGGCGTCGGCGGCATCTTTTTCGACCGCCTGAACGGGGAAGCCGGTTTCAGTAAGGAAGAACGCTTTGCATTTGTGAAAGATGTGGGCGAGTCCTTTGCCCCTTTATACGCCCATTTTCTGAAAAAGCACCGGGAGGAACCGTTCGGCGCCAGGGAACTTGCCTGGCAGGGCCTGCGGCGAGGGCGCTATGTGGAATTCAACCTGGTGTGGGACAAAGGCACCAAATTCGGACTGGACACCGGAGGGCGCACCGAATCAATACTGATGAGCCTGCCCCCGGCAGCTCACTGGCAGTACGATCACCATCCGGAAAAGGGTTCTCCCGAAGCCCAAACCCTGAGCCTGCTGCAAAAGGGCATCGATTGGGTCAATTACAAAGAATAGTGATCACTTCGGTCTGTATCTTGTTGCTCATATTGCCGGCCCGGTCCTGGATCTGGATGGTGTAGGACATGGTGTCGGTCGGGAAATTGGAGTTGGGCAGGCAGGGGGTCGAACCATCGGGATAGGTGCAGCAGATGTTCAACTGGTTTGGCAGCCGGACGGTGATCTCCCCGGAAATACCGTTGCCAATGCCCTGGTCGGGGACAACAGGCAGTTTCTTGATATCGGTAAAACCTTCCCGGCTATCGGTAAGGAATATATCGAAGGTATTGCCCTCGATGCCCAGGTCGCCGTCGCCATCCGTAAAACTGAAAGTGATCTCCAACGTATCCAGAGGATTGCCGACATTGCCCTGTACAATGGTGTTCTGGTTCATCCCTATATAGGTGATCTCCGGCGTATTCGGATAGTTGGGTGGCTGTACGCAGGTTGACATCAGGAACGCCAATCCGAGGGTAAGCAGGTATTGTATTGTTTTCATAACTCCAATTTAATCATTTTTTCATTATCGCTATCCATTGATGAACGAGCGCCAAGAGGCATTAACGGCAAGGAATAGCCTGAAACAACGGGTGGAAACAATTGATGAAAGCGGTTTCGATGCCCTGGCGTTGGACATTTTCCGGTACCAGAGTCAATATAACCCTTTATACCGTCAATTTCTACGCTTGCTTGGCGTTTCCCCCCGACAGGTAAACCGCATCGAGGATATTCCCTTTCTTCCCATTCAGTTTTTCAAAACCCACGACATCCAGGCCGGCGCCTGGGAGCCGGCTCTCGCGTTCAGTAGCAGCGGCACCACCGGTTCGGCTACCAGCCGCCACCTCCTGCGTGACCCGGAATTCTACCGCCGCAATGCTCGGCGCGGTTTTGCCCGCTTCTACGGCCCGGTGGAAGATCACTGCGTCCTGGCCCTTTTGCCGTCCTATCTGGAACGCAGCGGCTCCTCTCTGGTTTTCATGGCGGAGGATTTCATCCGGCAGTCGCGCCATCCTCAAAGCGGATTCTTTCTATATAACACAGAAGAGCTGGTTGGGATTTTAGCAGACTGCAAAAAAAATGCCGTCCCCACGCTCTTGCTGGGCGTCAGCTTCGCCCTCTTGGACCTGGCGGAGCAGCACCCCATAGGCCTCAGCGGCATCACCATCATGGAAACCGGGGGGATGAAGGGCCGCCGCCGGGAACTCACCCGCGAAGAGCTGCACGGCATCCTGAAGGCAGCATTTCAGGTGGAGGCCATCCACTCCGAATACGGGATGACCGAGCTCCTCTCCCAGGCCTATTCCCGGGGCGAGGGCATTTTTCGCCCTTCTCCTACCATGCGTGTCCTGGCGCGGGAGATCACCGACCCGCTGGCGATCCAAAAGCCGGGAAAAACCGGCGCCCTCAACATTATTGACCTGGCTAACTTCGACACGATCAGCTTCATCGCCACCGATGACCTGGGCCGCGCCTTCGAAGACGGCCGCTTTGAGATCCTCGGCCGCCTCGACGCCAGTGACGCCCGGGGATGCAATTTGCTGGTGGCAGATCTGTAACTCGCTGTTGAAAGGTATACATAAAAAAAGCCCACAGCTGGGCCGTGGGCTCTTCGTCGGGGTAGCAGGATTCGAACCTGCGGCCTCCTGCTCCCAAAGCACAAGCAGAGGGGTTTTGTGGCGTTTGAACAACGTTTGAATTTTGTTTAAAATTCTGATATTTAGTTACTTGTGGCTAATTTTAATATATTGGCATTTGCCTTTTATTTAAATTTGTTTGCGAGTTGTTTGCGAATAAAAAAAGGCTTACCTTACAAAAGAAAATGCCACGCTCACGCCCACGATTTTCTATTTACTGCGATTGCCGCCGCCAGTTGATGGACGGCACCTGCCCCCTGAGGCTCCGCCTTACCTATTTTCGGGTTTCCAGGTACATTGGCCTGGATTTAATCCACTGGCTCGATAGACGCATTCCTACCAGCCTCCCCCCAAATCATTGGGATAGGGTAAACAGCAAGCGCCCAAAGGGTAAATATGCCGCCATTAAGCTGGCGCTCGACCAATTGGTGGCTTATGCTGATGATGTGCTGAACGGCCTCAACCCCCCGATTAGCCGGCTGGAGTTTTCTGATTATGACTGGAAGCGCTTTTGGAATGTTTTTCTGCAGGTTCCCGGCGAAGACGCAGATGTTTTCTTTTGGTTTGCACGCACCGCCAGCCAATGCCGGGACGAAAACCGGCATAATACGGCTACCAGCTATGAAACGGCCATGAAGGCTATACAGGAGTTTTCCGGCGACAAACTGCCTTTAGAATCCATTACGCCTGCCTGGTTACGGGACCTTGAGCTTTTTTGGAAAGGGAAAGGGCGTAAGGCGGGGGGGATTTCCGTACATATGCGGGCGCTCCGGGCAATTATCAATGTCGCTATTAAAGCGGGGGCTTTGCCAAAGGATAAATATCCATTTGGGAAATACGGGTTCAGCATCAAGTCCGGGCGCCAGGGGCAGGAAAAGGTACTGAGGTGGGAGGAGCTGTCGCGTCTCTGGTTCTACAGCCCGCCTGAGTTTAGCATGGAGGATAAGGCTTTGGATTTCTGGAAGTTGTCGTATATGTGGCAGGGGGCTAACCCGGCTGATATATTCCGGTTTAAAAATGGAGATGTGCAGCATGGCCGCATAACTTTCGACAGGAAAAAAACGGAAAATACGAAACGGGGCGGCGAGCGGGTGACGGTTTTTGTGGAAGCGGAGGCTGAAAGCATTATTAGGAAGTGGATGGTTGACGAAAGCCCGGAGGGTTATTTGTTGCCCGTGTTGTCGCCTGGGATGAACGAATCGGAGATCGTAAAGGCTGTGAGGAATTCCCGCAGGATCCTTAACCGGGCGTTGAAGAAAATAGCGGCTGAGCTGGAGCTGCCGGATGGTTTTTCTATGGCCTGGGCCCGCCCGACTTTCGCTACTCATATGGAAAAGCACGGGGCAAATATCAGGGAGATACAGTCGGCTTTGGGCCATAGCAACCGGAGTACGACGGAAATATACCTGGCCCGTGAGAATGATATAAGGGAAAGTGTACAACGGGCTATACCGAAGCTGGATTTCCGGGAGTGAGCAAGTCAATAGCGAAATGTAGATGAGCCCTTTGATGCGGCGGATATCATCGGTATATTCCTGGCCGGGGGAGGCGGGTTTCGGAATGTTCCCAGGAGCCCGGCTCGTTGAAACCGATGGCAAATGTTATTAACCCGGGGAAACAATATATTTTCTTTATTTCTTTCGCCGGCCATATTCAGAAGGCAATATTCCAAAGAGTTCCCGGAAACACTTGCTAAAATATTTGGGCGTTTTAAAACCTGTTTGGTAGCAAACATCTGCGACAGGAATATCTGCTTGCTCTAAGATCTGTGCGGCTCTTTTCAGCCGCAGGATGCGGATAAATTCATTGGGTGTAGAGTCCGTGATGGCAGGCAATTTTCTATACAGTACCGGCCGACTGACACCAACCTCTTTTGCCAGGGCGTTCACGTCGAAACCTGAATCATCCATATGTTTTTCGACAGCTTCAATTGCCCGCTGCAAAAGGTCCTGATCTGGTGTTGTAATAGCAACCTCATGCGGCTCGACCGACAGTTGGCGGCTGAATTTTTCCCGCAGGCGCTTTCTTGAAGCGATCAGGTTGGCAACCCGCAACTTTAACAGCCTGGGATTGAACGGCTTGTTAATGTAATCATCGGCCCCTGTTTCCAGGCCTTCCGCCTGAAAAACCAGTGAGGTGCGGGCAGTGAGTAATACAATTGGGATATGGCTGGTTTCAAGCGTGGTTTTCAATTTTTTGCATAGTGTAATGCCATCCATTTCCGGCATCATGATATCCGAAATGATGAGCGCAGGCTGGCGCTGCATTGCCAGCTCCCAGCCTTCTTTACCATTTGAGGCTTCTTTGCAACGGTATTGATCAGCGAATATCTGCCGGAGGTAACTCCTGATATCCTCGTTGTCTTCAATGATCAACAACTCCGGGGCATTGTCAGGGGCTTCTGGTTCCTTGCTTTCCCTTTTGTCCATCTGGGCGGCCTGGTAATGAGCAGCATCTTCACTGTCTTTGTGGCTGGCTACAATATCTTCATCTCTGAAATGCTTAACGCCTGTCGGCAGGCTGATGGTGAAACGGGTAAATTCGTTTGGAGTACTTTCTACCCGGATCTCTCCGTGATGTAATTGGACCAGCCCCTTTGCCAATGCCAGCCCTATGCCGCTGCCGAGGTAGCTGCCGGAGTAATCGTTCTTGAATTTGTAAAAGCGGTCAAAAATGAAGGGCAGGTCCTTCTCAGATATGCCGATGCCGTCGTCTTCAACCACGATTTCGGCTTTTTCCTGTTCCAAAGTTGCGTGGATATTGATCGTGCCGCCGTCCGGTGTGAATTTAAAAGCATTGGAGAGTAGATTAAAGAAAACTTTTTCCATCAGGCCGCTATCGTACCAAAGCTCAATAACTTCGGGCTGATGGGTAAAAGTAAGGGTAATGTTCTTTTGGCTGGCGATCTCTTTAAAAGACAGGACGATCTCAGCCATAAATTTCGTAAAATCCCCTTTTGAGGCCTGGGGTTTAGTGTGCCCTGCCTCCTGTTCTCTGAATTCAAGCAATTGGTTGACCAGAAGTAGCAGGCGGTTGGCGTTGCGGTTGATGTTGTACAATTGGTTTCGGACTTCCTGGCCGCCTTCTCCCGAAGCGATCAGTTCCCGGATAGGCCCTAATATCAGGGTCAGGGGAGTGCGGATCTCATGGGAAATATTGGTAAAGAACTGCAATTTCATTTCGTTGAGCTCTCTCACTTTCTGGCGTTCAAGCCGTTCCAACTTCAATTCATTGAGCAGGCGCATGCGCCCGATCCTGTATTGGTAAACTAAGTAAAGGGTTCCTCCTAATACCAGAATATAGAAAATGTAAGCCCAGTTAGTATTCCAGGGGGCGGGCAGTATTTGCACCTTTAGTTCGGTTACATCACCATTCCATACTCCTTCATTGTCGGTTGCCCGTACTTTGAATATGTAATCTCCTGCAGACAGGCTCGTATAGGCGGCATACCTGCGGTTGGCGCCGGTGTATTGCCATTGCTCATTGGCCCCTTCCAGTTTATAGGCATAAGTTATTTTTTCTGCTCCTGCTAAACAGGGGGCAACAAATTCAAAAGCAAAATCATCAATAAAGTACGGGATGGTAATGGCATGAAGTTTGTGAATTGCTTTTTCCAAAATGACCCTTTTACGAATGGCTTCTCCCGGCTGAATAGAACGGTTGAATATTTTGAGGTCGGTTATAAGGCAGGGAAACTGGTCATTGGGCAATTTATCAATTCTTTCGGGATGAAACCGGTTGAAACCGTTTGTCCCTCCAAAATACATCACATTATCCTTAGCCCGGCAGGAAGCTCCAAGGTTAAAACTATTACCCTGTAAACCGTCGCTTATGGAATAGTTGGTGAATGTTCCCGTTTTGGGGTTGAACTTACTAATTCCTTTCAAAGAGCTTATCCATAGATTGCCTTTCTGATCCTCCTCAATACTTTTCACGACATCGTTTGACAAGCCGTCCTTTTCCCGGTAAACGGTGAATGCCCCCGTTAGCCGGTCAAAATGGTTCAGGCCGCCGCCAAATGTACCCACCCACAGCTGGCCAGTGCCTGGCGATTCGAAGATATCCGTTATCATATCGTTGCTGATACTGTTGGTATCTCCCGGCATTGCCCTGTAGTGGCTGAAGGTTTCATCGGACGGGTCAAAGCGGTTCAGCCCACCACCATAAGTGCCGATCCATAAAACGCCGAGATGATCCTGAAAAATAACCCGGATATCATTGCTGTTGATACTCCGTGGGTCGTTGGGGTCAAAGCGGAATTGCTGAAACCGGCGGGATTGCCAGTCGAACCGGTTGAGCCCACCGTCGGCGGCGCCTATCCAAAGATTGCCGGATAGGTCCTGGTGTATTGCCCAAACAGCCTTACCGGAGAGTTTCGTCCCGGATGCGCCATGATTAAAATCGGAGAAGGTTTTGCTATTACGGTCGAAGAGGAACAGGCCTCCTCCATCTGTTCCGATCCAGAGGCGCCCGTTTTTATCTTCGTAGATCCGTTGCACATTATTGCTGGCGGCATTTTCCTGTAAATAAGTGGTGAATTGCTCGGTAGAGGGGTCGAAATGGCTTAGTCCAGCGCTATAGGCGCCTATCCATATTTCTCCGTTGCGGTCCTCATAAACGGCCTTGGCCAGGTTGCCGCTCAACCCATTTGGCTTTCCCTCCACATGGTAATAATGCTGGAATTGCTGTTTCTGAGGGTCAATCCAGTTCAATCCTTTGTTGGCCATGCCGATCCAGAGTATGCCTGAAGTACTCTGATAGATGGTATTGACCAGGTTGCCATTGAGGCAATAAGGGTCGCCTGGGGTTTCTTTAAAAGTGAAAAAGCGCTCTTCTTCCCGGTCAAAAATATTTATCCCCCCGCCATTGGTGCCCAGCCAGAAAACGCCGTCTTTATCCTCCAGGATACAGGAAACGTGGTTGTGGCTGAGGCTGTTGGGGTTGGCAGGATGAGAGACAAAGGAAGAAAATTTTCCAGTCGCTTCATCCCATCGGTTCAACCCTTTAAACTCTGTGCCGGCCCACAACCTGCCCTGGCTGTCTTCAAAGATGGATTTTATGGCATTGCTGCTGAGGCTGAATGGATCGCCAGGGTCATGCTGGAACCGTTTGAAAGGTGTATTTTTATTTACAGGGCCATTGAGATCCAGCATATTCAGGCCTGCGGAAGCCGTTCCTGCCCAAAGGCGGTTTTTGCTGTCGATCAGAATAGTCCAAACATTGTCGTCGGAGAGGCTTTGGGGTACTTTGGGGTCAAAGCGAAAGCGCGTGAAACAGGGAATTGTACTGTTGCATTTTTCACCATTTGCCGTACTTTCAAAACTTATCCTGTTCAGCCCTCTGGTCAGCGTAGCGGCCCAAATGGCCCCGTTTTTGTCAGCGGCAATGCCGTAAACCCGGTTGCCGCTCAGGCTGTTAGGGTTGTCCGGTTCGTGCTTAAAAGTGGTGAACCGCTCTTTTTCCGGGTCAAACCGGCAAATGCCTCCGCCATCTGTCCCGATCCAGATATAACCCTGCTCATCTATAAAAAGGGCACGGATGATATTGCTGCTGATGCTGGCCGGGTCGTCAGGATTGTTTTTGTAGGTTTTGAAGGAATAGCCGTCATAACGCGCCAGCCCGGATTCCATGCCCAGCCAGAGGAAGCCGTTGCCGTCCTGTGCTATGGAGGATACATGCTCCTGCGGCAACCCGCTTTTGGTGGTCATCCGGTCAAATTTGATAGAACGCCCCTGCGCGTTCGCCACTCGCGGGAAGGCAAAAAAAAGGAGAAAAAGAGCCAGGAAACTTACCTTTTTCTTTCTTTGCTTCATAAACCTGTGTAGTCCTATACTGGTATGAAGTAAAGAAAAAAAGGGTATTCCGCCAATAATCTCTTTTGTTTATTTCAGTTATTGCCGGGCAGTAGCATCCGAAATGGAGCTATGGGCAATCCGGCACTGTTAACCAGGTTGTTTGCAGGGGCAGGGGCCCAGGCATATTTTACCTGGACTGGCAGGAAACCGTCAGGATAGACAAGCGTTATGGTATTTTTTTCAATAGTGGCTTTTTCTGGCGGCAGGAATGCCTCCACCGTTCCCTGTTGTGTATACCCTTGCAAGACAAATCCTTTGACCTCTGTTCCTTCCCGTATTCCCAGCCCCTCATAAGCATTTCGGAAGGAAAGCTTGATCTGAAGGCCTTCCTTATCCCATTCCGAGGTGGCCAGGGCCGGGCTTTCTGCTGAGATGTCTATTCCATAGGTTTTGGCAAATGC
>JAGFJE010000376.1 GCA_024103175.1 Phaeodactylibacter sp.
CGATATTTTCGGGATGTCTTCTGGCGGGGGTGGCTGAGTAACGAGATGACACCTTTTTGCCCTTCAATCCTCGGGAATAGGCTTAATTGCCGGTGGCAGGGCAAAAAGATGTCACCTCGACGCTAAGCAGGTATCTAAGCGGCCATTTGATGAATGCCCTCTGTGGTGTGCCCAAAACAATGGAAATTACAACATGAAAATTCCGTGTTAACTGAACACCCTAGATGTCACCTAGAGCACCGCTAAACACATACCAATAGAAAATTGGCGCCCGAGTTATCCAAAAATGAATATACCATGAGCCTTCGCAACCGTCTGTTGCCCGGCGGCCCACAGAGGCTCAACAATCAAACCATCCAGCAATCCCCTTCACACCTTCTGCTCCATCGAGCTGCCGAAGACAGGCAGGTACAGCTGCCCTTCCAGGACGGCCCGGGAGATCACGATGCGCTGGATCTCGGAGGTGCCTTCGTAGATCTGGGTGATCT
This sequence comes from Phaeodactylibacter sp., assembly GCA_024103175.1. Lineage (GTDB taxonomy): Bacteria > Bacteroidota > Bacteroidia > Chitinophagales > Saprospiraceae > JACJXW01. The sequence goes on from JAGFJE010000376.1 coordinate 489, forward strand.
TGGCGTCGCGCATCAGGCGCTCGACGTGGTATTCCTTCACGTAGCCGTAGCCGCCGTGGATCTGCACCGCCTCGACGGTGTGGCGCATGGCCACTTCCGAGGCGTACAGTTTGGCCATAGCGCTGGCCGTATCGTAGGGCAGGCCCTGGTCTTTCAGCCAGGCGGCGCGGTAGACCATCAGCTTGGCTGCTTCGATCTCGGTGGCCATGTCCGCCAGCTTGAAGGCAATGGCCTGGTGCCTGCTGATTGGTTTGCCGAAAGCTTCGCGCTGCTTGGAGTACTCCAGGGCCAGCTCGTAGGCGCCCCCGGCGATGCCCAGCGCCTGGGCGGCGATGCCGATGCGGCCGCCGTCGAGGGTCTTCATGGCGAATTTGAAGCCGAAGCCGTCCTCACCGATGCGGTTTTCCTTGGGCACCTTCACGTCGGTGTACATAATGGTGTGGGTATCCGAAGCGCGGATGCCCAGTTTTTCCTCCTTGGCGCCGATGGCCACGCCGTCCCAGTCTGTCTCCACGATGAAGGCGTTGATACCGCGGTGGCCGGCCTCCGGGTGGGTCTGCGCCATGACGAGGTGCACATTGGACGAGCCGCCATTGGTGATCCAGTTCTTGGTGCCGTTCAGCAGGTAGTGGTCTCCCATATCGACGGCGGTGGTACGCTGGTGGGTGGCGTCGCTGCCGGCTTCCGGCTCGGACAGGCAGAAAGCGCCGATCCACTCGCCGGTTGCCAGCTTAGTCAGGTATTTCGCTTTCTGCTCTTCGGTGCCGAAGGTTTCCAGTCCCCAGCACACGAGGGAGTTGTTGACCGACATGATGACCGAGCAGGAGCTGTCCACCTTGGAGATCTCCTCCATGGCCAGCACGTAGGAGAGGGTATCCATGCCGCCGCCCCCGTATTCCGGGGAGGCCATCATGCCCATGAAGCCCAGTTCCACCATTTTGCGGACTTCCTCTTTGGGGTAGGCGCCCTTGGCATCGCGTTCGATCACGCCGGGCTTGAGTTCTTTCTGGGCAAATTCGCGGGCCGCCGCTTGCACGGCCAGTTGCTCTTCGTTGAGTTCAAAAAACATTGGCGTTTTATTTAGTTAGGATGTAGGTTCAGTTTATTTTTTACAAATGGATAATGGGGCAGGTTTAATAGTTTGGGTATTTGCCTGCGAAATTACGCTAATTTTTACAAAAACGGGAGCGTAGGGTATCATGTCTATTGTTTATAGGGGCTGCCAATATAATATGGATCAGCCATTGCTTTACGGAAAGCATCAAGCGCCTCCGGCGATGAATTTACCCGCCAGTCCAGTTCCTTATTAATGTTAAACCAGGTAAAAATTTTAAGCCTGGGGTATTCCGTCTTTATTTTCGTAAATGCATCCGCAACCCAGGCGGCCTTATCAAAACCCTCATATTGAAATTCGCCGGTGCCGAATTCGGCTATCATCATGGGGTGATCTCCAAGTACGGCGCAGGAATCATACAGTGCTCTGAAACAATTGTCGAAATCGCGGAGCGGACGATCTCCCCCCCATGGATCTTGTGGATAAAAATTATACCCATCCAACCCGATCCAATCTACATACTCGTCGCCCGGCCAATAGTTCGAAACATTATTCCATGGTTCTGTGGACAGGTCGGTCGACGGGCCATGAGGAACCCACAACCATTTTACATTGTTCGCACCGATCTTCTTAAATCGATCGACAACATATTTCCATACCGCAACCACTTTTTCCGGACCGCCATTGGCCTGCCCGTTCTTGTTGCCACTCCACACGTACCAATTTCCATTGAATTCGTGCAGAAAGCGAATAAGCACCCTTTGATCAAATGCTTTTGCATCGCGCGCAAAGCGGTCGATGTAATCATCGTATTTTCCGGCAAGCACATCATTAAAGCCTTCATAACCGTTGGGGCCTGTCTGGCGCGTATTATTCGGGCCTACCGACGGCCAGAACAGTTCCCACGTAAGATGGGGGATAATGCCTCGGTTGTGAAGCTGCCGGCACGCTTCGGTTGGAAACTCGTCATCCCAGGTCGGGAACCAAACAACCGACCCTACCTCATGGCCGATGATTGCCTCAAAGTCATCGACCTCATGCAGGTCGCCACCCGGAAGCAATTCATTGCCATTTTCAGGATACATGCCTACAACGCAGCCTTCCCAGGCTCCTTCTTCCGGCGAGGTTTCATTTGTTTTTTTCACGCAGCTATACGAAAACAGAAAAGTAGCGGATAGAACCAGAACGGGTATTACTCTTTTCTTCATGGTTGATTCTTCTAAAGTAGTATTTTCCCTGTTATAAAAATTGCACTTTAGTAAAACTAATCATTTTCAGTCAAAAGCCTTGCCGTCGTAAGCTGGAAAGTACCAGGATTGATTTTTCATTTTTGAATAGATTCCCTCATTAATCCCTATCTTTGTGCCCTGAAAAAATCCGCCGCCGAAATTGGGTTTTATGGAACCATTACCCGCGGCGAAGACTGTAAACAGAACAACAATAGCCAACAACCATGAAAGTATCGCTGAACTGGCTAAAACAATACCTCGATATAAACCTCAGCCCGGAAGAACTCTCCGAGATCCTCACCGGCATCGGGCTGGAAGTGGAAGGCATGGAACAGGTAGAAACCATCAAGGGCGGCCTGGAAGGCGTCGTGGTGGGTAAGGTGCTGGAATGCGGCCAGCACCCCAACGCCGACCGCCTGTCCCTCACCAAAGTGGACATTGGCAACGGCGGCGCCCCCCTGCAGATCATCTGCGGCGCGCCCAACGTGGCGGCCGGGCAGGCCGTCATGGTGGCTACTGCCGGGACGACGCTCTACCCCATCAACAGCGAAGAGCCACTGGTACTGAAAAAGGGCAAGATCCGGGGCGAACTCTCCGAAGGCATGATCTGCTCGGAGGACGAGCTGGGCATCGGGGAGGACCACAGCGGCATCGTCGTTCTGCCCGATGACGTGCCCATCGGCACCCCCGCCCGGGAGTACTTCAAGATCGAAACCGACGTCGTCTACGAGATCGGCCTGACGCCCAACCGGTCGGACGCCACCAACCACATCGGCGTGGCCAAGGACGTAGCCGCCTACCTGAAGGTCAACCACGGCCACAGCGGCGAGGCCCGTATGCCGTCGGTGGACGATTTCCAACCCGACAACAACAGCCTGCCGGTGGAGGTAGTGGTGGAAGACACCGAGGCCTGCCCCCGCTATGCCGGCGTTACCATCAAAGGCCTTACCGTGGGCGAGTCGCCCGACTGGCTGCGCAACCGCCTGCTGTCCATCGGCCTGCGCCCCATCAACAACATGGTGGACATTACCAACTTCATTCTGCACGAGCTGGGGCAGCCCCTCCACGCCTTCGACCTCCGGCAGGTGACGGGAAACAAGATCGTCGTCAAGGCTTTGCCGAAAGGCACGAAATTCACTACGCTGGATGAAGTAGAACGCGAACTGACCGGCGAAGACCTCATGATCTGCAACGGCAAGGAAGACGGAATGTGCATCGGCGGCGTCTACGGCGGCATCAATTCCGGCGTCAAGGACGACACCACCGACATCTTTCTCGAATCCGCCCATTTCAACCCGAAGTGGATCCGGCGCACCAGCATGGGGCACAACCTGCGCACCGATGCCGCCAAGGTATTCGAAAAGGGCAGCGACCCCAATATTGCCGTCTACGCCCTCAAGCGCGCCGCCATGCTGATGAAGGAACTGGGCGGCGGCGAGATCGCCAGCGAGGTGGTGGACATTTATCCCGATCCCGTCAAGCCGGCGGAAGTACAGGTCAAATATGGCCATATCGACCGCCTGATCGGCATCGCCATCCCCCGCGGGGAGGTGCACAGCATCCTGGAGGCGCTGGAGATGGAAGTCCTTTCCGACGGAGAAGAGGCCTTAACCGTGGCCGTTCCCACCAACAAATCGGATGTTACCCGCGAGGCGGACGTGATCGAGGAGATCCTGCGCATTTACGGCTACAACAAGGTGCCCATCCCGGAGCAGGTCAAAACGGGCATCAACATCGCCCCGAAGCCCGACCCGGACGAGCTGCGCAACACCATCGGCGATTACCTGGCAGCCAACGGCTTCCACGAAATGATGGCCCTGTCCTTGTCCGAATCGAGTTATTATAAAGACATGTACAAGAGCGTCGGAGAGGAGGAACTCGTCTACATCCACAACACCTCCAACGTACAGCTGGACATCATGCGCCCGGATATGCTATTCAGCGGGCTGAATGCCGTAGTGCACAACCAGAACCGCCAGCAGGTAGACCTGAAGCTGTTCGAATTTGGCCGCACCTACCGCCACGGCGAGCAGGGCATCGACGAGCAGCGCCACCTCAGCCTCTTCATGGCCGGCGAGCGCTACCCTGAGAGCTGGCTCGACAACCGCAAGGGCGAGGCAGACTACTACAGCTTAAAGGCTATCGTGAGCAACGTGCTCGCCCGCCTGGGCCTGAACGGTTACCAGGAAACGGCCATCAACGACGAAACATTCGCCTTCGGCATGCAGTACCACCGCGGCCAGCAGGTGCTGGTGCAGTTCGGCAAGGTGTCGCCCCGCCTGTGCAAGCAGATGGACATCCGCAGTAGTGTATATTACGCTGATTTCAAGTGGGATACGCTGCTGAAGGCCGTGCGCAAGCACAAGATCGAATACCAGGAGCTGAGCAAATTTTTTACCGTGCGGCGGGATTTGGCATTGGTTATTGATAATTCCGTAAAATTTAGTGATATTGTGGCGATAGCCAGAAAAGTCGGCAAGAAGCTCATTCAGGACATCAACCTCTTCGACGTTTACGAAAATGAAGAGCAACTGGGCAAGGGCAAAAAGTCCTACGCCGTCAGCTTCATTTTCGGAGATCCTACGAAAACGCTGATGGATAAAGAAGTCGATAAGGTTGTCAATAAACTGATCGAAGCTTACGAGTCGGAATTGGGTGCGTCGATCCGGCGATAAGAGGTTGTTGGATTGTTATATCGCTATATTGTTATATTGTTATATTGTTATATGGCTGTATTGGGGTATGGCTTTCCTGTTGTGGCAGACGGCCCATCTGGTTTTCGAATTTAATATCCCAAAATGGACTTATCAGAGCAAATCGAGAGCATCGAGCTCAAGGTGAGGCAGCTGGCGCTCAAGATGGAGCGCATCCAAAGGGAGAACGCCGCCTTACAGGAAGACAACAAAAAACTGACAGCCGAGCTGGACCGGCAAAAGAGTTCGGCCGGCGCTTTGAAAGATAAGCTCGAAAAAACGCAGCGAGCACTGGACTTGCAGCGGGAAGAGCAACCCGAGCATTCACAGGAGCTGAATGAACAGCTCGATCAATACATTCACGAGATCGGCCAATGTATTGAGTGGTTGCGTAAGCAATAGGTGGAGGGTTGACTGGGTTGATGGGGTTAATTGGGTTGATAAGGTAGCCGCCAATCAACTCATTCAACACAATCAACCATTTCAGCCATACACCAGGTATTAAACCAATGTGTGGAGTGCAGGATAAAGAGACGAAACATATAACCGTATTGATTGCCAGCAGGCCCTATCCGTTGAAGATCGACGCATCCGATGAGCCTGCTATTCGCAAGATCGTCAATGAGGTCAACGAAAAGGTGAACCGTTTTCAGCTGACCTATACCAATAAGGATAAACAGGATTGCCTGTCCATGGCGCTCCTCACCTATGCGGTAGACCTGCACAAAGCCAAACAGGCGGTGGCCAACGACCCGGCCGTTTCCGCCAAGCTTGCCAACCTGGATGCCCTGCTCGACCGGCTTTTGACGTGATGGGGTTCGTTAGGAGTTGTGGGTTGATTGTTGTTTGTTGGGGTCCAGCGTACCCGCCTTCAGACAACTAACAACTAACAACTAACAACTGACAACTGACAACTGACAACTGACAACTACCCCACCCGCCATCAGCCCCTCCCCGCTCCCGTCCGGATACATTCGTTATCATTATTGCCAGTAAAGAGGAACTGCGTTTTCCTCATTACTAAAAACAAATGAAATTATGGAAATAATATTCGGAGCCGCCGGCCTTGTTTTAGGCGTTATCGTCGGCTATATCATTGTTCGGTCTACGATGCAGAAGGCCAACCAGAAGTACATCGATGAAATGAACGCCAAGGCGGACCAGGAGGTCAAGGAAGCCCGCACTACCGCCAAGCGCATCGTCGAAGAAGCAGAATCCAAGGCGGAAAAAATAGTGGCCAATGCCGAGAATAAGAACGAACGCATCAAACAGCGCAAGATCCAGGAGGCCAAGGAGAAGTTCAACCGCCTGAAGATCGAGTTTGAAGCACACAAGGCGGAGCAAATGGTCGAGTTTAAGGAACGGGAAGTGGAAGTCAAAGCTCAGGAAGCCGAGCTGAAGCAAAAGCTGGACCGCCTGGATGAAAGGGCTAAATCGCTGGACTCCGTTCAGGCCGACCTGGAGCAGCGCGAGGCCGATGCCATTGCCCTGCGGGAAAACATCGAAAAGCAACAGAAAGTGATGGCCCGCAAAAAGGAGGAGCTGGATGCCGCCAACGAACGCTTCATCATAGAGCTTGAAAAAGTGGCCAACCTCTCGGAAGGGGAAGCCAAGGAACAGCTGCTTGAAGCCGTCAAAGCAAAAGCGGAGACCGACTCCATGGCGCTGGTCAAGAGCACGATCGAGCAGGCCAAAGTGACCGCCAACAAGGAAGCCAAGAAGATCATCATTCAGACCATTCAGCGCATGTGCGCCGAATACACCATCGAGAATACGGTATCGGTCTTCAACCTGGATTCCGATGACCTCAAAGGGCAGATTATCGGCCGAGAAGGCCGCAACATCCGCGCCCTGGAAGCCGCCACCGGCGCCGAAATCGTCGTCGATGACACGCCGGAGGCCATCATCATCTCCAGCTTCGACCCCATCCGCCGCGAGGTGGCCCGCCTGGCCCTCAAGCGCCTGGTCGCCGACGGCCGCATTCACCCCGCCCGCATCGAGGAAGTGGTGGCCAAGGTGCGCAAGCAACTGGACGAACAGATCGTCGAGATCGGCGAGCGAACCGTGATCGACCTCGACCTGCACGGCCTGGACGCCTACCTCGTCAAGATGGTGGGCCGCATGCGCTTCCGCTCTTCCTACGGCCAGAACCTGCTGAAACACTCCATCGAGACGGCCAACCTCTGCGCCATCATGGCCGCCGAGCTCGGCCTGAGCCCCAAACAGGCCAAGATGGCCAAGCGCGCCGGCCTGCTCCACGACATCGGGAAAGTGGCCGAGGAGGAAACCGAACTCTCCCACGCTATCCTGGGCATGAAGCTCTGTGAAAAGTACAAGGAACACGCGGTAGTTTGCAACGCTGTCGGCGCCCACCACGACGAGGTCGAGATGAACAACATCATCTCTCCTATCGTGCAGGCCTGCGACGCCATCTCCGGCGCCCGCCCCGGCGCCCGCCGCGAGATCCTGGAGAGCTACCTCAAGCGCATCGGCGAGCTGGAAGAGCTGGCCATGGCGCACGACGGCGTGCAGAAAGCCTACGCCATGCAGGCGGGCCGCGAACTGCGCGTCATCGTAGAATCCGAGAAAGTGACCGACCAGTATGCGGATGACCTTTCTTTTATGATCTCCCAGAAGATACAGGATGAGATGCAGTATCCCGGGCAGATCAAGGTGACGGTTATTCGTGAAAAGCGCGCCATTACCTATGCGCGTTAAGGCGTAAAATAAAGATTCTCTCGTTTTCACAGGGCACGCTCTTCAGCGTGCCCTTTTTATTACACCTGATAGCGCAAACGGCATGAAAAAGTCAATCTTTCTGATACTGGCCACAACCCTCCTTCTGCTTCAATGCACCGGCTCCGGGTCACAAAAGCGGGGCGGGGATGCCAACGCGAAGATCACGGTAGCCGTAGCCGCCAATGTACAGTTCGCTATGAAGGAACTGGAAAAAGCGTTTGAAGAAGAAAGCGGCGTCGGGGTAGATATTGTGATCAGTTCCTCCGGTAAGCTAGCCACCCAGATCCTTCAGGGGGCGCCCTACAGCCTGCTGGTATCGGCCGACATGAAATACCCGGAAGCGCTGGTGCAGGAGGGGAAGGCGGCCGTCAGCCCTAAGGTCTATGCCTATGGCTCACTTGTACTTTGGACACTCCGGGAGGCCATGGCGCTCCACCCTGACCCCGGTTTCCTGCTCGCCGATTCCATTCGCAAGGTGGCCATTGCCAACCCGCTCAACGCTCCTTACGGAGAAGAGGCTGTCCATTATTTTAAGTACTTCGGTGTTTACGAGGCCATCCAGCCCAAGCTGGCCTACGGCGAAAGCATTGCCCAGGCCAACCAGTACATCCTGGCGGGGGCGGTAGAGGCAGGCGTCACCGCTAAGTCGGTAGTGCTCAGCCCGGAAATGAAAGGGAAGGGCAAATGGATAGAAGTGCCGCCGGAGGCCTACCGGCCGATCGAGCAGGGCGTGGTGATCACCTCCTATGGCCAGGAAAACCACCCGCAGGAAAGCTGCCAATTCCTGGAATTCCTGTTCTCAGAAACAGCACAGCGGATCTTTGAGGAGTATGGGTATGAGCTGCCGGATAACCGGTAGGCAGTTGGTACAGGACGTGGTTGATTACAGCGCCTGGCGGCTAACTCCGGCGAACTTCCGCCAGCAGTTCTGCCATCCAGGCTTGTTCTTCTTCAGTAAGAGGAGGTGGCGGTGGATCTTCTTTATAATTGATGGACAGGTGGTATTGTCCTCGCTGGTAGGCCCTGCGCAATGCTTCTCCCAGATCCAGCCGCACATCTTCATCCGGGTATTTGAGAGGAACTGGTAATACCGGAGTTTCATCTTTCATATCAAATGCCCAGATGCTGATCTTTTCTTCTTCTGCCCGCGACAGGGAAACCATATAATGAGATCTCGGCAAATAAATATACTGAATAGGCCGTTGGCCACGCCTCAGCAGGTCGATTTCGAGAAGGTGAACGCCTCCTTCATGTAGCCGTTGCCTTTTTTCCCGGTAAGGAGTAAGCCCGGGTTTTCGCTTGTTAACAGGCGAGAGTATTTCGATAGCTGTAATAAGTTGATTTTGCTCTCTATCCCTGATCTCTACTACCGGAACCCGTACTTCAACAGGCTTGGGGCCCGGAATAGAAATGGTTGGTGGGGTAAGCGATTTATTCTTCGGGGAATATGCCATTGCTGTTTCCTCTTCTTTAACCTGTCTGGCCTTTCTCAATATATCCACATCAGGATACATTATTCCAACATCCTCCTCTGCAGAAGAATCTTCGACAATATAGGTGCTGATCCTGGCCACATATTTTGGAGCGATCTGCTGAGCCAGGCCTGCCCTGATCTCGGATGCCAGCTCATGATGCACATCCGGCCACATATATCCTTCCAGATAAGGATCCATACCGGGAAAAGGTGATTGCATAGCTTCTGA
>JAGFJE010000378.1 GCA_024103175.1 Phaeodactylibacter sp.
GCCATTCTCATCGTAATACACCGAAAGGCGGATGCTGTCGTTGACGACAGGAGCGCCGGTTATGTTCCCGATCGCAAACTGCCCGGAGGCCCGTTCTCCCCCTGCCGGTAATGGAATGCTGCTCCACAGCCCCGGACTGGCCGTAAACCGGCTGCCTAAAACCGGGGCGGTGAAGTTGCGGGAGGCGGAAATGGCGAATATCTCACAGCTTCCCCCGGCGGCGTTGGCACAGGCCACTTCGGCCCGCAGCAGGGAAAAAGCTTCGAGGCCCAGAGAATCACAGGGCAGTTCCTCCAGCAACTGATCCGTTAATTCGATACTGAAGACTACGGAATCTCCCGGCGCTATTCCGGCAGGCAGGGGGAAAGCCAACAGGCGGGTATTGCCGGTAACGCTGTTTTCGATAATATCGCCGGGGGCGTTGTGGATACCTTCCAGCGAGGAGGCGGTGTAATTGAGCGTAGGCGGCAGGGCGAATGCCCCGAATTCAATGGCCGAGGTAGGAAAGGGGCCCAGGTTGACCAGTTTGTACCGCAGGCGGGAAGGGGAGCAGGCGCGCAGCCCTCCCTCCGGCCAGCCGGCTTCCAGCGCATAATCATTGATAATGGCGGGAATGCCCTGGATGCGGATGGGCAGGGAGTACACCTGCCGGCGGCTCTCCTGGCCGCAACTGCTCCGGGCGCCGGCCTCGAGCAGTATGCGGCGGCCGGACAAAAAATTGCAGTCGGCCTCCAGGCGGAAATGCAGGCGGCATTGATTGGCCGGCGAATCAGCGACACTGCGCAGGAACGGCAGCTGGCTGGCCAGAGCCCATTCCCATTGCCCGTCTTGGTTCTGAGCCGGATCGTCAACGGCCATCAGGTTGCCCGAACCCGGTGGGTATTCCAGAAGGCTGCTGCCTGGTACGAGCTGCATGCCTTCCGGCAGGGTGAGTCGGGCGGACAGCCCGTAGGCGTAGGGCAGCTGCAAGTTCCGGATGTCCAGCCAGAAGTCCAGCGTTTGGCACAGCTGAACGGGTTGGGCGGAGGGCGATACCTCCAGGGCTATGGCAATGTCTCCGGGCCGGGCCGTCAACCGGAGAGAATCGGTAGGGCAGGAATAGGCCTCGGGCCCGGGGAATGGATACCCCTCCTCCGGGTTGGGGGCTGGATAGCCCAGGCAGGAATAACCATGGTAGGCCACAAGCCGGGCCGGGCTGCAATCTCCAAACAGCGCTATGAGTTGAAACCGGCGCGAGGCAAAGGGAGCCATCGTGCCTATCCTGAACCAGGCCTTGCCGTCTCCGTAAGCAAGGAGAGGAAACGAAACCGGCGCATTGGGGACGGTGACCTCCCTCAGTTCCAGAATGGTTATCGCTTCATCGGCTTCCACGGCGATCCAGTTGTTGTATATGGCGCGGTCTCCGCCGGCGTAATTGGTCGTATTGTCCAGTTGGAAAGCCCAACGGGCCGTATCGTTTACGGAGGCGGCCACCTGGGGAGAGGCCAGCGTAAAGCGGGAACGCTGGCCTTCGTAGCTTTGGGCGCCGGTGATGCTGGCTTCTGTTGTAGGGGCCTGCCATTCCGGCGAGGCGTGCGTATACCGGGTGAATGCCGCCTCCATCCGGATGAGGAAAGGCCGGCCCCGGGGCACGGTGCAACCCGGGGTGGCCCGGAAGCGCAGGTTATGCTGGGCTTCGTTGCCATTGATGGCGAGGTCCCCGCTCGGCCAGTCGCCGGGATTGGTGTACGTGAGTACGGTAAATGTTCCATCGTAAGCGATGGCGGGGTCCGGCAGGCTGGCCGTTACGCCCGGAGCCAGCGTAGAAGGGGCGTTCTCGGCGTTCAGCGAGCCGCTGGCCAGCAGCGTGGCGCTACCCGGCGTGAAGCCCCAGTGGCCTTCCAGGAAAATGCGCAATTCGGAAACGTCGGCAAGGGGGCGGATCTCGTCCGGAAACTGGTCTCCGTCCAGCTGATGGCCGAAATTGTTGATGAAGTTGCCGGTGAAGAAAACCTCCTCGCAGCCGAAGTGTAGCTGTACGCCATAGGAGACGTGGGCTTTGGGCACTACATTTTCCAGTACGAAATGCTCCAGGAACTGGTTGCAGTAGGAATCCCGGCCATCAACAACGGTATAAAAGCCTCCCAGCAGCTCCGGTACGGGCAGGGCCTTGATGGGCGTGTTGCCCGTCACCAGCGTCATGGCCGACAGCACGATGCTGTCGCCGGCCTGCCGGGTAATTCCTTCCAGGCAGCCGCCCGGCGCGAAGAGGCGCTCCAGGTTGAACTCCAGATAGTGCTTTTCATCGGTGTCGTCGTAGTAGGTATTCCAGTCGGTTACCGGGCAGGCGCGCAGGCCGGCGGCCTGGGAAAAATAGGCCAGGGAGGCGGATAAGGGGGTGAAGTGAGGCTGCCCGGGTTGTATATAGATCAGGCCGATGGGGCTGTAATGAACCCGGGCAAACAGGCTGTCGAATGCCCCGCTTCCCTGGTACACACCCGTAAGGCGCATCTCTACCGAATCGTAATTGAGCGCCGCTTTCAGGTTGATGTTGGGGTTCTGGGCGGGGTTTACCCGCTGGCTTTGATATACGTCCCGCCACCCCAGGGTCCGGCGCCGCAATTCGAAACTTCGGGTGACGATGCCTTCTTCACAATCCACACACTGGGGGAGGTAGTCCAGGGTGATCTCCTGGCAGTCAATGGTTTTAGAGGCAGGGCAATCGGGGTTGCAGTAGTAGATGAAACTCACCTGCAGGATGGAATCGAACACCGGGCTGGAACAATCCGGCACGAGTGGGACCTCCCAGGGTTCGTCTATCCCGCCCCGCTCGCTGCCGGCAATCCGTATGGTATCTCCGGTATTTCCCACCAGGCCGTAGTGCACCCCCGGCCCCCGGGTAGCCCCGGGGCCCAGCTGTAAGCCCTGAGGGAGGACGAGCTGCAGGATAAAGGAGTCGGTAGGGGCGCAGGGGCTGCTCCAGTCGCCGACGGGGGCTATGCTCAGGTAAGAGGGTACATCGGCCTGGAGGTTCTCGGGTTCCAGTTGAAAGAGCAGGCTTCCCGTCCGGTGGACGAACAATTCGATGATGTTGATACCGGGGTCGGTAACGCCGTACCAGTAAGAGGAAGGGTTTCCGCATTGATCGAAGTGGTGGTAGCCGATCCGGAAACTGGTTTGGGCGCCGCCGGTATTGGGAAAACCGCTCAGTAGCGTACAATCGGCGGTGGCGGCAGGGTCGTACTCCACCAGGATGGTGATCTGGGTGGAAGCCCCGACGGGCAGGTCGTCAAAGAAGCCATCCCCGTCCAGGTCCTCAAGGCCGCCGGGGCCGTCGGGGTCGGCCGTCAGGGAGGTGAACCGGATGTTGTGCCCTCGCATCGGATCGGCGCCCGGGAACTGATAGGCCGATAGGGGGAGGTTCGTATTGCCGGCCCGGGCGCTGAAGCTCCAGTTGGGAAAACGGCTGATGTCGGCCGGCAACTGGGATGAATACAGGTTGTTGTTGAGGCCGAAGGCGACGGACAGGCTGTAGGCGGCGCCGGCGCCAAAAGCGCTTTCAGCGCCGGCATTTTCGATGCGGTACTGAAGTTCCAGGGTTTGGCAAAAGCCCCCCCCGACCTGGGAGGCGTCATTGGCCTGATTCTGGCTGGTGAAACCGTTCTGGTTGGTGATCACCAGGTTGGGAGAGCCATTCGCCAGGCTGGCCAGCCCGTCGGCATAAAAGGCCTGGCAGAGTTCTCCGTTACAGCGCCAGAACAATTCCATCTCCGAAACGCTTTCTGCACAGCTTAGCAGGCGAATGGTTTCAACCAGGGCGAGGGTGTCTCCAAAATCGAAAAAGCCGTCGCCCCCCGGCAAATCGCTGCCGGTCAGGACGAGGGTGTCGCCCAGGGGGCCGCTTGTGCCTGGGGCGCCCAGGTTGAAGCCGGACGACTGAAGGGCGGGGTTATAGCGGGAAACGAGGAACAAGGTGTCGAGGCGGGCCCCGGGGGTGGCCTGTATGACCGAAAACCGCCGCTCGCCGCTCTGGCCGGCAGACAGATAAATGGCCTGGTTTTCGATGGAGACAGCCACTACCTCCGGGAAGTAATAATTGGCCAGAGAAGGCTCCTGGGCCGTGTAGAGCGCACCGCCATCCGATACGATGTACCGGATGGGGTTCGTATTGGAGAAGTTGCAGTCGATGGCTACCAGAAAGCTCACTTCCAGGAACGGCCGGCCGGTGGAGGCGGGAAGGGTGAATTCCAAAAAAGCGTCGGAACTGACGTTGGCCTCATTTGCTCCCTCTATGCTGCCCCCGATGTAATGCATCCCTTCCGGCATCTGTATGACGAGCCCCTCCCCATTGAATTCCTCATGCAGGCCGTTGGCCAGGTGCAGCAGGAACCTGCCGGCATCGCCACAGGCCACCAGCCCCTCCGGCGCTTCTACCTGCCTAATGCTGACCTGGGCCAGCGCCGGCAGGCTCAGGCTGAAGGCCAGGAGGGTAAGCGCATGTTTGAATGGGATCATGGTTGGGTGGTATGGCCGCCATACGGCCGTTCTTTAATAATCATTTCTCTTCCATCGCTACTACTCACGAATTGTCGTGCTGGAAAACAGCAGGCAGGGTCTTCAGCAGAATGCGGAGGTCCATCCAGAAATTGAAATTCCTGGCGTATTCGATATCCAGCATCTTTCTGTCTTCCTCCGAGATGTTGTTTTCGGAGTTTTTGGTAACCTGCCACAGGCCGGTGATGCCGGCAGGAGCAAAAAAACGGGCAATGTGTTTGTCGGATGTCAGCTGTTCTGCTTCGTACAACGGGATAGGCCGGTTGCCCACCAGCGACATATCGCCCTTGAGCACATTGAAAAGCTGCGGCAATTCGTCGACGCTGGTGGCGCGGATGAACCTGCCGACCCGGGTCACCCGCGGGTCGTTGCGGATCTTAACAAAGGTGCCGGCCTTTTGCTCCAGTTTCCTTTGCAGAAAGGTTCCTTCTTCGACGTAGCCGCTATCCTGCATCAGCAGGCCTTCTTCGGGATGCAAAGCCGAGGCGGCGGTGGCGGGCCCGGCCGACTTGCGGTATTCGTTTTGTTGCTGGAGGTGGTCCAGCCGCTGGTCTGCGCCGGGCCGCATGGAGCGAAACTTGTAAAAGTCAAAGATCCTATATCCCTGCCCCGCCCGTTTGGAGACATACAGAATAGGGCCCCTGGATTCCAGCTTGATCAGCAGGGCTATGAGGATGAAAACCGGCGACAGCAAGAGGATCAGGGCCAAAGCTCCGCAAATGTCGAACAGGCGTTTCCAGGTAGGATTGGTGGAAGGCGCAGGAAAAGGGTGGGCGGGAGGAACGCCGCCTTTTTCCCGGGTCCTCAGGTACCTGAGCCGGTTGCATATGGCGGAAGTATTATCCAGTGGAGCGATGTAGTCATGGGCGCGGAACTTCCTGGAAAGTTCCTTCAGCCGGCCGGAAGGGTAGGGGGAGATGGCCACGAAAGGAATGGCGGCCAGCTTTGGGTCCTTCAGCATGAAATGGCGCAACTGCATGAACGCCTCAGCGGACCCATGGTTCAGGCTGAACAGGGTGAGGCACAACAAATGCCCCTCTTCCCGGAGGTAGTCCACGGCCTGTTGTACCGTGGGAGCATAACACAGGGCCACTTCTTCCCCTTCAAAGCACTTTTCAATGCAGGGAGGGAAAAAGGCGCCGACGAAAAGGATCTTTTTCATAGCATAATGGTCATTGTGCATTACTCAGCCGGATGTGAAAACGGATCTTGTGCTCCAGCTCCTTGGGGTTGAAGGGCTTGGCCAGGTAGTCCACCGCGCCGGCCTGCAGGCACCGCACCCGCTCGGCGCTCTTATCGATGCTGGACAGAATAATGACCGGTATATCCAGGAACAAAGCGGAATATTTCAATTGAGACAGCATTTCGAACCCGGAGATATCCGGCATTTTCAGGTCCAAAAGGATGAGGTCGGGGAAGTTGCCCTCGT
This sequence comes from Phaeodactylibacter sp., assembly GCA_024103175.1. Lineage (GTDB taxonomy): Bacteria > Bacteroidota > Bacteroidia > Chitinophagales > Saprospiraceae > JACJXW01. Next base: position 5,963 of record JAGFJE010000378.1, read on the forward strand.
CCAGCCATTGCCAGGCATCGGCCGCGCTTTGAAAAGCTTTGGTGCGGTAATGGCTGCTGAAATACTGCGCCAGAAAGTGGCACATCACTTCGCAATCATCGATGAATAATAAAGTTGGCTTCATCATTCGGGTTGCTCTTTGCGATAAAATTAGCAGGCCGGCGCCTGCCGCCGCTTTTTATTTCGTTGAATAGCGCCACGGAGAGGCTGAACGGCCTTTATCAACCGGCCACCTGCCGTTGCCTTTCTTTTGGGCAGCAACCTTCCGCTCGTCGGCTGCAGGGCGTTAATCTTCGCCCTTATGCTCCCTCCCACCGAAAAAAACCGAAGCGGAGGCGGCTGTCTCTTTATGTTTGGGAGGAATAGATAGCGCCCGCCGGAGGCATCCGGGCAGGCCGGCGGTATCGGCAACAGAGAAGAGCATATGGACATCATACGCGGCATAGCAACGATCCCCAACCGCTTATCGCGGATCACCAGCTCGGGCAGTTACATCTCCGAGGTGGACGGCCTGCGGTTTGTGGCCATCATGCCCGTTTTGATGCAGCACCTCAGCGAACGCCTGTACCGCTATTCGGATATTGAATGGGCGCGGCCGGTTTCGCAAGACCCTTTCGCTTTCCTGGCCAGCCGCGGCACCATTGGCGTCTATCTGTTTTTCGCCATCAGCGGTTTTATCCTCTGCCTGCCTTTTGCGAAGCACTACCTGCAGGGCGGGCGCCGGGCCCCTTTGCGGGCCTACTTCTGGCGGCGGGTGACGCGCCTGGAGCCGCCCTATTTCTTCTGGATGACCTTTTTTTTCCTCACCCTGCTGGCCTTCGGGCCGGTGGATATCGACGGGTTGTTCGCCCACTGGGGGTACAGCCTGGTGTATCTGCACAACATAGCTTATTCGGACTATACGCCGATCAACCCCGTGGCCTGGTCGTTGGAGATCGAAATACAGTTCTACCTGCTGGCGCCCTTCCTGGCCGCCTTCTTTTTTTCCGTGAGAAAGGCAGCCTGGCGCCGCCTTTTGCTGGCCGGCTCCATCTTCGCCTTCATCGGGCTGCAACATGCGCTGGGGTGGCTGGCGCTTCCCTACAAGCTCAGCCTGCTGGGCCAACTCCAGCATTTCCTGGCTGGTTTCCTGATGGCCGACCTGTACCTTACCCGGTGGCAGGCCGGGCCGGAAAAGCAATATCCGGGGCTGGATGTGGTTGCCGTCCTGGCCTTCTTCACCCTTTGTTTCACCTGGTCGGAAGAGCTGGGGAAGAACATCGTTTTTGCGATAGCCCTGATCCTGCTGTTCTGGGCGGGCCTGCGGGGGCGGGCCTTTCGGGCCTTCCTGCGCAACCCCTGGGTGGCGGCCATCGGAGGCATGTGTTATACCATATACCTGATCCACCTGCCATTGATCGAGGGCATGATCCGCCTGAGCCGGCACCTGAAGTGGACCAACTGGTTCGGGCCCAACCTGCTGCTGCAGGCCCTGGTGGTGTTGCCCGTGGTTTTAACCGTTTCCGCCGTTTTTTACCTCCTGCTGGAGAAACCGTTCATGGACAAGGATTGGCCGGCCCGGCTGGCCGGATGGCTGAAAGGGAAAGGGCGCGCCGCCCTGAGCTTTATAAAAATAGAACAATGATGTACGCTTACAAACTGTACGCTTCGTTGCTGGCGATCATGCTCCTGGCCGCCGGCCTGTCGGCACAGGACGAGAACGCTCCGGCAGGCTTCCCAAAGGAGGAAAGCCCCTTCTCGGTCCGCCCGCTGGAAGAACTGATCGCTGACGCCCTGCAGCATGCGCCTTTACTTAAGATGCAGGACTATAATGTGGAGAACGCTTATCTCAAGGTCAAACTGCTGGACAAGGAATGGAGCAGTTACTTCAATACGATCGGCTCCTTTCAGGTAGGCAATATCCGCTACATGGACAACCTGGAGTCGGACAACGGGGGCGATATCCGTACCATCACCCGGGAAAATACCTTCTACGGTATCGGCATTCAGGCCCGGCTGCCGCTCAGCGACCTCCTTACCCGCAATGACCGGCGCACGCTCCTGCACAACCAGTTGGAACAGGAAAAACTGATGCGCCAGGAACAACAGCTGAAGGTCCGCGAAATGGTCATCCGGCACTACCAGGAACTGAAACTCAAACTCCGGATGATCGAGATCAAATCCCAGAACCTGGATTTTCATTCCGTTGCCGCCGAAATGGCGGAAAAATACTTCCGCGAAGGGACGTTAAGCCTGGAGGAGTACACCCGGGCCGCCAGCGCCCGCAATCAGGCGGAGGAAGCGCTGGCCCGGGCCGGCGCAGAGGCCGAGGTGGCCTTCCAACTGCTGCGGGAGATCGTCGGGACGGATATCCAGGACCGGTGAGGCGGCTTACTGCAACAAACAACAGACAACAATCAATCAGAAATAACGGCTTTTGAAATTTCCTCACCCCCCCTTGCATCATCACACATTCATGCATTAAACGACCATGACCACCAATGACCTCATACGGCTTTTGCGAAAAAACCAGGCGCTGATCCTGGCGGTGGCCTTTGCCGCGGCTACCGCCGTTTTCCTGCTGACGATGAACGCCCGGCAGAAGTTTACCACCAAAGCGCTGGTCAGCACGGGGGTGATCTCGGCCTTTTCCATTGAGAATCCAACTTCCAGCGGGAAAGTGGACCGGGACTATACGCTCAGCGAACTGGAAAACCTCATCGCCCTGGCGACGGCCTACGAGACCATGGAAGAGCTGTCGGCCCGCCTCCTGGCCCGCTACCTCACACTGGATAAGCCTCAGAGATCATGGCTGTTGCCGGCCACCTTCGAGCTGGTCCGGGAACTTCCTCTGGAAGATATCCCCCGGCAACTGCAGACCCTGCCCGATGAACAGGAAGTGCTGAACCTGATCAACTACTACCGCACCCGCGAGGAGGGCAACGCTCTGCAGAGCCTCATCTATTCCGATGAGGAATACTTCGGCATCGAATTCCTACAACAGCAAATAAAGGTGTACCGGCGAGGCAACAGCGACCTCCTGGAGTTCGTATACACCACTACCGACCCCATCGTCTGCAAGTACACCCTGGACGTTCTGATCGAGATTTTCATGCGGCGCCATGCCGAGCTGAAAAAAAATAACACCTCCCGCATCGTGGAGTATTTCGCCGACGCCGCCGGCGAATCGGCCCGGCGCCTGCAGCAGGCCGAAGATGCCTTGCTCAAATTCCATACGGAGAACAACATCATCAACTACTACGAGCAAACGCGCTCCATCGCCTACCGCAAGGAAGACCTGGACGAGCTTTCCTTCAAAGAGAAAATGGTGCTGGAAAGCAGCCGGGCGTCCCTGGAGCGCATCGAAGAACAACTGGGGAACCGGGCGCGGCTGGCGGAATTGAACGCCGGCCTCATCCAGAAACGGGAGGAGTTATCCCGCTTATCCACCCAATTGGCCAAATACGACCTGCTCGGCAGCGGGCAGGCCTCGCCGGCTGCCGAGCGCCAGCGCCTGGGCCGACAGTTGGAGCAGGTGCGGCAGGACATTCAAGGCTATACCCAGGAGGCCTTCAATTTTGACCAGACCCCCGACGGCATTGCCACCCAAAACCTGCTCGACGAATGGCTGAAGCTGATGATGGAAGCAGAGCAGTCGCAGGCGCGCCTCCTCGCTATCGAAGAACGGCAAAAAGAGTTCGAGGCCATCTACGGGCAGTACGCTCCCTGGGGGTCGCAGCTAAAGCGCATCGAACGGGAGATCGGCCTGGCGGAAGGCGCCTACCTCGAACACCTCCATAGTTACAACCAGGCCATCCTGCACCGCGAAAACACCCTGATGGCCAGCCGCCTGAAGGTGCTCGACGCCCCCTTTTTACCCCAGGAGAGCGATGGCCAGCGGCTGCTGTTCATCCTTGCCGGTTTTCTGGGCGGGGCCTTCCTGGTGTCCGCCACGGCCATCGGCCTGGAATTCCTCGATAATACGCTCAAGGAACCCCGGGCGGCCGCGCTCCAAACCGGACAGGAGGTAGGGGCGGCCCTGCCCCTGCTGGCTCACAAACCGCTGAAAGGGAAAAAGGCGGCCCGCCAACAGGCAACCCTCGAACGGTCGGCCGCCCTGTTGGCCCAGATGGCCCGCTTTGAAACGCTGGCCGTTGACGGGCGCCCCGCCCACATCCTGGCCACCAGCACCGGCCAACTGGAAGGGAAGACTTTTGTGAGCCTGCAGCTGGCCGAAACCCTGCGCAAGGAAAAAAAACGCGTCCTGTTCCTGTATCCGATCCAGGAAGGCCCTGCCCGCCAATCCGGAATGCTGACGCCTGCCCATCCGGATAATTGCCCTTACCTCATGGGTAACGATACCGTACAAAAGATACAGGAGGATGGGTTTGGCTGGGCGGCAGCGCCGGGAAGGCAGCTGTCGGATTACGATTATCTGGTCATGGAGATGCCGGCCCTGCTGGGGGGCTGGTACCCGGTAGACATACTCCGGTATTTTCACCTGGGGCTGCTGATCTGCCGGGCCAACCGCGCCTGGGCAGGGGCCGACGGGCAGGCGCTGGCCTCCCTGAAGCAGGCGCTTCCCTGCCCGGTAAAGCTGGTGCTCAATGGGGTGCAGCCCGATACGCTGGAGGCTTTTATTGGCGAGACAAAATTGTAGAGTACATGCTGAAAGGAGAAAGAATAGTATGTGTGGGGTTCCCGAAATGGGAGGGTGATTACATGAAATCTACCGTACTGCTGATGGGGGAGCTTGCCCGCCACAATGAAGTATTGTATGTAGATTACCCCTTCACCTTTAAAGACCTGATAAAGGGAGGCCCTTTTGGGAATGTCCCCACCCTTTCTGTTCTCGGCCTTCGCCCGCGGCTCAGGGTCAAGGTGTTGGACAATGGAGCTGCCGTTCGCCTGCTGCGCCTGCCCCCGTTCGTTCCCGCCAATTGGCTAAATGACGAACAGGCTTATGAGCGGCTGCTTCACTGGAACGCCCGATGGGCGCTGGGCGCCATCCGCCGGGCCATCGCCCGCCTGGGATGGGAGCGGCCGGTCGTCATCAACGCATTCAATCCGGCCCTGGGCAACGCCCTGGCCGGGCGGCTCAACGAGAAACTGTTGGTTTATTATTGCTACGATGAGATCGGCGCTGCCGGCTGGATCTCCAAGCACGGCAAACGGCATGAGGAGGAATTCCTGAAGCGCGCCGATCTGACGATCGTCTCTTCGGTGCACCTGCTAAGGGAAAAATCAAAGGCGGCCCGGCATTGCGGCCTGGTGGAGAACGGCGTATCGCTGGGCCTCTTCCGGCAGGCGGGCCCTCGTCCGGAAGAGCTGCCGGGGCCCGAAGCGGGCGCCATCATCGGTTACATCGGTTCGGTGGATGAGCGGCTGGACTACTGCCTGCTGGAATACCTCGCCACTGTCCTGCCCCGGCATCAATTCGTCTTTCTGGGGCGCATCGTTGAAAAAGAGGCCATCGGCCGCCTGGAGCGATTGCCCAACGTCACCTTCCTGGGGCCGCGCCCCCCTTCGCGCCTGGCTTCCTATGTGGATGCCTTCGACGTAGGGCTCATCCCCTTTGTGAAGAATGAATTGACTGCCGGGATATACCCGCTCAAGGCCAACGAATATCTGGCGATGGGCAAGCCGGTAGTTTCCACGGATTTTGCCTTCCTGAGTACTTTGCAGGAGGCCGTGCGCATTGCCAAAACCTACGAGGGCTTCCGCATTGAAGTAGAAGCAGCCCTGTCTTCGGATACGGCCGCCCGGCAAAACGGCCGGCGCCATTTTGCCCGGGCCAACTCCTGGGAAAAAAAGGCGGAGCAATTCGGTGATTTACTATTGGAGGCCCTGACGGCAGGCGCCCGCACCGCACCCGGCGCTCTGCCATCATGTAATTTTGCGGAGTCGTCTCAAAAAGGCGCCTCATGAGCCGGCCCGCCATCCATAAGGCCTCCGGGGCGGCTGTTCTGCAGCTGCCGGGCGTAGCGGCGCTGCTTCTGCTTGCCGGCCTGGTGGCGGGGGCTCTGGCCAGCCGCCTGGATTTGGGGCTGGCGGCCGTCCTGGCCGGCCTTCCGTTGTTGGTACTGCTGGCGGCGGCGATCATTCGGCGGCCGGGGTTCGGCCTGTGGCTGGCCT
>JAGFJE010000418.1 GCA_024103175.1 Phaeodactylibacter sp.
ACCGCCCTTTGATCAACTGCCGGTAAATGTAATGGGCCATTTCGGGCAGGATATCGTCCTCAAAGTAGAGATAAGGAATGGTAAAGGCCCGGTTGAGCCGGCGGGTAAACAATATAGCTTTCGTTTCACCCAGCCGGGAAATCCGCAGCAGGCGCGTTTCAAAATCCTCCGCAACGGCCGTAAAATAGTAGTGGCTGTAATCGAGGGCGCACTCACCGGCCGGCAGCACCCAGGGGTTGTCCCGTATCCAGAGCAGCTCTTCCGGCCCTCTGCGGGTGAGTTCTCCTTCAGAATGGGCTTTGATAAAAGCCCGGTCCGATTCATCCAAAGAATCAATGGGTTCAATCCTCACTTCGCGGGGTATCGGATAGCGGCGCAGGGCATTTCTCGCCCCGATCAACAGGTTGGCCTTGAAGTCGATAAGTTGGAACAACGGCCGCCATGGCGCCAGCCCGGGGCGGCGCTGCGGCAGCAGATCGCCCAGGTTGAACTTCAGGTAGCCCCGCAGGCCGGGCGCCATCTCCCGGAAACGGAAAAAATGCAGCCGCCGGACGATGGCCTCGGTATGGGGTGTCAGGTCGGTCAGCAGAACGCGCTCGCGCGCCTTTTGGAGGAATTGCAAAAAGAGGGTCAAAGCGATGGGCTTGTGTTCCTCCGCCACCCACCAGCCGCTGTTCCAGTACACTTTTTCTCCGCCCATGCGGTCCGGCAGAAAGCCGGCATACCCCACTACCTGTTCCTCCTCCACGGCCAATACCTGCGCCGGGTCATCCGCCTCCGCCCGCGGGTTGGCCGCCTGGGAAAGGGCCCGGTGGCGAGTGATGGGGCAATGGGCAGACTGCCGGTAGAGGCCCGACTGAAGGAAGGCCCCCAATTCCCCTACCCTTATCTCGCGGAACTCCATCACCTTTTCTTTTCCAGGGCCCGGGCGATATCGCCCACGTTCTGAAAACCGATCATCTCCTCCAGCTCGAAGCGGGTATTGAAGGCCTTTTCGATCTCCGAGATGAGCAGGACGTGCCGCAGGGAGTCCCACTTGTCAATGTCTCTCGCCGAGCTATCCTCGGTGATCTGCAAAGACTCATCTTCGAAGACCCGGGCAAAAATGGGGTTGAGCTTATTTAGTATATCTTGCATAGGTATTTTTACTGCCCGTCTCCTTGGAGCGTTCGACTGAACGCACGCCGAAGTCCGGGTAAAAATTTATGATTGCCTGCATCCTATCCTCGAAGCTGCGGCCGAACTACCATCCACATTGCAGAGCCAGCTCTGGATTTGGCTGAACGGCAGTGTCCATGCCTGCCAAAACCTGCGGTAATCCGCCGCATCCGTAGAAATCCGCGTTCCATCAAATATTTTCCTTCCCCACCAGCCAGTAAATATAGAGTTTCGAATACACTTTATAGCCGATCTTCTGCCAGGGGCTGATGCCCTCGGGCGTGGCGGAACACACCGCCAGGCGGGCGCCCGCCTCAAAGGCGGCGCCAACCGCGAGGGCCAGCATCCACTGGCCAATGCCCTGCCGGCGGCAGGCAGGCAAGGTGGCGGACATGTGCTGGCTGACGGTATCGCCCCGGTAAAAATTCATGGCGGTACCGACAAATTCACCTTCCTTTCTGCCGAGGAAAAGCTCCACCTCCGGCAGCCTGAGCAGCGGGTAAAAATACCCTTTTTCGATCGGGGTATTGAATACCCGGCCAGCGATTTCTGTCCAGGCATCCAGTTGTTCTTCACTTTGTACCTTAAGATATTCGAGGCCCGGTACGGAAGCGGGGCGGACGAGTTCTTCCGGCCGCATCGCCAGACCTTGCCACACCCGGATCAGCCGGAAGCCCGCCGGGCCGATGACGGCTTCCAGGTTGGGGTCGGGCGAGATCCAGAAGGGAGGGAGTTCTTTTGCCGCGATCTGTTTTTTCAGGACACCGATGTCGACCGCTTCCGCCTTTTCGTTGAAAATGAAATTCGGATAGGTATTTCCGGAGGGAGCCAGGGCCCACTCATAGGCGGGGCCGCTGCCATGCGTGCCGCCGCAGGCGCGGGCGATGGTGCGGTAGGTTTCGAAATGATGTTCCAGAATGATCGCTTCCGGGCTTTCGTTCATAGCAGTTCGTGTAGTTTTTTTCGGTCGGTCTTTCCGCTGACCGTACGCGGAAAGGCGCCGGCCGATATTATTTTTGCAGGGATCATGTAAGGCGGCAACTTCTGCCGCAGGGCGCTTTCGATCTGCGCCCGCTCCCCTTCTTCCATGCCTTCCACGAACAGGACGAGGGACAGCACGCCCTTTTCCAGGTAGGAATCCACTACGATATTCCGGCGGATGATCTGCTTTACGTGGTGTTCAACCTCCCCCAGTTCCACCCGGTAACCCTGGATCTGCAGTTGATTGTCCTTTCTGCCGCAGAAGAGGAAATTGCCCTGTTCATCCTGAAAAACGATGTCCCCGGTTTTATAATAGCGTTTGCCGTTGCGGGTGGCGAAGCTCTCCCGGTTTTTGGCCTCGTTTTTCCAGTAGCCGGGCGTCACCTGATCGCCGGTGATCCATAGTTCGCCCTTCTGCCCGGGTTGCACCACCTTCCCATCCGGGCCCACCACCAGCGCCGCCATACCTTCGTACAGTTGGCCGATAGCCACGGTGCCGTTGTAGGACGGGCTCCGGCCTTCTTCCCAGCGGTGATACAGGCAATCGATGGTGCCTTCCGTCGGGCCGTAGTGGTTCTCGATGACGGCATTGGGCACGCACCGGGCCCATTCCCGGGTGATGTCTTCCGGCAACGCCTCGCCGGAGAAGAGCGAATAGCGGAGCTGGGGCAGTTCTATCCGCTCGAAGTAGGGTTTGAAAAACTGCAGGGTGGACGGCACCAGCTTGGCGAAGGTGATGCGCTGCTCCTTAAGCACTTTCAGAGCGGCAAGGAACTTGACGCCCTCCTGCGGGACGGTATACACCCCGGCGCCCAGGTACAGGGGCAGGATGTAGGACTGCACCGACACGTCGAACGTAAAGTCAAAGATCTGCAAAAAACGGTCCTTCTCGTCCAGTTCGTAGCCGATGAGGAAAAAGGCCCGGACGAAGGCGTCCAGGTTGTTCCGGGTAATGGGCACTCCCTTGGGCGTGCCGGTGCTGCCTGAGGTGAAAAGGATGTATAAGATATCTTCCCCCCGGCTGTTCTCAGCCGGGGCTACGGTTTTTTCTGAAACGAGCCCCCGGGTTTCGATAAGTTCAGCCGACAATTCTCCGCCGATGGCCGTTGCCTCCGCTCTATCAAAAGCCAGGATGCGCTTCATGCCCGTCTGCCCGATCATATTGCGGTTGCGCTCCGCCGGGTTGGCGGGGCTGAGGGGCACAAAGATCATCCGGTTGAACCACAGGGCGAAGATGGCGGCATACGTCTCCGGGCGGTCCGCCGTGACGACCCCCACCGGCGATTGTTCCGGCATGTTCCGTTCCAGGAGCGCCGCCGAGATCCCGCTGATCCGTTCGGAAAAATCCTGATAGGTATATTCCTGCCCCCGGATGAAGAATGCCGTCCGGGAACTGAACCTCCGAAGATTTTCCGCAATGGTGGATAGAACGTGGTTGGGTATCATGGTTGTACCAGGTAGAATTTTTGATGTTTGATTGATCATCGCAGGGCTGCCCTATGGTTGCGGGCTGGCAAATAAATCAAAAATCCTCAAATCAAACATCACCACCCCCTCTTCAGCACATTCCGTCCCAGGGGCGCTTTGAGCAGAAAATATAAATATTCTTTCGACAAATTCACCCGGGCGGAAAAGGGATTTTCATCGAAAGGGATGCGCTGCAGGTGCTTCGGGGCCACGTCTCTTTTCAGGCCGGCGCAGCCGAAGCTCAGATCGCAGGTTCCTTCCTGCCCCAGGCCATCAAAAAAGCGGCGGCTGACTCCAAAGTCCGTAAAGGGAAATGCGAATGCCCGTGTAGTTGGAGCGAAGTGCTTTTCGACAAAGGCCAGGCTTTCCCGGGTTTGCCGTAGCTGCTCGGCCAGGGGCAGGACATCATACCTGGGATGGTCGATGCTGTGAGCGCCGATGGTGAAGCCCTCTCTCTCCAGGTACTGCAGTTCCTCCAGGCTCATGTAGCAAGGCTGATGTTGCAGGCAGGCCGGAAAATCGATGGCCAGTTCATCTGCGATATCCTTCAGCACGCCCCGGCCCTCATACCGGACAGACAGCAGGAACGGCTTCCAGCTTTGCCCGGCCTTTTTCCTCTCCATCCAGGCGATCAAGGCCTTCCTGGCCTCCGGTTCCATTTCCGCTTTTTCAATGATCAGAGAGCATTGGTAGCGAAAGAACAGCCCTTCATTACCGACAAAAGCGGAATTAACGAAAAAGGTAGCCGGTATGCCTTTCTCTTTGAGCAGGGGAAAAACAGTGGTATAGCACTCCTTCAGCCCATCGTCGAATGTGAGGTGGAGCGGCGGTTTTTTCGTTTTCTTCCCCGCTTTCAGGCCCTCCAGGCCGACGGGCTCGTAGTGCTTCAGCAGGAATTCCAGGTCCGCTTTGAACCGGTGGGTGGAACGCCATATCCCAATGTGCTTCACATAGGGCGACGGGCTATCAGAAACGGCATGGTACAAGGGTATGACGGGAAGGGGGCTCACCCCTTTCAGCCACCCGAAGGGGGCCAACCGGCCCAGGCGGAAGAGGATCGGGAAAATAATTTCTTCTTTGATGAGCATGTTAATATTACCGCTTTGAGCAAAGATGGCCAAGTCGGGGGGGGGCAAAAGGTCTAAAGTAGACAGGATTAACAGGATTTACAAGATGTAGTAGCTTGCGCCACAGGGGCGTACATATTCTGAAAATCTTGTTAACCCCTGTCGGCCATGCTGGCACAGCAGGCGGGCTGTCCAACTATATTTTTTTCACCCCCCCCCCCGACATGTTCCTATAGCTTTGGTTGGGATTGTCAGAGAGCAGGGTGGTTGAGCCTCCTCTCCGCCAACAATCTAACAAGGAGAGCGCTCGGCCACTACGGGCGGAGACGGAGCGGCCTCAACAATATAAAAATCCAACCATGCCCCCGGCCCCGGGTTCCTTCTCTCCTTCATTCCCTCACTCTCCCGCTGAACACGCTGACTTTCGGGTTGAGCGGGTTGCCCGAAGACCGCCGGAAGGAAACCACTTGCCCCACGTGCCAGAGAGCATCGGCAATGGGGCCGTTGACCACGTTCCAGAACGGGAATTCCGAAGTATCCTCACCGCGCTGGAAAATGATATTGAACGTCGCGATATCCTCATCCGTGCTCCTGCGCAGAAGGCCGCTGGCTTCCCGAAGGGCTTCCAACGTTTTTCTCCTCAACTCTCCAAAGGGAAGCGCCTCTTCCTCCGCCGGCCGGTTGGCCTCCCCTTTACAGGCCCTAAGCACCATCCGGGAAAGGCCGTAGATGTGTTCCAGCGTTTCCAGGGAAGTCCGGGCGGTTTCGTTGGGGCGGAATTGCAGGTCCTCATCGCGTAGCCCTTCGGTAGCCCAGTAGTAGCGGAAGCCCAGGCCGTCGATAAGGCGGGCGGCCACTGTGCCGGCGGTGTAGGCTTCGGGATGATCCGGTATCTGGCGATAAGGCAGTTCAGGTTCTGTCATGGTTTCACTTTGGGCCATTATCCGGTTAGCGCATACAAGGGAGCAAAAAATAAGGAGGCGGACAATTTTCATCGTTATTTTTTTTTCTGACAATCGGGCATTGAGCTTTTCGGCCTCAAATATAAATCATTACCCAAAGAAACGGGCGCCGCTAAAACTATACCTTTCATCGTTTTTGTTAACTTGCGCTGATTTTGTACATTTCCATCTGGAAAAATAACGGCAGAATGGGATTGTTCGACCGCATTTTTGGCGCGAAGACGGAGGAAACGGAACAACCGAAGATCACTTTCGGGCGCTATAGTGATTCCTACAAGGACAGCTCCCGCTACACCGCCTGGGATGTGGCCCTGGAAAAGTTCGACCATCAGGAATACCTGGAAAGCTATAAGCAGTTCTTTTACTACCTCCGCGATGAGGAAGAAGACAACGTGCGCTATGAGGAAGTCAAGGGCGGCCTGCAGTTCGAGCTGTACCAGGGGTCCAAAAAGATCACGGGCATGGCTACTCCTCAGAAGGTGACCGTGGAGGCCAAGGTGGTCAAGGCCGAAGCCCTGAACGTGGCCTTCATGCGGCGCCTGCTGGAGCAGAACTTCAACCTCAAATACAGCCGCTTCGCCCTGGATGAGGACGGCAACATTGCGATCATCTTCGATACCTACACCCTCGACGGCTCTCCGTACAAGCTCTACTACGCCCTCAAGGAAGTGGCCACCAAGGCCGACAAACAGGACGACCTGCTCCTGGAAGAGTTCAAAACCCTGCAGCCCGTCGACACCACCCACCTGGAAGAACTTCCGCTGAACGAAAAACAGGCCAAATACAACTACATCGTCAGCCAGATAAAAGAGGCCCTGGAAGAGGCTGAAAACGGCAAACTCGACAAGATACAGTACTCGGGCAGCATCGGCTACCTGTTGCTCGACCTCATCTACCGGCTCGACTACCTGATCAAACCGGAAGGCTTCATGATGGAAGCCCTCGAACACCTCCACCGCAAATACTACGAGAACGACGGGCTGGCAACCGCCGGCAAAAACCAGGTGTTGTGCTCCGACCTCAAAGAACTGCTTGCCCGCGATAAGGAGGAGTTCTTCAAGGAGATGTACCGCGTCAAATCTACTTTTGGCATCACCCACTCCGTGCATCATGACCGGGTAGTCAGCATTATCGATGCCGAACTCTTTCATATGGATTGGTACAAGGAACACGGGTATGACAAGATCGCCCTGGCCATTCCCGGTTATATCGTGGGATACTGCATGTTCAACTACGCCGTGCCCAAACCCGACCGCGACCTGTTCCACCTCTACTATCAGGTCATGGAATCCGATTATTTCAAAAGCCTGGGCTTTACCATCAACTACTACGACAAAGCAAACAACAAATTTGACAAGCGCGCCATCAAAAGGGCGATCAGCCGCATCGTGGAAAACAACCGGGCCTACTACCCCAACCTCAGCCCCGCCACCGGCGCCCTCAATTTTGACAGCCTGCCCGATTTCGCCCGCTCCTACCTGCTCATGGTCCGCAACCTGGAAATGGTCAAAACCGATTGATACGAACGATTGTTAGTTTCTTGTAAGCCTCATTCACTCCCCGTCCTCTCCCGATAGTTATCGGGATCGGCCGGGTAAAATTCACTCAATCAACCCTAACCATGACGACTACTACCACCAAAGAAGACATCCTGAACATTCTGGAAGAAGTAACCGACCCGGAGATTCCTGTTCTGACCGTCACCGACATGGGCATCATCCGGGATGTAAAGGCCCGGGAGGAGGAAGTCGAGGTCATCATCACGCCCACCTACTCCGGCTGCCCGGCCATGAACACCATCGAGGTTAACATCCGCGCCGCCCTGCAGGAAAAGGGGTTCGACAAAGTGACGGTCACCACTGTGCTCCATCCGGCCTGGACGACGGACTGGATCACCGAACGGGGGCGGCAGCGCCTCAGAGAATACGGCATTGCTCCGCCCGTTGACGGCAGCGTCGACAAAAATGCCCTTTTTCAGGAAGGCCCCGCCGTAGAATGCCCCCAGTGCGGGTCCGGCAATACCGAAATGGTCAGCCAGTTCGGCTCTACGGCCTGCAAGGCCCTCTACCGCTGCCTGGACTGTAAGGAACCCTTCGATTATTTCAAGTGCCATTGACCTCTAGTAGACTTTGGACGTAAAGTCGTAAGTGCGACCGTCTGGTCAGCAGGTTAAAAAGTCGGAAGTCGGAATACGGCACTAAATAGGCGTTTGATGCCAGTTTTACTCCGTCAGTCGCTTCGCTCGTGTCCGCCTTCCGATTTCCGATTTCCGCCTTCCACGTAGGACTGTCCAAAGTCCAGTGGCCTCTAAGGCTCGACAAATTTACCGGGAGACGGCTTGCAGAAAACTTGTCGAGCCTCTCTGTCTATTCTTGTAAATAAACACCCATGCAAGACAACAACACCATCCTCTACGAACTCGATGGCCATGTGGCCAGGATCACCCTCAACCGCCCCAGGGTCTACAACAGCTTCAACCGGGAAATGGCACTGGCCCTGCAGGCCTGCCTGGACCAGTGCCGGGACGCCCCGGAGGTGCGCGCCGTCTACCTCAGCGGAGCCGGCAAGGCCTTCTCCGCCGGACAAGACCTACAGGAAGTCATCGCCGAAGACGGACCGGAGATGACCACCATCCTTACCGAGCATTACAACCCCATCATCCGGCGCATCCGGCAGTTGGAAAAGCCGGTAGTGGCGGCAGTGAACGGCGTGGCCGCCGGCGCCGGCGCCAACATCGCTCTGGCCTGCGACATCGTGGTGGCGGCCGAATCGGCGTCTTTCATCCAGGCCTTCAGCAAGATCGGCCTGATCCCCGACAGCGGCGGCACGTTTTTCCTGCCCCGCCTGATCGGCTTCCAGAAAGCCTCCGCCCTGATGATGCTGGGCGAAAAGGTAGGCGCCAGAGAAGCCGAACGCCTGGGTATGATCTACGCGTATTACGACGATGAGCATTTCGAAGAGAAATCAATGGCGATCGCCCGCACTCTTTCCCTCATGCCCACCAAGGGCTTGGGCTACACCAAACAGGCCCTCAACCAATCCATGGAAAACGGGCTTGAACGCCAGCTGGCCCTCGAAGACCAACTGCAAACCGCCGCCGGGCAGACGGAGGATTACCGGGAGGG
>JAGFJE010000421.1 GCA_024103175.1 Phaeodactylibacter sp.
GCATGTCTTCCTGGAGGCCGGCGGGGAAGACGACGGCCATCTTGGCCTTTCCCTCCCGGAAATGCTGCTCGATCTGATCTACTTCCCGGAGGTTTTCATCGATCAGGAAATACCCGGAAGCCGCCAGTTTATCGGTGATCTCCCGGCTCATTTCCCCTTTGGAGTAGTCCAGGACGGCGATGCGGGCGTTGTCGATTTCGTTGGTGATGGCGAAGCCGAAGAGCAACACCAGCACCATCGGCATGCCCAGCAGGATGAGCAGAGTGCGCCGGTCGCGCAGGATGTGGTAGAGTTCTTTTTGTATGAAAATACCAAACTGCTTCATGATGATTGCTGGTTGGGGCGGGTAAGCTGAAGAAATACATCGTTCATCGAACTGGCGCCGAATTGCTCTTTGAGCGCACGGGGGGTATCGAGGGCGGCAATGCGCCCCTCAACCATGATGGATACCCGGTCGCAGTACTCCGCCTCGTCCATGTAGTGGGTCGTGACAAAAACGGTCATCCCTTCCGAGGCGGCCTTGTAGATCATTTCCCAGAATTGCCGGCGGGTGATGGGGTCCACCCCGCCGGTGGGCTCGTCGAGGAAGACGATCTCCGGCCGGTGCATGATGGAGATAGAGAAGGAAAGCTTTTGCTTCCAGCCCAATGGAATGGACTTCACCAGCGTGTTGGCGAACTCCCGCATGCCCAGCCCTTCCATCAGCTCCTGAACCTGTTCGCGGATCTTGCGGGATGAAAGGCCATAAATACCACCGTAGAACTGTATATTTTCCCGAACGGTGAGGTCTTCGTAAAGAGAGAATTTCTGGCTCATATAGCCGATGTGCTGCTTGATCTTCTCCGCTTCCCGGTAGACATCGAAGCCCGCCACCGACGCCTGCCCCGCAGTAGGCCGCGACAGGCCGTTGAGCATACGCATGGCGGTGGTCTTGCCGGCCCCGTTGGCGCCGAGGAAGCCGAAGATCTCCCCTTTTTTTACTTCGAAAGAGATCTGGTTGACCGCGGTGAAGTCGCCGAATTTTTTGGTCAGTTTATCGGCGGTGATGGCTGGTGTCATGGTTGATTCGTTTATTGGTGTGATTGAGTTTATTGAGTTTATTGGTGTGATCCGGTTGGCTGATTTGGCAGGCGGAGGATCTCCGATTTGCCCTCCCGGTCAACCCAATTTTACCCGGCCGAGGCAACGAGGACGGGCAACCCAATTAACTCAATCAACTTAATGAACTGCCTCCCGGGTCATCAATTCCATAAAAGCATCTTCAATAGTGGCCTGTGCCGGTTTGATCTCTATGCCGTCGTGCTGCTTTCCGGCCAGGTAGGCGTGAATGGCCTCCGGCCAGATCTGGTTCTTCAGGGACAAGTGCACGAATTCCCCGAAGGGAAATGCGCTGTGGGCGGATTCGAAATCTCTCAGGTCCTGGATTAGGCGGTACATGTCATTGGTGCGGACGGCGAGCAGCGGCCGGTCGAAGCCGGAGACGATTTTTTCGGGCTCGTCGATGCTCAGTATGCCTCCCTTCTGTATGAGAGCCACCCGGTCGCACAGGCTGGCCTCGTCCATATAGGGTGTGGAAACCAGGATCGCTATGCCTTTTTCTCTGAGCCTTTTCAACATCTCCCAGAATTCCTTGCGGGAAACCGGGTCGACGCCGGTGGTTGGCTCGTCCAGCAGGAGTACTGTAGGTTTATGAATGAGGGCGCAGCACAGGGCCAGCTTTTGCTTCATCCCACCGGAAAGCTTGCCTGCCTTTCGCGCTTTGAAAGGCTCCAGTTGTACATAGATATCCCGGATGAGTTCGTAATTTTCCTTAATGGTGGTGCCGAAAATGGTGGCAAAGAAGTGGAGGTTTTCCTCTACGGACAGGTCCTGATACAGGGAAAAGCGCCCGGGCATATAACCGATGTGGCGGCGTATCTTCCGGTAATCTTGGCGCACTTCCCATCCGGTGACCAGGGCTTTGCCTTCATCAGCCAGCAGCAGGGTGGCCAGGATGCGGATCAGCGTCGTCTTGCCGGCTCCGTCGGGGCCGATCAGGCCGAAGATCTCGCCCTGCCGCACATCGAAGGACACCCGGTCCAGGGCCTGTACATCCTTGCCGTAGCGCTTGCTGAGGTTTTCGACTTGTATGGCGGGGGTGGACATTGTATTTAGGATTTTTGATTTTTGATTTTTGATTTTTGATTTGTGCCTTCGGCTTCGATCCTGGTTCAGGGAAGACTGCGACACATCAAAAATCACACATCAAAAATCACACATCAAAAATCATTTGGCTGCCGTCTCTTCCTCCTCCTTGCCCAACACAACTTCTCCCGGCATGCCGATCTTCAGTGAGCCGTCGTTTTTGACCTTTACCTTGAAGGCATAGACGAGGTTGACCCGCTCTTCTTTGGTCTGTATGGTTTTGGGGGTAAATTCGGCCTTGTCCGAGATCCAGCTGATGGTTCCGGTAAGGCTGCGGTTGGCCTCCTCATCCTCATCGATCAGCACTTCCACTTCCTGGCCGAGTTTGATGTGGGGCAACTGGGCGCCGCTGATATAAGCACGTAACTCGAGCTCATCCATCCTGGCGATGGTATAAAGGGGTTTACCCATTGCCGCCATTTCATGAGGCTCGGCCAGTTTGAGCAGGACGGTACCCCCGATGGGGTTGTTGATATAGCAACGCCGGATCTGGTCATTGACCACGTCGATCTGCGCCTGAATGGGGGCGATCTCGGCGAGAATGCTCTGGTTGAGGTCCTTATTCTGAGAGCGGGCGGCGGCGATCTGCTTTTCGACTACCTCGATCTGCCCCTGTATGTCGTCGAGTTGTTTCTGCGTGGCGGCGTTATCGGCTACCAGGGCCTGCAGGCGTTTTTCCTCCCGTTTCAGGTTCTGCTTTTGTTCCGTCAGGACGTCTATCTGGGGCTGTACTTCCTGGGTTTTTCCGGTGACGGCCTGAATGCTGGCCCGGAGCTGTTGCCTTTTGAGATGGAGTTGGGTAGTGTCGATCAGGCCAATGTGCTGGCCGGCCTGGAGTTCCTGTCCTTCCTCTACATCGAAGCGCAGCAACTCGCCGTTCCCTTCGGCAGAGACGATCACTTCCTGAGCTTCGAAATTGCCGTAGGCATCTGCAGTATCGCCATTGTCCTGGCAGGCAGTAAGGAAGAAGGCGGCGGCCAGTAAGAAAAATGAAAATGTTTTCATGGTATCAAATATTTTAGAGCTGTCCTTTAAGGGTGAGGTATTCTACTTTGATCTGTTGCTGCTGCAGTTCGTGCAGTTGCCGGTTGAGCCGCGCCTGGGCCAGGGCGTTGGACTGCGTGATGTAATCGGTGGCGGTGGCTACTCCCTGTTCGAGCTGTGAAGAAACCTGGTCGAGGATGCTCTCCTGCAAGCGGGCAATCTCCTCGTCTCGCTGCAAGAGCTTCTCCAGAGTAACTATGTCTTCCAGGTATTTGCCATCCATGCGTTCGATGGTGGCCTCGAAGGCTTCCCTTTGCTGATCTACCAACTGGCTCCGGAGCGTCAGCAACTGCCGGTCTCTGTCGGATTGTTCCCAGTCGAAGATCTTCCAGGAAAACCTTACGCCTCCCATCGCAAAGGGGCTGAGGCTTTCATCAAAGAAGTTGAGGGGATTGGGAGCGCCGAGGCCGGCCTGGAGGAAGGCGCCCACTTTGGGCTTTCGGGCAGCAGTGATCATATCTTCCCGGGCCAGGATGCTTTCTTTCTGGTAGTTGAACAGCTGTAATTCCGGGCGTTGGATCTCCAATGCACCGCTCACAGATTGCATTTCCGGCAGGATGAATTCGGCATCAGGGGGCACCGTTTCGCCGATCAGTTCTCCCAGGGCGGCGGCCAGGCCACGGATCGTGCCTTCCGCCTGCTCGATCTCCGATTGGAGGCGCAGGATCTCAACGCGCAGCTTGTCGATATCTGCCGGCAATACCACCCCATGCCGCAGGGCGGCTTCCAGGGTTTCCACCTTATTTTCCAGGGTGGCCTGGCTGGTGCGCAGGATCTCAATGCGGTCCCGCTGCATCAGTATCCCAAATACGAACTGGTTGGCCTGAGGCTTCAGCTTGTCCAGTTCGGCCTGTACCTGCTGCCGGTCGGCGGCCAGTTGGGCGTTCTCTATTTTCTGGCGGGCATCGTTGAGCCCTCCGTCGTAAATGGTGTACTGCAGGTCGGCGGTGGTTTGAACACGGTACAGAGGGAGGTCCAGCGCTGATTCCCCGGGCGGCAGCGGTAGCTGGAAGGGAAATTCCACGACCTCCGATTGCATGCTGGCCTGGGCGTTCCACGTGATCTCTGGGAGGCGTTCTTTTTGGATGCGCTCCAACTGGAGGGCATTAGCCTGCTCCAGCAGTGCCGTTTGGTTGTAAATCGGATAATTGGCGCGGGCCTTCTGGTAGCAATCGGCCAATGAGATCTTAACCGCTTGGGTAAACCCCAGGAAAGGGGCGATCAAAATGGCAAATAGGAAGGTCGTTTTTTTCATTTTCACCAAAAGTTTATCCAAACGGGTAATTCAGGCCCGAATGGCGTTATGTATGAAGTCTATGATCTCTTGCCTGCGGCTTTCCATTAGTTTCAGGTACGTTTCATCATCCACCTGGGCGATCCCCTGGAAAAGCGGGCGGGCAATAAAGGGAAAAGCACAAAGAGAGAGCATGTTCAGCACCAGATGGAAAGGGTTTACCGCTCTGATCCGGCCGGCCTGCACTTCCATCTGTATCTGTCCGATCAATGGCAGAGGGTTGGGCTTGGTCTTCCGGCTCATCAGCTCCTTTACGAAGGCCTCTCCTTTCTGGTTTAGCTCATTGATCATGAAGGATGGCAGGGCCGGATTGGCGATCAGGGTGTCCATATACTGGTCGACGAAGGCCTCGATCTTTTCAAAAAGCGGCAGGTCCGCTCCGAACACCTCGTTGATCCGCAGGGAAAATTGATCGAAAACTTCATAAAAGACAGCGTGGAAAAGCTTGTTCTTGCTTCGGAAGTAATAATGCAGCAGCCCTTTGTTGATGCCCGCTTTATCGGCGATCTCCTGCATGCGGGCCGCCGCAAAGCCCTTCTGGGTAAAGACTTCCCTGGCGGCATTCAGTATTTTTTCTTCGGTTGATATTTCCATTCGCAATTTACCCAAACGGGTAATTTTACACAAATGTAATGGCTTTGGTGATACGGCGCAAGAGGTGGGTGGAAAAAAATGGATTTTTTCTGGTAGGTATTGCCAGGTAACCATGGCGGAGAAAAGGGGGCTTACAGATGGATCTGGCGAGCTGTACCGGGAAAAAGAATGATAGATGGGTGTTCTTCTGGCTTGAAAGAGAGTTAGTTGGAGATTTTTTGTGCCAGGTTTCAAAAAAAAGAGGCGTGAATAGAGACTGTATACTGTCCCGTGAAGTAGGGAGAAAAAGCCGTAACTTTATAATGGCATTTCTAATTTGCCCGGGCTAGTGGCCAGTCGACTTAAAGTCGGTATGTGTTTAGCGGTGCTCCAGGTGACATCTTTCGCCTATTCACCGAACTATAGCTTATAGCCATGTTGTTTGAAGGCGAAAGGTGTCATCTGGTAACCCGAGATGACATCCCGAAAATATCGGGACAAGCTCTTTTTGCCCTTCAATCCGTAGTATAGAGCTTAATCGTCAGTAACAAAGGCAAAAAGATGTCACCTCGACGCTAACCAAATACTAAAGTCGACTGGCCACTAGGAGCCTGTCGGAGAAGCCCCTGACGGACTGCGAGCGGCAAATATTGTTCTGCACTTCGTTGCTCGTCAGTCGCGTAGCTCCGGCTATGCTCCTTCCTCGGCGCCTCGTTCAGAACAATATTTGCTCGCTCTCGCCTCATCAGCACTTCTCCGACAGGCTCCTAGCCGGCGCATTTTCCACAGCATCCGAAATCCTATCCTCTACTAGCCAAGGCGCTTCTCAAAAGCTAAACCCAATCGAAGCCTGTATTGTCAGGTTGCGGTCATCATCCTCGCGGAAGATGAAATTATCGGCCTCATCGAGTTCCCGGCGGGAAGGGTCGAGTTCGGTTTTGGTGAGGTCGGACAAGCCGTAGTTGACGCGCATGCCCACGTACAGGCCCTGGTTGAGGTAGAAGGCCAGGCCGCCGATCAGTCCGAAGTCGATGGTGTTGAACAGTTTCTGGTCGCCTTCAAACTCCTGGAAGTTGGAGTCCATGGTTTTGGGGATCACGACGGTTTTGCCTTCGATATCCCGGAGTTCCACCTCATCGGCGTCGGTACGCCGAAGCGCATCGTCGAAATAATTGAACTCCAGGGCGATAGTGAAGGGGTCTACGGTTGAGCCCGCGCGGGTCTGCCCGCTGAAGGTCAGCTCGCCGGAGCCGCGGGAGGAGATGAGGATGCCCAGGTTTACCCCTCCGGAGACCTCCAGCCTGCCATAGCGCCCGACGGCCATAAAGGGAATATCAATGTAGGAGTTGGTAATGGAAAGCGAGGTGTTCCGGCTTCCGGTGGCGTAGATCCGTTCGTCATCTTCCGTATAAAGGACCCAGAAAGACTCGCCGTTGTAGTTGTAGTCGGCCCCCTTCTGGGAGTAGAGCAGTTCGGCGCGCAGGCCGAAGTAATCATTGAAAAAGTAGTTGACCGTCCCCCCTACATGGAAACCATTGGAGAATCGGTATTCCTCCAGTTCACTGCCGCCGGCGCTCATTTCCAGCGGCCCGTCAATGGTGGCGAAGTTGATGCCAGCCCGGAAGCCGCCGGAAAACTCCTGAGCGGTGAGCGGAAGATATCCCAAAAGAGCGAATAGCGTTACAATTGAAAGCCGGTTCATCTGTGAATTTTTTATTGCGGGCCAGTTTTGGCAGCAGTGGTGAAAAAATCGCCCGACAAAAGCCAGGCACTTATAAGACTTTCCGAAGCCAGATCCGGTTGGCAGCCGCCTCCTTTCTTTCTTCAACGGCAATGATGTCAAATCCATTGCCCAGGGCAAATATAAGCATGGCTTTGTGGACATTGCGCGTTTTAAAGGTAATACTGTCGTATCCCCGCGCTTTGGCCCAGGCTTCCTGGGCGCCGGCGAGGGCCCGGGCTACTCCTTTTTTGCGGTATTCCGGCAGTACGCCGCCCATCCAGGAGTAGAAATAACCGTCGCGCTCGTAACCGGCCTTGAAACCTATGGGCTGGTCGCCGTCGTAGGCGGCGAGGATGAGGTGGGGGGTGTCTTTGAAGCGTTGTCGGTATTCCGCAGCACCGTGTGGGTTTTCCAGTTCGGGGATTTGCCGGGATATCGATGCGGCAGTTTCGATGTCGCAGGGTTGGACCACATATTCCATTTTTGATTTTTGATGTCCCTAAGGCAAGCTGCAAAATGGCGGCGGTCCTCACCACGACACATCGTCCATCAAAAATCCCAAATCAAACCTCAAAAATCTTTCGTACCCCAGGGGCCAGGCCAATTCACAGCGCTATCTTCAGGTAAACCGGGCAATGGTCCGAATGCACCACATCCGTCATCTGGTAGGCTTCCATCAGTTTATCCTTCAGGTTGTCGGTGACCGACTGGTAGTCGATGCGCCAGCCCTTGTTCTTTTCGCGGGCACGGGCACGAAAGGTCCACCAACTGTATTCCACCTTGTCGGGGTTGAGAAACCGGAAGGTATCGACGAAGCCGTTGTCGAACCACTGGCTCATCCATTCCCGCTCTTCGGGCAGAAAGCCGGAGTTGTTCTTGTTGCGCACCGGGTCGTGGATGTCGATCTCAGTATGAGCGATGTTGTAATCGCCGACAATGATGAGTTTGGGCCTTTCCCGGCGCAGTTCTTTGATCCAGCGGTGGAAATCGTCGAGGAACTCCATCTTGAAGGCCTGCCGCACATCCCCGGTGGTGCCGGAAGGGAAGTAGCAGTTGAGCACCGACCAGTCGCCATAGTCGGTGCGCAGGATGCGCCCTTCCTGGTCGTACTTCTCGATGCCGCAGCCGACGACGACATCGTCGGGCTCGATGCGGCTGAAGGTAGCCACCCCGCTGTACCCCTTTTTCTCGGCGCTGTGCCAGTGCTGTTCGTAGCCAAGGGTTTCGAAAGCGGCGGCTTCTTTTACCTGCTCCGGATGCGCCTTGGTTTCCTGCACGCAGAAGATGTCAATGTCATTGGCTTTCACCCAATCGAGCAAACCCTTCTTCAGGGCCGCCCGAATGCCGTTGACGTTGTAGGATACGATGGTTTTTGGCATGACTCTTTCTTGCTTTGAGGGGCAAAGATAAGGAAAGTCTTCAACCCTCAAATTTTGTACCATCC
>JAGFJE010000424.1 GCA_024103175.1 Phaeodactylibacter sp.
CCTTACCAACTCACTGCCGCATCCATAAAGGAGCCTCCCGCGGGCCTTCGGGAAAAACTAAAGCACCTGGGGCCAGGCTTTGTCTTGTCGGCAACGATCGTCGGTTCCGGAGAGCTCATTGCCACCACCACGCTGGGGGCGCGGGCGGGGTTTATTACTTTCTGGGTCATCATCGTCAGCTGCCTGGTGAAAGTGGCTATACAGATAGAGTTCGGCAAACATACCATCCTCACCGGAGAAACGGCCATGCAGGCCTTCCACCGCCTGCCCGGCCCGGCTTTCGGCAAGGCCCGCTGGACGGTATGGACGATCTTTCTGGTGATGATTGTCAAGCTGCTGCAGGTGGGCGGCATCGTAGGCGGAGTGGCCATCATCCTGAATATGGCCATGCCCGGCCTGAATCTCTTCGCCTGGGCCTTCCTCGTGGCCATCGTAGTAGCCGCGCTGGTCTTCAGGGGATACTACCGGTTCATCGAGCGGTTCTCTGCCGGCATGATCGCCTTTTTCACTCTTTTCACCTATGCTTCTCTTTACTTCCTGAACTATACGCCCTACGCCATCCAATGGGAGGATATACGGTTGGGATTACAGTTCGAACTGCCCAAAGAGGCGGTAGCGGTGGCCATCGGCGCCTTCGGCATCACCGGAGTCGGAGGTGAAGAGATCCTCTATTACAACTACTGGTGCCTGGAAAAGGGCTATGCCGCCTGTTCCGGCCCGGCGGAGGACAGCCCCGGCTGGCAGGCGCGGGCCCGGGGATGGATCCGGGTCATGTACCTCGACGCTCTGCTGGCCATGGCCCTGTATACCGTCGTCACCGCCGCCTTCTACCTGCTGGGCGCGGCGGTGCTCCATGCCCAGGGGGACGTCCCTGAGGGATACGCCATGGTGGAATCCCTGTCGCGCATGTATACCGAATCGCTGGGGCCGGAAGCCAGATCCGTTTTTCTCTTCGGAGCGTTCATCGTACTGTTCTCCACCCTGTTTGCCGCCCTGGCCGCCTGGACACGGTTGCTCTCCGACATCTTCGGCCAGCTTGGCTGGATCAGCTTTTTCAACCTGCCGCAACGACGGAGGTCCATCGCCATCCTCGCCTGGACGCTTCCCCTGATCTGGGCCCTTCTATTCATATTCATCCAGTTGCCGGTGATGATGGTGATCAGCGGAGGCATTGCCGGATCCTTCCTGCTGTTCCTGGTCGTCCTGGCGGCGATCCACTTCCGGTACAAGCGCCTGCACCCGGCCTTCTCCCCCGGCCTGCTGTACGACCTGGCCCTGTGGGTGAGCATTCTGGCTATTCTTTCCCTGGGGGCGTATGGGGTTGGAAAATGGGTATAATGGGAAAACCCTCCCTCATGCCTCCATTCCTCCTACCGCTCCAGCCGGTTCCAAACCATCTTATGCTTCCTTTTCAGGAATTCACCGGGCGTTTCCCCGTATACCGACTGAAATTCGTGGATAAAGTGGGCCTGGTCGAAATAGCCGGCCTGCAGGGCCGCGTCGGCCAGGCGGAAGGATTGCCGGCGGTTCAGCAAATGCCGGGCATATTCCATCCGGGCCAGCATAGAAAAGAACTTGAAGTTGATGCCGGCAGCGTTGTGGACGAGGCGTTGGATTGTCCGCTCCCCGATGAATAATTCGCCGGATAATTCGTTTAGCCGGGCCTTGCCATGCGTGCTGCAAATATGCCGGACTATCTGGCGCCCCCGCCGGTTGAAGCTCGTAAAACGTTTTAGCTTTTTAATGAAAAACGCATCGAGCGTTTCTTTCCAGCAGCCCTCCGGCCCTTCCCGCTGCAGGGCCTCCAGGAGTTCGTCCAGCCCGTCCCGAAAAACATACTGTAGCTCCGCCCGGGTGTCCGTAATATCCGAAAGGGGAAAATCCAGAAAGGGCTGTGCGCCCCAGGGCGTGAAATGGATCATTACCTGCTGCAGCGACTGGGTAGGCAAAAACAGGTGGGAGCGGGAATAGAACCCGACAAGGGCACAGGCGCCTACCCGCAGCAGCCGGTTTTCCACCTTTTGCAATGACGATCCGTTGAGAAAGAGCACAATGCGGGTATTGCTGGACGGTAAAGCCCGAAACTCCAGTTGACGGGTTTGCGCGAAGGGCACATCGACGAATGTGTAGTGCCGGATGTAATCCCGCAGGGAGGGGGCCGGCAGTTTATTAAGGAAGTGCCCCTGGTTCATTTTGTCAGGTTTTTACAATTATGGAAAAGGTGGTTCCCTTAAATTTAGAGGTAAAGGAAAATACTAAACTTTATGGAAAAACACGACGAAAGAACCGCTACCCGCATCGGGGCCTACACAACCCTTATCGGCTCCTTGTGCATGCTGGGCGGCGCCGCCATTTGGGCCATTTCGGGCGCCGACATCGACCAGGCGATCTATGATAAGGACCTGGCCGGCTACCTGTCGGCCGCTAAGGGAAGCCAGGGACTTCTCATCGCCAACCTCTCCATCTGGATCATCGGCGTGATCCTGCTGGGCGCCGGCGCCACGATGATGGCATTCATCAGTGGCCAGCGGCCGGTGCTGGCCTCACTGGTGCGCTACAATTACTGGATCGGCATCTCTATCGTAGTAATATCTTACATGGCCTGGCTGGCGGTAGTGGTTCAGCTCGCGCCTTCCGGTTCGCCGGCAGCCGTGGTGGCTGCCGAGGCAATGGGCTGGTTTGCCGTCCGGGCCGACTGGGTGGCCACGGCCCTGGTGCTTGGCTCCGGCCCGGCCCTGCTCGCCGCCGCCGGCCGCTCCTTCTGGGCGCCGAACTGGCTGCGCATCTGGAGCTATGTGGCCTTATTTACAGGTTTTTTGACGACGCTGGCCCAGTTCACCGGCGGACTTACCTCCTACGGTTTCATCATCATCCCTGTCGGAATGGGCTGGATGCTGGCCGCTTCGGTAGTGCTGTTCCGAAGGGTGAGGAAGCTAGTGCCTCGGGAACTAGAGAAGTAATGAATGTTGCATTTTTTGAAAAAACCGCCTCTGCCGGATGAGATACCATGCCTGCCCGCCTGCCTCATTCGGAAGCTCGTCGGCGGGCAGGCATAGCATCTGTACTATCAGAGTGTGGAATTCAAAAATTCAGTGCCAGAAGTCATCCCACCCGCTCCACCACCTGCGCCTCACTGCCCACGAACACAATGGCGTACGCCGCCAGCTTGGGCGCCTGCCGCAATTCCTCAGTTTGGAGGTATTCCTGTAGCTGGCTGCGGGCTTCCTCCGATTTTTCCAATAGCCGGGCGGCGTCCTTTTTCTTCAGGTATTTCAGTTCGAATGCAAAGTTCCAGTGAACGGGCACGCCGGGCAGGCTGGTGCAGAGCAAGTCCACAAAGCGGCGCTCCATCTCCGTTTCGCTGCGGATGAGGTACACGTTGGAGGGTGTGAGCAGAGCGGCGAAGATGGCCTTGAGGTTGCTTTCATTGAAATTGCGGGCGTCGCGCACCGAGAGGCGCCCGATCACTTTTTCCACCAGTTGGAGAAACGGCTTAAGGTCGTTATCCGCCGCCATGGATACGACGGCCCGGCTGATCTCCTCGTACATGCCCTCCTTCAGCTTTGCGCGCTGGCGCAGCGTCTCTGCGAAATATTCGTAATACAGTTGTTTGATCACGGCGTTGGGCGCCCGGAACGTCCAACCGCCGCCGACCGGCTTTTCGTAAACGGTGAGCATGCCCAGCCAGAAGAGCAGGCTGACATAGTCGTCGTGCTCCCATTGACGTTCGAAGCTGAACTGCGTAGTGAGCGCAGCCCGTGCCCCGCCGCCGGCCAGCACCTCTTCCAGGATCTCGAGGCTGTGCGCCTCGCCGCCCACTCCCAGCATGCGGCGAATCTTGCCGTAGTCGCTGGCGATGTTATCGTCCAGCATTTTTTCGGGGTAGGATTGGTACATTTGATAATGATCGCCAAAGTAGATCAGCATGTTGGGGTTGTACAGCCGGTTGGGGGCGGAGGGGTGGAACAGATAGCCGTTGTACCAGTTCCGGATATCTTCCAAAAGGGCCGGCATTTTATCCTTGGTAACCCCGATGTGCTCAAGCATATCAACGGTTTCCGGTTCTGTGAAGCCCATCATATCGTGCAGGGAAAGTTCCAGTGAGATCTTTTTACCGATATTGAACCCGCTCGTCAGGCTGTCCACCGTCACGGGGCTGACGCCGGTGACGAACATCCTGTCCACCAGGCCCGCCTTGGTTTCTTCTTTAATGACTTCGTAGAACTTACGCACGAAGCCGTTGCGGCCGACGATCTCCCGGAAATGCTCCAGCTGAAAGGCGATCAGTTCATTGGCGAAATGATCGTACTCGTCGATGAGGATGTATAGTTGTTTACCCGGCGCCTTTGCCCGCACGATCTCGAACAAAGCCTTCAGGGCGTCATTGGCGGACCCCTGCCTTTTGATCTCCTCGCGGTCCTCTTCTTTGAAATAGCCCCGGTAGGCGGAAAAAAAAGCCAGAATACCGAATTTCACTTTGCTGGCGAACTGCTGAAATACCAGTTCCCGGGTATCCGTCAGTATGCCGCTGAAATCGAAGTTGAGCACAAGATAGCGGTTGGCCAGCGGCGTGGGTTTTTTCCCGATGTAATACTTCCCGAACAGGCGGCCGAACTCTTCCTTCCATTCTTCCCCGTAGTAATGCCCCAGCATGGAGATAAACAGGCTCTTGCCGAACTTGCGCGGCCTGAGGTAGAACAGGAAGCGGCTGGCCAGGCCTTCCAGGTGCTCGATGTAGGCCGTGCGGTCGACGTAGTAGAACTCCGTGGCCACGTTCCGGAAATTGCTCTGCCCGTAGGGTAGTTTCATACGGTAAAAATAGCAAAAGTCCGGCAATAATCGGCAACTACGGCAGGGCTATAAGGGGATAATAACCACTTATTAATAGCCTACCTTTACACTTCCCTCAGCTGCCAACCGGCCTGGCCGAAACCGGCCGCTTTTCCACCAGCCCTTCCAATTCTTCCACTGCCGTATCCCGCTGCGCATCCGCCAGGATATGCGCCTGCAGGCGGACGGCATTTTGCCGGTAGCCGGTGTCTTCCAGGGTGCGGGCCACTGCCCGGCGTATACCTGCCGCACTGGCTTTGGGGCTCAGTTTGACCCCCGCCCCGTGGTAAGCCACCTTGGCGGCGTTGTCGTTCTGGTCACGCCCCATCGGCAGGCAGATCACCGGCAGGCCGTTGGCCAGGCCGCGCATGAGGGTGCCGTGGCCGGCATGGGTGATGATGAGGTCGGCATGGGGGAATACCTGGGCGTGGGGGGCAGACCTGAGCGCCACCACATTGTCCGGCAGGTGGAGGCCCGGCCCGCTGATCGCCGGCCCCAGCGTTACCAGGCCGCGTACCGGCATGGCGCCCAGGGCCTCGATGCACCTTTCGATGACGGGAAGCTGGTTCTGGAAAGTAGAAGAAAGGGAAACCACCACCAAAGGGCGGCCGTCATCGGCGGGCCAGGGGCTTTCCCAGGGTTCCACCCAGTCGGGGTCGTCGAGCACCGGCCCGGTGTAACGCACATTGGCCGGGGCGGGTTCGATGGGGAAGTCGTAGGCCCGGCTGGTTTGGATGAGGCGGCGCTCCGCCCGGTGCGCCAGTTCAAGCGCATTGTCCAGCGGCGGTAGCTGATGCTGCGCCCGCACCGCGTTGATCCGGCCCAGGCCCCGGTTGAAAACCAGGTTGAACACTTTGCCCAGCAGGCGGTCGCGCCAGCGGCCAACGAGGCTCTTTCCGGGTAGTAGGCCCATCATTCCCGGCGGGCGGTTGGGGCCGGGAAAGTACTCGGGCATGTGGAAGGCCACAACGCCGGGAACGCCCAGTGCTTCGGCGGCGATCAGGGCGGGAAACAGGAGGCAGTCGGCCACCAGCACATCGGTAGGGACGGCCTCCATGGCTTTTCGGGTTTCCCGAACGGTAATCTCCGCCGGGCCGAAGATGATGTTTTCGAAGATGGGGTTGGACAGCGGCCCGGCTTTCCAGTCCCCGAAGATGTCCTCCGTACGGCCGGTGCGGGTGAAATATTCGGAAAAGGGCAGGAACTCCAGGCCGTATTTTTCTGCGGCGCCCTGCAGGCAGGGCTCCGTCAGGACGCGAACCCGGTGGCCTCGTTGGGCCAGCCGGCGCGCCAGGCCCAGGACGGGCGGGATATTTCCCCCGCCGTCGATGGTGACGAA
>JAGFJE010000431.1 GCA_024103175.1 Phaeodactylibacter sp.
CCGGCCATCGACGCGGGCGACAACAGCGCCAACAGCACCACGGAGGACCTGGTAGGCAACCCCCGGGTAGTGGACGCCGCCGGCGCCGCTGTTATCGACCTGGGCGCCTACGAATTCCAGGGCATGCGCCCCAACCCCGCCGCCGTTTGCCAGAACATCACGGTACAACTCGGCCTGAACAATACCGTCACCGTCCTCGCCTCCGAGGTCAACGACGGTAGTACCGGCTGCGGCCCGCTCAGCTTCCTGATCGACGGGCAGACGTCGCTGGCCTTCGACTGCGACGGCCTGGGTACTCAAATGGTAACCCTCACCGTTAACGACGTCAATAACAATTCGGCCTCCTGCACGGCCAACGTCTGGGTGCGCGACGACCTCTTCGGCGCCTGCCCCGACCCCTGCCCGAACGACCCCGACGACGACATCGACGGCGACGGCGTCTGCGGCGACATCGACAACTGCCCGGCCGATCTCAACCCCGGCCAGGAAGACCTCGACCAGGATGGGCTGGGCGACGCCTGCGACCCCGAGGTTTGCATCAACACCGTGGTGGACAACCTGAATGCCTATGTCAATGGACTAAACGCCAATTCTCTGGTAAAGAGGGCCATCGTCGGCAGGCTTAGCCTGGCGGCCAGAAAATTCCGGTCCGGAAGCAGCATCAACGGGATTATCGCTTCTTTGGAATTCGTTGTCAGCTATGTGCAGTATCAGAGGGGCGACGGCATCCCTGCCGAGGCCGCCGATTACATCATCAGCCAGATAAATGGCCTGATCGCCGCCCTCGACGCCGGCATAGTGGTTGGCTGCTCCGCCCCGGCTGCGATACCCCCCAACCCGGGCCCGGCGCCAGGGCAGGCGGATGTTTCCCTCCAACTGGAAGCCAGCCCCAACCCGTTCCGCGAAGAGGTGGCCATACGCTTTTACCTGCCCCAGGCCGGCCCGGCTGCGCTGGAGGTGTTTAACCTCAACGGGCAGCGGGTACGGCGCCTGGAGTCGGCTTCATTTGATGCCGGCCGCCACGACCAGGTGTGGGACGGCAATGCCGACAGCGGGCAGGGCGTAGCCCCCGGCGTTTACCTGCTGCGCCTGCAAACGCAGGGCCAGGCCATGGTGAAAAAACTGACGCTGGTTCGGTAAGCGCAATAGGGTAGTGGTCGTTTTTTTTTTATTGTAATACATAGTTTTTTCATGGAGGCGGCGCCCGCGGGCGCCGCTTTTTTGGTGTGTCCAGGAGCTGACAACTTCGAGTTGTCTGCTCGATCAAGCGGCAGAGTGCGGGTATACACTACTGAAGATTTACAGGATCGTGTAAAAGTGGAAGGGTATAAAAGTGTAAGAGAACGGGGGGGGCAGCCATTTACACCATTACACAGCCCGGTCCAAAATGTACAGTGGTATGGTGTGGGTATTTTCTATCTGTGTTTTTTCTTGATATTCAGGGCATAATGTTTATTTTGTGCTTCGTGAAGTAAGGGGATGAAATGAGATATTCAGTTCTGGCACTGGTATTAACGCTCTATGCCGGCTGCCTTCTCGGCCAGTCGCCGGGTAAGGTTGAGCTGCTCTCTGTCAACGAGGGGTTGTCGCAGGGCATGGTATACGACATTCTGCAAAGCAGGGACGGCTTCCTGTGGATCGCCACCAAGGACGGGTTGAACCGTTACGACGGTTACCGCTTCGAGGCCTTTTCGCCCGACCCTTTCGACCCCTTTGCCATTGCCGCCAATGAAGCGTACTGCCTGTTTGAAGACAGCCGGGGATGGATCTGGATACGGTTGCCTGGGAAAATTGAAATATATGACCCCGGCAGCGGGCGCTTTTTTCATCTCACAGAACAGGTGGCGCCCGGCCTGTCAAGATCGGTGGATGGGTTTTCCTTCAGCGAGCTGGCCGACGGCGACCTTGTTCTTACCGATGCCGGTAAGATCTGGAAAATAGCGGCGCCCGCCGATGCACTTAAAAAAGCGGCAACGCAAGGCAATGCCTTTCCCGGCCTGCGGGGTACTGTCGTTGAAGTATCCGAAAGGGCAGGTATCTCAGATGGCGCCGTACAATTTCGGGCCGTGCATTTTACAAAAAACAAAGTTCTCCTGGCCAGTTCTACCCAAGGGCTTTTTCGGCTCGATACGGTCGCCGGGCAACTTGGCCTTGAAGCCTTTCCCGGTTTATCCACGCATATCTTAGGAGAAAGCCCGGACGGGCAAGTTTGGATACACGTGGGCCGGGATGTTTCGGGTAAGGCGGAGGGGCGCCTTTCAGGTTCAGAAGAGCCCGGTTTGTGGATATGGAAAAGTACGTCCGAGCCGCCCTGGCATGTGGGCCGGCCTCGGCCTTATAAAAAATGCCGTTTTGACAATGAAGGTTATTTGTGGGCCATGAATGATAAAGAGCTTCGCAAATGGCGGCCGATGGCCTTTGCAAAAGGCGGACAACCTGAATTCGAATGGACTTCTGAGGACCCTTTCATCCAAAACCCCTTTTTTGATTTCCAATGCCTGGCTATCGACCGTTCCGGCATTGCATGGGTGGGCACCACCGGTTATGGGATACTAAAGGCCAATCCTGAAAAACCTAAATTCAGAAGCTATCTGAAAGGAACCTCCCAGCGCTACCTGGCTGAAGATCCGCAGGGAAACCTCATCTGTGCTATTGATCCTGCTGAAATTTACCCCCGCCAAAATTTCGGCCAACCCGAAACGAACCCCTGGCTGGCCGGCCTGCCCGACAAATGGCGGCATTTTATGCCCGTCTTCGACGAAACGGGCAATGCCTGGGGCATTCCCGAACCGAATATCCTGCTACGCATAGATGCCCGGGCCAAAACCGTCCGGCAATACCGGTGGGACGGCGCCGGCCTTTCAGCGCTGCTGTTCTGCAAAAATGGAACGTTGCTCCAGGCCAGTGAAGAAGGATTGCTGCAGTTCGACCCCGCAACCGGGCAAAGCAGGGATTTCCCCTTTGGCCAGCCCCGGAAACTCGTCCCGGATTCCTATTATATCTCGAATTTATACGAGGATTCGGAAGGCGTAGTGTGGATCATTGGCTTCGAAGGGCTGATCAAAGCTGCCCCCGCCGGCGGCGGTTACCGCTATGAATATTTCAAAACCGATCCATCCGACCCTTCTTCCCTGTCTTACAACACGGTGCTGTCCGTCGCCGAAGACCCCCTCGAGCCCCGCCGTTACCTGTGGGCCGGCGCTAAGAGCGGCGGCCTGAACCGCCTCGATCGGCAAACAGGTGAATTCAAACATTACAAAAAAGAGAACGGGCTCCCGGATAACGTGGTTTATGGAATACTCTCCGATAATACCGGGCATATCTGGCTGAGCACCAACAAAGGCCTGTGCCGCTTTCACGTGCGGGAAGAAACAACTAAAAATTTCACTTACGCCGACGGCTTGCAGGACAATGAGTTCAATAGCTCCAGTTATCTGAAAATGAAGGACGGCACACTGGTGTTCGGCGGGGTCCGGGGCCTGACGATCTTCCATCCCGACAGCCTCCGATTCAACGAGCACAAACCGCAAACCCACATCGTCGGCCTGAAAGTCAACAACCAGCCGCTTTCAGAATGGGCGGGGAGCAGGCCAAAGGCCGCAGGTCAAAAATTTCACCCGGCTCGAAGAGACGGGCGCAAATCAAAAATCAAAAATCAAAAATCAAAAATCGCAAATCAAAAATCAAAAATCGCAAATCAAAAATCCCCAATCACCCTCTCTCACCGCCAAAACTTTCTCACCTTTGAATTTGCGGCGCTTGAATTCAGCAATCCGGCACAAAACCGCTATCGCTATCAGTTGGCCCGGCATGGCGCTTTTGGCAATAGCACAGGGGAAGAATGGGTGGACCTGGGCACAAAAAACAGCGTGCAGTTCGCCAACCTGCGCCCCGGCAGGTACACGTTCCGGGTGCTGGGCAGCAACAACGACGGCGTATGGGGAGAAACGCCGGCGGAACTGCGGTTGGCCATCCGCTCTCCCTGGTGGGCTGCGTGGTGGGCGTATCTGTGCTATGCCCTGGCCTTGAGCGGCTCAGGTTGGCTCTTGTACCGCTACCGGCTACGGCAACGGCTCGAACAGCAGGAAACCCTGCGCCTGCGGGAACTGGACGAATTCAAAAACCGCTTTTTTACCAACATCACCCACGAGTTCCGAACGCCCCTCACGGTCATCCTGGGTACTTCGGAACAGGTGGAGGAACAAGCCGCCGACAGCCTGAAAAGCAAACTGAGGTTGATACGGCGCAACGGCGAAAGCCTCCTGCGCCTCATCAACCAGATCCTCGACCTGGCCAAGCTGGAGGCCCATACCCTGAAGGCCAACTACGTCCAGGGCGATATTCTGCCCTACCTGCGCTACATCAGCGAGAGCCTGCACTCGGTGGCCAACGCCCGGAACGTGATGCTGCGCGTAGAGAGCAACGAGGCGTCCATCGTCATGGACTACGACCCGGAGCGCCTGCTGCAGATCGTGCACAACCTGCTGTCGAACGCGATCAAGTTCACGCCCTCCGGCGGCAAGGTGATGCTGAGGGCGGATCTGGCAAACGATCGGGGGGCGCCGTATCTGCGCCTGAGCGTGGCCGATACCGGAGCGGGCATACCCCAGGAAGACCTGCCCCACATCTTCGACCGCTTTCGCCAGGCGAACAACCTCAAAAGCTCCGGCACGGGCGGTACGGGCATCGGGCTGGCCTTGGCCAAAGAACTGGCGCATGCCATGAACGGGGAAATAAACGTGGAAAGCGAGGTGGGCAAGGGGACTACCTTTACCGTCAAATTGCCGATCACCAACCGCGCACAAGCTGCCGATCCAGATGCCTTGCGCCGTTCGCTCCTTATAGATGGATCAGTTGCCAGGACGCAGCCCCCCGGCCCCTCAGCCAATCGTCCGGCCAACCACCTATTGATCATCGAAGACAACCCCGATGTTGTGGAATACCTCGCAGCCTGCCTGCAAAACCACTATGTCCTCGATTTTGCCTACAACGGCCGCGCCGGCATCGAAAAGGCGCTGGAAACCGTGCCTGACCTCATCGTCTCCGACGTGATGATGCCCGAAAAGGATGGGTTCGAGGTCTGTGATCTTTTGAAGAACGACGAACGCGCCAGCCACATCCCTATCGTGCTGCTCACCGCCAGGGCCGATGTGGAGAGCCGCATCAGCGGCCTGCGCCGGGGCGCCGACGCCTACCTCGCCAAGCCCTTCCACCGGGAAGAATTGCTGGCCACCCTGGACAACCTGCTGGAACTGCGCCGCAAGCTGCAGGAAAAGTACGCCTCGGTTTCGGAGGGAGCGTCCGCTCCGAATGGAGGCCCGGCCGCCGAAATGGAAGACGCCTTCCTCCAAAAAGTCCGGAGCGTCATCCAGGAACATCTTTCCGACACCGCGTTCACCGTAGAGAGCCTCAGCCAGAGCCTGGCCCTGAGCCAGCGGCAACTGCACCGCAAACTGACGGCCCTCACCGGCCAAAACGCCTCCACGCTCATCCGGTCCATGCGCCTGGCAAAGGCCAAAGGATTGTTGCTCGCCGGAGAGAAGAATGTCAGCGAGGTAGCCTACGCCACCGGGTTTGACGACCCCAAGTATTTCAGCCGGGCCTTTGCTAAAGAATTTGGCGTGCCGCCGAGTAAGGTATGAGGGGGGGATTTCCCGCTAAGGTTCGCGAAGGTTTCGCTAAGTACACCGGCTCCTTTGCGATACTTTGCGGGCCCTCTGCGAACCTTAGCGGGAACCGAGAGTGTTTAGAAATGTGTGTCTTTAAAAGAAAAAACCCTCTATTTTCAGCGGCCTGGCGAATAGCGCCCGTCCTCTCCCGATAGTTATCGGGATCGGCCGGGTAAAAACACCGAATTCCGAACAGCGCCCGGGAACCCCACGACGACCCTTCGCGCCCTCCTTCCAACCCCTTCCCTGAAAAAAGTGGCGTGGCGCCGCTGCGCTGGCTAGGTTTGTTCCATCATTCAAAACAAAACACTACATCCTAATTCACCCATCAAAAAAGATCGTCCAATGAAACTTCGTGATCACGGGGGGCGGCCCCCCATGTCCGATTTCTCCACCTTTTTGGCTGAAAAGTCCACCCCATTGTCCGATC
>JAGFJE010000436.1 GCA_024103175.1 Phaeodactylibacter sp.
TTTCCCGGCAGGCAGAAGAAGGACCGCCACCTGCAGTCCTCCTCCCAGCTCTTCTTCGACGTCTTCAACGACTACGAGCCCAACAACCTCCTCCTCCTGCAGGCCTACGACGAGGTAATGAGCTTCCAGTTGGAAGAGGCGCGCCTGCGGGCGGCCCTGCGGCGCATTCAGGGCCAGCGCATCGTGCTCAGCCGGCCGGAACGGGCAACGCCTTTTGCCTTTCCGATCATTGTAGACCGCCTCCGCGAGCGGCTGAGTTCGGAGAAGCTGGAAGACCGGATACGCAAGATGAAGCTGCAGCTGATCCGGGATTGACCAGGCACGGTAGCTATTTTTATAGAAAAAGCTTAAATTGGAAAGAAAAAGGGATTGCAATGAGCACAGCTCCCAAAGCAGAAGAAAAGCGCGCGCAAGAAGTGCCGGAATACCTCATTTACGAAACCGTAAAAGGAAAGCCTATCTATTATAAGGGTTATCAGGAGGTATTAAGCGGCGCCAAAAAACCGGAGGAAATTATGGGAGATAGTACGCTTCAGGCTTGGCTTAAAGCCCAGCTGACCGGAATTTTGTTCAACACCCTAATGGAGAAAGGGTATGAAATCACAACAGGAGAACTGGGCCTCAAGCTGCCTGAAAATACGGAACGGGCGGCCGATATTGCTATTTTCAAAGCAGAGCGCCTTGAGCTTAGCCCTCATTATTCTCAAATTCCTCCGGATATAGTGATCGAGATAGATATCCAGGCGGATACCGGCAAGCAATCTGAAATGGAATACGTCCTGGATAAAATAGAAGATTACGTAACCTTTGGGACAGAAAGGGTTATCTGGATATTTACGCATAGCGAGAAGGTTATGGTGGCTACCCCTGAGAAGCCGTGGCTCACGTACGGCTGGGATGAAGAGATCGAGGTGCTGCCCGGCTTATCCATCAACGTAAAAACTATTGTAGGTAGAAAAATAAAGGGCGGAAATGCCTGACGCCTATTTTCCCAATTCCAACACAATTTTTGCGATCTGCGCCGCCAGCCCTACCCTGCCGCCGACGCCTTCCAGGTTCATCATAATGGCCACGGCAAAGCGGCGATCCGGTAATAAGTACAGGACGGTGCTTACCCCGGGGGTCATGCCGCCGTGAAATGCCTCTCGTTCTCCGTACCAGTCTTCGCCGGGAAAGAGGCCCCACCCGAGGCCGTAGGGAATGGTGTCGCCGCTCAGAGTTTGCTGGGGTTCCAGCATCCGTTCCATCGACTGTCGGCTCAGGAGGCTGCCATTCATAAAAGCGGCGGCGAAGCGGGCCAGGTCTTCGGAGGTGGTAAGGTATCCCCCGGCGGGTATCTTATTGCTCATATCCACGAAGTAGGCATTTTGCAGTTCCCCATTCTCATCGCGCCGGTAGCCCCCGGCCCGGTGTGGAATGATCCGGCAGGGATCGTCCGCCTGGGTATTGGCCATGCCGGCGAGTTCGAACAGGTATAATTCCATAGCCTCCATGAAAGGCAATTCGGCGGCGCCTACCATAACGCACCCCAGTACGTTATAACCGTAGGTGCTGTAGGTATGCCGTGCGCCCGGCAGGTGGAGCAGCGTGTCTTCCTGGAAAATATGGAGGGCGTCCCGGATGCTGTCGTAATGCCGGGCGCTGAGCAATTCCGCTTCGTGGTGGGGCCCGCCGTAGTGGCGGATACCGCTGGTGTGCGCCAGAAGGTGGCGGGCAGTGACGGGCCGGCGCTTCTCCGGAAATTCCGGGCAGTATTGCTGGATCGGTATATCCAGGTTCAACTTGCCCTCTTCCACCAAACGCAGTGCGGCTGTGGCCGTGAGGGGCTTGCCCACCGAGGCGCTGCGATAAGCGGTATGCACAGTAGCGGGCACGTAATTTTCCAGATCCGCAAAACCGTAGCCGTTCGACCAGGCCAGTTTTCCATCCAGGACAACCGCAATAGAAAGCCCCGGAATGCCTTCCTCTGACATTTTCTCGCTGAGTAGCCGCTCGATGGCCCGGGCTTTCTCCGGGGTGAGTTGTGGCTGTGTCCGGGTGGACAAAGTGCAGATCAAAAGCAATGAGGCCAGCAGCGTTTTTTTCATAAGGAAGTTTGTTCAGTTCTTCGAAATGATCCTATTGATAAGGATGCCCCAAAGTTCGGAATGTTGCTTTTTTGGGACAGCCAGCACACCTTTTGTTGGGCTTATTTTGGTTTAAACCATAAACAACCCCTTTTTATTAAATTGAAAATCAGCTAATTACCCCCCTACCGATAGCCCAAAATGTCCATCCCATGAGAAAAACCGTCTTTTCCATTCCATTCAAATTTCCTGTAAATTAGATTTTCCAAACCTCGGAGCCCTGAAAAATCTAAAAACGAACCCATGCTGCGCGCCCCCCACTTTCGCTGGCTGGACAACCTGCTCGGCCTCTTTTACCCCAACCTCTGCCTGGCCTGCGGCCGCAACTTGCCGCCCCGGCAGGAGGGCATCTGCATCAGTTGCCGCTACAAACTCCCCAAAACCGGCTTTCACCTGGAGCCCGACAATGCCTTCACCGAGCGCTTCTGGGGCAGGATACCCCTGCAAGCCGGCGCGGCATTCCTGTATTTCACCCGGGGAGGCAGAGCCCAGCGGCTCATCCATCACCTCAAATACGAAGGCAAGCGGAAAGCCGGCATATATCTGGGAAAGCTCTACGGGGAGGCCTTGCGGGAGGCGCCCGCCTTCCGGGAGGCTACGCTCATCGCCCCCGTGCCGTTGCATCCCCGCAAGCAACACCAGCGGGGTTACAACCAAAGCGCCCTTTTCGCCCGGGGGCTATCGGAATCCATGGGCATTCCCTTTTTGCCCAACGCCCTGAAACGCAGAGAATACACCACTACCCAGACGAAAAAGAGCCGGCTGGAGCGCTTTGAAAATGTCGAAAAAGCATTTTTTGTACCCTACCCGGAAAAGCTAAAAGGCCAGCATGTGCTGCTGGTGGATGACGTCATCACTACCGGCGCCACGCTGGAGGCCTGTGCGTTGAAAATACTGGAAGTGGAGGGGGCGAAGGTAAGTATGGCGACGATAGCGATTGCTCAGTGAACCGGTGAAACGATGAACCCGTATCTCCTACCCTTCCACCAACGTCCCCACTGCTTCCCCTTTCACGATGCGCAGCAAGTTCTCGTTATGGTTGATGTCGAAGACGATGATCGGCAGGTTGTTTTCGCGGCAGAGGGTAAATGCGGTCATATCCATGACGCTAAGGCCGAGGCTGATCACTTTGGCGAAGGTAAGTTTGTCGAACTTGGTGGCGGCGGGGTCCTTTTCGGGGTCGGCGGTATAGATGCCGTCGACGCGGGTACCTTTCAGGATGACGTCGGCATTGATCTCATTGGCGCGCAGGGCGGCGGCAGAGTCGGTAGTAAAATAGGGGCTGCCGATGCCGGAGGAGAAGATGACCACCCTGCCCTTTTCCAGGTGGCGGATGGCGCGGCGGCGGATATAGGGCTCGGCGATCTGCTTCATCTCGATGGCAGAGATCAGGCGGGTAAATACGCCGATGGTTTCGAGAGCGCTTTGGAGGGCCATGCCGTTGATCACAGTGGCCATCATTCCCATATAGTCACCCTGCACCCGTTCGATGCCGGACTCGGAAGCCTGAAGGCCGCGGAAGATATTGCCGCCACCGATAACGATGGCCACCTGGACGCCTACTTCGGTCAGGGCTTTGATCTGGTAAGCATAATGACTGAGCATATTGGGGTCTATCCCAAACTTTTGCTTTCCCATCAGCGATTCTCCACTGAGCTTTAGGAGTACCCTTTTGTATTTGATCATGCCTGTAAAATTATACTGTAGCAAAGATGAAGATAAGAAAAAGGCGAATTGGAAACCAATTCGCCTTTTTTTCTTTAACCGAGCGTTACATGCTTGAAGTCTGTGACGGTCAGTTCTTTATCGAAACTGTGCAGGTATTCCCGGACGGTCTGCTTATTGTCTTTGACAAACTGCTGGTTGAGCAGGGTGCTGTCCTTAAAGAACTTCTGCAGTTTACCCTGGGCGATCTTTTCCAGGATCTGTTCCGGTTTGCCTTCCTGGCGGGCCTGTTCTTTGCCGATCTCGATCTCTTTCTCGATGGTGGCCTGATCTACACCGTCTTTATCAACGGCTACGGGGTGCATGGCGGCAACCTGCATGGCCACGTCGCGGCCGGCATCGTAGAAATCATCGTTGTTTTTGTTCAAGCCTACCAATACAGCGGCCTTGTTGCCCATGTGGATATAGGGGCAAACCTGGGCGGCTTCCAGGGTTTCGTAGGCGGCCAGTTCGATCTTCTCGTTAATCTTGCCCACCAGTTCATTCACGCGCTCGCTCAGCGGCAGGCCGTTCATATCGAGCCTCAGCAGGCCGTCCAGGGTGGCGGGGAAATGGGCCAGAGCCAGTTCGGCGGCGCCCTTGGCAAAGTTCACAAAATCTTCTCCCTTGGCTACGAAGTCTGTCTCACAGCTCAGTTTGACGATCACGCCTTTCTTCTTGTCACTGGAGACTTCGGCGATGACCACCCCTTCGTTGGCTTCGCGGTCGGCCCGCTTGGCAGACACCTTTTGCCCTTTCTTGCGAAGGAATTCAATGGCCTTTTCGAAATCGCCGTCCGCTTCGGCGAGGGCTTTTTTGCAGTCCATCATACCTGCGCCGGTCATCTCGCGCAGCTTTTTGACATCGGCTGCCGTAATATTTGCACTCATTGGTTAGTCCGTTGATTTTTTATGAAAATGGAATTTTTTTTATCCCTATCCTTTAGCCGCTTCTTTTTCCGCTTTGTTGCGTTCCCGTTCTTCCAGGCCCTGGCGGACGCACTCGGCGATATACCGGGTGATGATGGCCACCGACTTGGAAGCGTCGTCATTGGCGGGAATGGGATAATCGACCTCATTGGGGTCGGAGTTGGTATCGACGATGCCGAAGGTCTTCAGCCCCAGCTTGTGGGCCTCGGCCACAGCGATGTGTTCGTGGTGGATATCCACGATGAAAATCGCCGAAGGCAGGCGGTTCAGGTTGGCGATCCCGCCCAGCACGCGCTCCAGTTTGTTGCGTTCGCGGGTGAGGGTGAGGCGCTCCTTCTTGGTGACGTTCGACAGGGTGCCGTCCTGCAGCATGCGGTCGATGTTGTTCATCTTTTTCACCGAGCGGCGGATGGTCGAGAAGTTGGTCATCATACCACCGAGCCAGCGGTCGGTAACGTGGGGCATGCCTACGCTGCGGGCGGCATCGG
Organism: Phaeodactylibacter sp.; assembly: GCA_024103175.1. Lineage (GTDB taxonomy): Bacteria > Bacteroidota > Bacteroidia > Chitinophagales > Saprospiraceae > JACJXW01. Next base: position 5,248 of record JAGFJE010000436.1, read on the forward strand.
CGACGATATCCCGGGCCTGCTTCTTGGTGGCGACAAACATGATCTTCTTACCGGCGCGGGCGATGCTGCGGGCGGCGTTGCCGGCGCGCTCCAGAGACTCCAGCGTGCGGTTCAGGTCAATGATGTGGATGCCTTTGCGCTCCATAAAAATGTAGGGCGCCATCTTGGGGTTCCACTTTTTCTTGAGGTGGCCAAAGTGTACGCCGGCATCCAACAGGTCTTTATATGTGGGCTTTTCCATTGTTAAACTCTTGGTTTGAAATTAAGAAGTGATACCTGCCGGGCAAAGCCCGGAGCAGGCACGAACATCAGAAAACAAAGGTTAACGCTTGCTGAACTGGAAGCTCTTACGGGCCTTGGGCTTACCGTACTTTTTGCGTTCCACTTCGCGGGCGTCGCGCGTGAGGAATTTCTTATCCTTAAGGGATTTGCGGAAGTCCTCGTTCAGTTTGACCAGCGCGCGGGCGATGGCCATGCGGACGGCCTCCGACTGCCCTTTGAAGCCCCCTCCGTCAACGTTGACCTGCAGGTCGTAAATGTTTTCAACTTCTACCGTCTGGAACGGAGAGGTGATGTTCTGCTGAATGTGGATCTGGGGAAAGTAGTCTTTATAGTCCTTACCGTTTACAGTGATCTTTCCTTCGCCTTTGGTCAGGTACACGCGGGCAACGGACGACTTTCTTCTCCCGATGGCATTGATCATTTCCATATCTCTTCGAGCTTTACCTTCTTTTCAATCAGTTTAGAAATTAAATGGTTCCGGCTGCTGGGCCTCGTGCGGGTGCTCGGCGCCTTCATAGACGTGCAGCTTCTTGTACATCCGGCGCCCGAGGCGGTTCTTGGGCAGCATGCCCTTGACGGCCCGCTCGACGACCCGGATGGGGTGCTTGTCCAGCATCTCCTTGGCAGAAGTGGATTTCTGGCCTCCCGGATAGCCGGAATAGGTCTGGTATTCCTTCTGGCTGATCTTGTTGCCGGTGAAGCGCACCTTGCCTGCGTTGATCACGATCACGTGGTCGCCACAGTCTACATGAGGGGTATAAGAGGGCTTGTGCTTGCCGCGAAGTACCGCTGCGATCTTGGTGCAGAGGCGGCCGACCACCTCTCCTTCCGCGTCAACAACGTACCACTTCCGCTCCACCTCTTCCTTCTTAGCCGATTGCGTTTTATAACTTAAAGTATCCAATTTTCTTGTTTTTAATGTGAGCAATCTTATCCAAAAATCAGGATGATCGGGCAGCCTCCGAAAAGGCAGGTGCAAAGGTAAATCTCTTTTGCACAATAACCAAGCCTTTCTGAAAAAAAAGTCCTTGTTGAAAAACGTAACGTACTGAAAAACAGTGAAAATATCGCACGGGGATTTTCAAGGGTGTGAAAGTGTAAAGGTGTAAAAGAACCCGCCCACCTCACATTTACACATTTACACACTAACGCTCCCCACACCCGATCGGCGCCCCATCCGGCAAGGGCCGGCCCTCGGGCATCGTCCATGCCTCCGGGTTATTCCGGAAGCGGCGGATCTGTTCCAGCATATATATATAATGTGCCTGTTGCTCCACATCCTCCTCTCTTTCCAATAAGACATCCACGTACTCTTCAAGCTGGTTGATCTTGAACCAGGCAAGGGCGGACACCTGAGACATCACCTCCCTGCCCTGCGCCAGGCGAAGCAGCTGGTGCAGGATAAGCTTCTCTCCGATGCGGGCGATCTGCTTCTCCAATGGGTTGTATTCATTGTACACCTGCACGGAGGTGAGCATTTCCTCGATGAGGTAATTGACGCTGAGCTGTTCTTCATCCCGGGCGTGCTGTTCCACCAGGCGGGCCAGGCGCTGGGGGTGAAGCAGGAGCTGAATGGTATGGTTCAGGGCGCTTTCCGCCGCCGCCAGGGCATCGATGCCGATGCCGCCGTTGTAGGTTTTGAACAGCTCCCGCCCACGGCTGTAGCCGATGGGCTGGGGCGGCACAGCGTCCAGTATCCCTTCGGGCAGGGCCAGATACTGAGGCTTCAGTGCTTGCTGAAGGGCCCGCAGGGCCTGAAGCTGCACTTCCGGAGCTACCATCTGTGCCGCAACCTCCTGCCCATCGCCCCGCACGGCGTAAGTGTAATCCACCCCGCCGATGAGCTTGGCCACCGCCTCCACCTGGTAACGGTGCGCGAAGTACAGCGGAACGAGCACATCCTCCAGCGTAGCCAGGGGGGCGCCCTCGGGAATATTCTTTTCGCCAAAATTGTTCAGCGCCTTTTCCCGGACTTTGAGCAGGCGCTCCAGTTCCTCCACCGCCGAGGCGCCATTGTCCCAGAGGTGGGCAGAAGGATGGCCGCCGCCCTCGGGCCGGGCGCCTTCGTCGGAGATGAATTTCAAGCCCATATCGACAGATCCCTGAAGGATAGCCTGCAGGGCCGCCGCCTCATCCGTCCCTTCCGGAAAATCCTGGTAGCCGTAAAGGATGGCCCGCTTGTCCCACTCCCCGATACCGGTGTCGTAGGCCTGGGAAAAGTCCATTTCGCCATCGTCCTTAAGTGTGATATAGGGGTGCGGGTAGTCCATCACCGAGGCCCTGTCGTTGTAGCTGGCGGCAAAGTTGTGGGTGAGGCCCAGGGTATGGCCGACCTCGTGAGCGGAGAGCTGCCGCAACCGCGCCAGGGCCATCGCTTCGAGGCGGGGATCCGGCGTTTTACCTTCTTCATAGGCCTGGATGAGGCCCTGGGCGATCAGGAAGTCCTGGCGCACGCGGAGGGAGCCCAGCAGGACGTGCCCTTTGATGATCTCGCCGGTGCGGGGGTCGGAAACGGAAGAGCCGTACGACCAGCCGCGGGTAGAACGGTGCACCCAGTTGATGACGTTGTAACGCACATCCATAGGGTCGGCTCCTTCGGGAAGTTCCTTCACCTGGAAGGCGTTGCGGTAGCCGGCCGCCTCGAAGGCCTCGTTCCACCAGCTCGCGCCTTCCAGGAGGGCCGAACGTATGGGCTCCGGCACACCCCGGTCGAGGTAGTAAACGATGGGCTCCACCGGCTCGCTCATGCGGGCGCCGGGGTTCTTTTTTTCCAGGCGGTGGCGGAAGATGAAACGGCGGGTAAGCGGCTGGCCGATGGGCGTGCCGTAATCCTGAAAGCTAAGGGGGTAATACCCGGACCGGGGATCAAAAGGCCGGGGCCGGTAGTTGCCGTCGGGCAGTTCTACAAAACTATGATGCATGCGGAGGCTGATGGCCTCCGGCGTGGGCGCTACTGACCGCACCTCACGGCCCTCCGGATTGCCTTCAAAGGTGAGCAGAGCCTCGAATTCGCTGTTCTTCGGAAAATTTCTGGTGCGCTCCAGCCAGAGGGTCGAGCGCTTCTCGTCCAGTTTATAACTGCCCTGCTTCCTGTCTTTGAGCCGCTCGGCCACCCCGTGGGCATCGCGCAGCAGGAAGGGCGTCAGGTCGATGAGGGCCCGCCCCTCCTCTTCGGCTTCCACTTTGAAGCCGGCCAGGACGGATTGGGCGAAGGCTTCCTCCACCGCCTGGCGCTCTTCGGGGTTGTCCGTCTCCGCCCGGTAGCGGTAATTGGGTTCCAGCAACAGCACCTTCGGCCCCGAGCGCAGGAATTTCACCACCCGGCTATTACCCAGCTGATTGCGGTCCAGCCCGATGTCATTGGAGCCCAGCCCGCCGGTGAGGGAATTGACATAGAGGAATTCTTCCTCCCACTTGTCCACCTCCAGCCAGATCCTGCCGCCTTTGGCGTCGTAGTAGAATTTGAAGAAACCTTCGTGGGCGTCCATGCCCCGGGTTTTTTGGGTGATGGAAGGGATGGAGTCCTTCTGGGCAAAAGAGGGAAAATAACAGGCGCTCAGGAAAACGGCCAGGATAAGGGATCGCATAGGTCATTGAATTTTGGAAAGAACGAAAATAAGGAAAAAATTGATGGCCGCCGGCAGGCTATTCCAATCGGTGGGTCAGTGCTTTGTTGGATAAGGGAATGGCTGAAAGGAGTACCGCCAGGAAAGCTACACGATGGGCAAGCCTAATCGTTAATCGTTACAAACATAATCATTATTTTTATAATCGTTATAAAAATAATCATGATATTTATAATCATTATTTTTGTAATAATTATAAATATAACGATTGCCCGTTTGTACTTTGCATTTCCCCTCTCTTGTCCGCTCCGCTTCAATTCCGTACCTTATCAACTGGTATATTGAAACCTCAAATTCATTTTCATCATGCGTTTTCACTTATCCCTCCCTGTCTTTTTTCTGCTTTTCAGCTGCAGCCAGCCCGTGCGTGCCGGCCAGCCCGAAGAGCTCGGCAAAGTTCAATGGCTGCGCGACTTCGACAAGGGCCTGGAGCGCGCCGCCCTGGAAGACAAGCCCGTCTTTCTCCTCTTCCAGGAGGTGCCCGGCTGCGCCACCTGCCGCAACTACGGCGCCGAGGTGCTCAGTCATCCCCTCATTGTGGAGGCCATCGAAACGCTCTTTGTGCCAGTGGCCATTTTCAACAACAAAGGCGGCAAAGATGCCGAAGTGCTGCGCTACTACAACGAGCCTTCCTGGAACAACCCGGTAGTGCGCATCGTCGATTACGACAGGCTGGACATCATCCCGCGGGTGAGCGGCAATTATTCGCAGCTGGGTGTGGTGCAGGCCATGGTTTTTGCCCTGGAACGAAGAAGCAAGGCCATCCCTGCCTATTTGCAATTGCTCTACGAAGAATTGCTGGCCCGGCAACAGGGTACTGAAACTACAACCCTCTCCATGTACTGCTTCTGGACGGGTGAAAAGGTGTTGGGGCAGCTCGGCGGCGTGATCGCCACCGAGGCCGGCTTTATGGGTGGCCGGGAAGTGGTGCAGGTGACGTACAACCCAAAAGATATCTCTTTTGAAGAAGTGGTAAAAGCCGGGCAGCAGGCCCGCTGCGCCGACCGGGTGTATGCACATGATGAGGCTCAAAAGGCCGCCGCAACCGCCATGCTGGGGCAGGGAAAAACCAGTTCTCGCTCTTCCTTTCGACCGGACGGCGACCCCAAGTACTACCTGTCCAAAACGCACTACCGCTTTGTGCCCATGTTTCCGCTGCAGGCCGCCCGGGCCAATGCGCTGATCGGGCAGGGGAAATCGCCGGAAAGGGTGTTGTCGCCGCGGCAGGTTGAGCTGGCGAAG
>JAGFJE010000482.1 GCA_024103175.1 Phaeodactylibacter sp.
TACATCGCCGCCAGCATCGACGGCTACATCGCCCGCCCGGATGGCGGCATCGACTGGCTTTCCACGGTGGAAAAGAAAGGCGAGGACTATGGCTATAACGATTTCCTCGCTTCGATAGACACCACCCTGATGGGCCGCAAGACCTATGAGGACGTCCTTGGTTTCGGCGGCCCTTTCCCGTATATGAACACGGCCAACTATGTCTTCTCCCGCCGGCAACGGCAACCGGATGGCAATCCGGTGCACCTCATCAGCGAAGATCCGGCGGCCTTCGTGAAAGGGCTTAAAGAAAAGCCCGGAGGCAACATCTGGCTCATCGGCGGCGGGCAACTCAATACGGCCCTGCTCAATGCCGGGCTGATCGACGAGATGATCCTGTCCGTCATACCCATCGTCCTGGGCGAGGGCATCCTGCTCTTCGGGGGGCAGCCGAAGGAAACGAAATGGAAGCTGACGAACCACAAGGCTTTCGATACGGGCCTGGTGCAGATGAGCTATGTGGCTGTGAATGGATTGTCGGAGGGATGAATGGTTATATTGTTTGATTGTTATATTGCTGTATTGTTTGATGGTTATATTGTTGTCGGGAGCAGCCCCAGGTAGCCACTAACAATCAAACAATCAAACAATCAAACAATTTAGCCCACCCTCCGCCCTCTACCTGCCTAACCACTCCTTGAACGCCCCCACCCGCTCGCGGCTGACGACCAGTTCCTCCTCATTTGGGGGCTTTAGTTTGACCTTGAGGCGGTAGGCCGAATAACCGGTGATATCGGCAATAGCGTCGATGTGGATGATGTAATTCCGGTTGATGCGGAAAAACCGGGCGGGGTCCAGCATTTTCTGCAATTGATCCAGGGAATAGTCGGCGGAGTATCTCTTGCCCGCTCCGGTTTTCAGAAAGGTGCAGCGCTCTTCGATAAAGAAGCAGCTGATATTGCTGGTGGGGACGGACTGAAAGTGGGCGCCTATGTTGACGAAAAAGCGCATTTTGTGCCGGGGCGCCAGCTGCCGGTGTAGTTCCCGAGCCTGCTCCTGGAATTTTGAACCGGGGGTGAATACGGAACGGTATTTTTGGATAGCGGCCCGGAGCGCCTCCGCCGTGATGGGCTTCAGCAGGTAATCCACGCTGTTGACCTTAAAGGCCCGAATGGCAAACTGATCATAAGCAGTGGTGAAAATGACGGGGCTGTCAACTTTTACCGCGTCGAAGATCTCGAAGCAGAGCCCATCGTCCAGCTGAATGTCCATAAAGATCAGCTCCGGGGCGGGGTGAGCGGAAAGCCAGTTGACGGAGTCTTCCACCGTTTCCAGGGTAGCCACAGGCTCGATGGTTCTATCCACCTGCTGTAACAGCCGCTTCAGCTGAGCAGCCGCGATGGCTTCATCTTCAATCATCAATACCTTCATATGCTTTATTTGCTGTTCGTTTTCTGACGGGCACTTTCACTATAAATTCTTCCGGTGTTTTGTCTACTACGATGTCTGTACCCATGGTCAGCTTCGCCCTTTCGCTCAGGTTTTTCAGCCCGATCCCGGGAGAGCCGGCCAGAGTAGCCTTCTCCTGCCGCTTGTTTCGGACGGCCACCATCCCGCCTTCCTCCTCGCTGATGCGGATCGTCAGCGGATGGCTCCGGGTGGCGGTGTTGTGTTTCAGGGCGTTTTCCACCAGAAGCTGCAGGGACATAGGCAGGGTCTCGTACCGCTCCGGGTTTTCCACTTGTATTTCCAGCCGTATCTTTTCCTGATCTCTGATCTTCTGAAGGTAAAAGTAATCCTCCACAAACCGGATCTCCGAGTCCAGGGCCGCCATTTCCGCCTCCGTATTGTCCAGGATGTAGCGGTAAATGGACGATAGTTTGTGGATGAAGCGCTCCGACAGATCCGGGTCCTGGCGCACCAGGGAGGACAAGGTGTTCAGGCTGTTGAACAGAAAGTGGGGGTTGACCTGGTTCTTTAAGGTCTCATACCGGAAGATGAGTTTTTCTTCCCGCAGCTTTTGCTCTCTTTTCAGGCCATCCCGCCACTGAACATAGAAAAAGGCAATGGTGCCGAACATGATGCCGATCGCGGCGGAAAGTAGAAAGTCGCGGTAATTCGCCCGCATGGAATTGAGCAGGTGTTGAGCCCAGCCGTTACCGGCAGGAGGCGACTGATAGAAGATAAAAAAGATATTGATCAGCAGGGCAATGGCCAGGACCATTCCGAAAAATACGGCCAGCCGCAGTAAAACGGCCCGCGGGTCATTTTCTGACGAGTGCCCTTCCCAGCGGGCAAAAAAGCGGGCGCCCAGCCAGGCGAACAATTCCATCTGCAGGAAGATCAGCGCCAGCAGCGACAAAAAATCGGGGCCGAAAGCCTGCCCCTGCAACGCCCAGCTGAATGCCGGCGCCAGGGCCAGGCTGATCAGCAAAAGGATGGCATGGTAGCGCATCCTGCGGCGATTATCCAGGCCGCCCGCCCTGCTTCCACCCACCGGTGTTTCGTTTCGAATAGCCATTCTTTAACGTTCTTTAGCATTCCTCAACCCACTCAACTTCCGGAAGACGATCTCCCGCGTGGTGTTAATATACTGGCTATTGGGCTGCCCCGCCAGTTTTAATTCCATAACGACGTCTTCGGAAAGTGTGGCGTGTTCGATCTGCTTGTCTTCCAGCGACACCCAGATGTCGCCCCAGTAGTGGCTGCGGCCCCGGATATCCATCTGCTCGTTGTTCATTTTCAGTGGGTTGTCCATCACTTTAAACTGGATGAGGGCGCACAGCTCCCCGTTCATTCTGGAAATGCCCGTCCAGGTGACATAGGCTTCTTTGTTCTCAAAAGTGCCCTGGCCGGCAAGCGGAATTTCTCCTTCCACCTCGCTGGCCCGGTAGGGAACATTCAGCTGCAGCTTATCCAGAAACTCCCAGGCGAACACCTCGAAGCCCAGGGCGTCCCAGATGAGGTTTTTGGCGAAGGTGCTGTTGGGCGGGAAGTTTTCGAATGCGGACGCATCAACCATGTTTTCGGAAGGAATGTAGCGGAACCCCTCCATATAGGCCTGCGCTTTCCCGGCAGGAAAATCACCGTCCTCCTGAGGCGTTTCAGCGATCTCTACCTTATTCCATTGAACGTAACCGCCGGCCAGGCCCCGGGTGTATTCCCCGCTAACCCGCATTTTTCCGAAAAAACCGCCCAGCAGCGTTTTATTGTGGTACTCCGCGGCCATGGAATACCGCTGGGGCTCGTTTTCTTTCAGGGCCAGGCCCGGAGGCAGGGCGTCCAGGTAGGTGCAAATGGCCGGATCGGCGCCCTGGGCCGAAAGGCTCCGGGGAAGGGCCGCCCCGATCCCAAATATCAGAATGGTAAGCATAGCAGCTGCGGAATGTAACCTTTTCATTTTTGTTGGTTTTGTTACCTTCCAAAGGTCGGGCCAAGAGCAGCAGGATGGTAATTTATGTTGCAGAGCCGTCGAAATACGTACCTGAACCGTTACCCCGGCCGGCTGCTACCGGCAAAACGGGCCAGCTGCGTTTCCATCCTCTTACTGCATGCCGGCCTTACCCCTGTTAGGGCCAGTCCAGCTTCTCAGAGGACGAAAATTTACAGGACGACATTGTAAAATGGCAGGAAAAACGGCAGGAATGGCAGAATAGTGAAAAATAAATATGATATATTTGCATGAGAATTACCTGAATTTCAGGATCTTTTGAGTTTTAGGGAGCAAGAGAGGATTAAAGCGCCCGGTTTCTCTTCAATTCTGAACCAACAGCTAATATCATTTCATAATCTTAAATTGTTCGGACATGAAAAAAATTGTATTACTCTTTGCGGCGTTATTTTTTGTTGTCGGCGCTACAATAGCTCAGACGGAAAACAAGTCGGATGTTTTCGTCGCCGGAGACAGCGACAACAATGACGTTACCGTGAAGCAGGAGCTTACAGGCAACGACCTGAACGTATCCGACATTTCCATCTACGAAGAGTCTGACGACAACGATGTTTATGTAGACCAGAAGGGCGAGGGCCTCGACAGCGATGTGGAGATCTCGTTTGAGTCCGGCTCGAACGACGTTTATGTCAGGCAGCGGGGGGAAGGCCAGGAGAGTGATGTATCCATCACTGATGATTCTGACGGCAACGAAGTCAGCGTCGATCAGAGAGGTGAGGACAACCTCTCTGACGTTGTCATCTCCAACGCCAGCTGGTATAATGATGTAGAAGTTACTCAGGACGGTGAAGACAATGAGTCGGAAGTGGACATCTATGGCTTTTCCGACAACAACGACGTTTATGTCGTACAGGATGGCGAAGGCCTGGATTCTGACGTTGAGATCGGCGCCGGTTCTGAGGGCAACTACGTAGACATCGACCAGGACGACAAGAACCATGAGTCTGACGTGTTTATCTACAGCGGCTCCAACGACAACTGGATAGAAGTAGAACAGGAAGGCAACTACAGCACCAGCGATGTGGAGATCTCCTACGGCTCCAGTAACAACACGGTTATTGTTGACCAGAAGTAGAAGTACGTACTGATCATCGGAGCGGAGGCCGGGCCTGGCTGGCCTGCCTCCGCTGCGAAAGCGAATTCAACCATCACCATTAGGGGAAGGTGAAAATTCGCCTTAGTAATACACTACATATAGGATTGCGGGCGGCCAGGACCTGGCCGCCCGCTTTTTTCGGACGGGCTACCCCGTTTTCCCTTGCCGGGCAAGCCCGCCTATCCGCGCCCCGCACCGGCCTTGGCTACCGGAATACAACCCTGCCTGCCTGAACAATGGAGCCGTCCACTCTGAGCCGGCAGGCATAAAGCCCCGCCGGCAGGCCCCGCCGCTCAAAGGTAAACTGGGGCGCGGCGCCCCTGGCCTGTAAAACCAGGCGGCCGGTGGCATCCAGCAGTTCCAGCTGAACTTCCTGTGCTTCCTCCCAACCGGTAAGCTCAACGGTGGCCTGTTCCCGCACCGGCATCGGGTAGATCCGGGCCGCCCGGTCCCGGCCGGCTTCCTGCTGAGCGGAAACATTGATTACAAATTCCAACTGGTCAACCACCATTTCGGTATAGCCATTATAACCCAGAGGCCCAGGCGTAGTTCCGCTTTCCAGGATAACCATCACCGAATCGGGCAGGCTGTCTTCATCCAGCAAAATTTCAACGTGTTCGAAGCCATCGGTAAGCTCCGCTTTTTGCCACTCTCCGATAGGGGCGCTGTAATTGCTGGCCTTGTTCATCACCCGGATAGCGGCGTACCCGCCGGCCAGCAGGGAGTCGGCCTTCACCTGTATCGCAAGGAGCCCCTCCTGGGGTGCGATGTAGAACCTGCGGGTGGCTATCCCTGGCGCGAAGCCTTCGAAGGAAGGGCCGTAACTCCGAAGCCGCAGGGCGTATGCTCCGGAATAAGCCTCCTCTTCTTTTACAGAGCAGGGGAAAACCTCAAAGGTGTTGTTGACTTCCCAGCCCACCGGCACTTCCCATTCTCCGGCGTATTCCCATTCTTCAAAGCCGTCGATGTTCTGTGCGGCGAGGGGAAAACCGGATAATAATACGAGCGTAAAGTAACAGAGCTTTTTCATAGTGCTTTTAATCATATAACGAACCTGGCCGTCTTTACGGCTGCGCCAAGTAGCAGCTTCACTAAACGATTTGGAGCTTATGTAAAGCGAGTATTAAATAATGATAAAAAAATTAAAATGGCAGAATAACCGGCTCGAATGGCAGGATAGTGAGGTTTCTATGCCATATATTTGCAATTGTAAAATTTGTTACGCTTCTATGTGAAAACTATCGGAGACCATGTTCAGATACCTGAACCTGATGAGGCTGATCCGATAACAGAGCCTTAAAAAATACCATAACAGGCGGTTTGCCTTTTATCGGCTTTTCTTATCCAAAAAGGCTCATTATTACCAGGAAAACATTTAGGGCATTAAAATCGGGTGTTGAGAGGACTATCGAAAAAACCTTGAGACACAGGGAGGCCCCCGGAATTCAAGGGGCGCCGACTGCATTTTGTATTATCTAATTTCATTTCATAATCTTATTAAATTTTACGACCCATGAAGAAAATCGTATTACTCTTCGCAGCGGTACTTTTTGTAGTAGGCGCCACGATGGCCCAGACGGAGAACAAGTCGGACGTCTTCATTTCCGGAGACAGCGATGACAACGA
>JAGFJE010000499.1 GCA_024103175.1 Phaeodactylibacter sp.
TTAACCAAAAAATATTCTGCAATGGAAGGTTTGTTGATGCGTAACCGTTGGTTGGTTGTCATCGGGGCTATCCTCATTCAGCTGGCCCTGGGGGCTATTTATTCCTGGTCAGTATTTACCAGGTTGCTGACAGATACAGAAGGGCTTTACCGCTTTTCCGCCACTCAGGCGGCGTGGGTGTTTTCCGCCGGGTTGGCCACTTTTGCCATCGTTATGGTATTGGCCGGTAAATGGCAGGCGGTTTCCGGGCCGAGGCTGGTATCTTTGGCGGGGGGGCTCTTGCTGGGCCTGGGATACGTCCTGGGCGGCTTTTTCGGGGACACCTTTTGGGCACAGTTCTTCTTTATCGGGGTAGTGGGCGGAGCCGGCATCGGTTTGGCTTACGTGGTGCCCATAGCCGTGGGAGTGAAGTGGTTTCCGGACCGGAAGGGGCTTATTACCGGATTGGCGGTTGCCGGCTTTGGTTTTGGCGCCACCATCTGGGTGAAGCTGGCGGGGTCCTGGTTCGGAGGGCTGCTGAATACTAGTGAGGCATTTGGCCTGCCGGCGGTCCAGAGTGTATTCGTTATTTACGGAATTGCCTTTACAGCATTGGTGTTTCTCGGCAGCCTGGTCATGGTAAACCCGCCGGAAGGATACGCTCCGAAAGGCTGGGCCCCGCCGCAACTGTCGGGCGCCACTGTAGAGAGCGACGTAGAATACTCCGCTTCCAGAATGCTGAGGACCCCTCAGTTTTATATGCTCTGGTCGGTATTTATCTTTTCTGCCCTGGCTGGCCTGATGGTCATCTACTGTATTAAACTGTTCGGGCTGGATGCGCTTTCCTATCAGGGCATTGCCAATGCCGGCGTCATTACCGGAACGGCCATGGCCTGGTACGCCATTTTTAACGGCCTGGGCCGGATCGTATGGGGTGGGGTCTCGGACCGCATCGGCCGCAAAGCAGCCATCATCACCATGACGGTTTTTCAGGGGGTGATCATGCTGGCCATGTACCACGGGTTTATCTACTTCGGAATGGCTATGGGCTTCGTCATCGCAGCCTCCATCGTCGGTTTCAACTTCGGTGGCAACTTCGCCCTGTTTCCGGCAATTACCGCCGACTTTTTCGGCAACAAGCGGGTGGGCAGCAACTACGGATGGATGTTTACCGCCTACGGCATTGCCGGTATCGCCGGGCCCCAGCTGGCCGGCCTGTTCAAGGATGCGGCGGAGGGCAGCATGGACCCGCAGATATGGATGGCGCCCTTCATCATCGCAGGCGTCGCCTGTTTGATCGGCGCTTTGATCATGCTGTTCGCCGAACCCCCCCGGCCGGAACCGGTGGTTCAGAAGGAAGAACCCAAACCGCAGCTGGTGGAAGAGCAACGGGAAAAGGCCGCGGCCTAAGAACCTTTAACATTTTTTTAAATACCGTCAGACACCCTTATATTCCCACCTCTGAAGGTGAAATTTTAGTGTCAAAACACAGAAGGCCCAATAATTCCTATTAAGTCTATAGAAATAATTTTATTTTTGCCGGGCTCATTCTCCTGTGCTTTCAGCAGGCCGGGAAGGAGAGTGGGGGTAGCGCGGAATTGATTTTTTCCTTACTTTTGCCTCCACGATCACTTCCTAGTGCGACTAGTGCGAAATAACGGGCGATTTCGCCAGCCCAATTGTCAGGGTTTCAGTGCTTCAGATGTTTTCCGTTATTTTGCGTCGCTTTCAAGAGAATGATTTTATGAAGAAGGGTGGAGAGGCCGGGCTCTGCGAAACCCTGGCAACCGCGCCGCTACGGTGAAAGGTGCCAAATCCCGCCAAATTTTTGGAGAAATAAAATCAATGTCTATGATTTCCGAAAACACGGCTCACTTCTTTTTCAGGGCATCTTTGCCGTTTCAACTCTCTTCTGCTGCAACTTCCTGTTGCATGCGTCTCCGAATGTGTTGTTGTTGCTGACCCCTTTGCTGATGGTTGTGTCATCAGGCCGGGCCAGGTGTTGGTTTTGATCATTCAAATCCAGCCTGTACTCAAGTTGCCTTTTCCCATTATCTGTTCTACTGCAATTTGAACGCGAACTCAATTCTATCACCTTTAAACAATATCATTGACCATGTCCAATCTGAAATTCGAAACCCTGCAGTTGCACGCAGGCCAGGAAGAAGTAGAAGGTACCACCCGCTCGCGGGCAGTGCCTATTTACCAGACGACTTCTTATACTTTCAAAGATTCCGAACACGGGGCCAACCTGTTCGCCCTCAAGGAATTCGGCAATATTTATACCCGGATCATGAACCCCACCAACGACATCTTTGAAAAGCGGGTGGCGGCGCTGGAAGGTGGGGCTGCCGCGCTTGCGGTGGGCTCCGGGCAGGCCGCCCAGTTCATCGCCCTGTCCAACATTATGGGCGCCGGCGATAACCTGGTAACCAGTTCGCACCTCTATGGGGGCACTTACAACCAGTTCAAGGTCAACTTCAAGCGCCTCGGCATCGAAGCCCGCTTCGTGGAAGAGGAATCGCCGGCGGGGTATGAAAAGCTGATCGACGACAATACCAGGGCGCTCTACCTGGAAACCATCGGCAACCCCAGCTTCAATGTAGCCGACTTCGAAGGCATCGCGGCGGTGGCCCGCAAGCACGGTATCCCGTTGGTGGTCGACAATACCTTCGGCGCCTGCGGTTACCTTTTCCGCCCCCTGGAGCACGGCGCCAACGTGGTGGTGCAGTCGGCAACCAAATGGATCGGCGGCCACGGCACCTCCATAGGCGGTGTGATCGTCGACGGGGGCAACTTCAACTGGGCCAACGGCAAGTTCCCGCAGTTTACCGAGCCCTCCGAGGGCTACCATGGCCTGAAGTTCTGGGAAGTCTTCGGTGAAGACGGCCCCTTCGGCAACATCGCCTTCATCATCCGGGCCCGGGTGGAAGGCCTGCGCGACTTCGGCCCGGCGCTGAGCCCCTTCAACGCCTTCCTCCTGCTGCAGGGGCTGGAAACGCTGTCTCTGCGCGTGCAGCGCACCGTCGATAATGCCCTGGCCCTGGCCCAGTGGCTGGAAAACCACCCTCAGGTGGAACACGTCAGCTACCCGGGGCTGGAGAGCCACCCCGCTCATGCCCGGGCAAAGAAATACCTGCGCAACGGCTTCGGCGGCGTCTTATCCTTTACGGTCAAAGGGGATAAGGAAAATGCCACCCGCTTTGTGGACAGCCTCAAACTGGTCAGCCACCTGGCCAATGTCGGCGACGCCAAAACGCTGATCATCCAGCCTTCGGCCACGACCCACCAGCAGCTGACCGATGAGGAGCAACGCGCCGCCGGCGTGCTGCCCAACCAACTGCGGGTCTCCGCCGGTATCGAGCACATCGATGACATTAAAGCGGACTTCGAGCAAGCCTTCGCCAAAATAGGGGCGGGCAAACCGGAACTCGTATAGTAGTGATGGACGGAATGAGTGAAGGAATGAATGCCACGGGCCTTTCCGCTGCTTTATACCTCGCCATTCTCGTCCGTATATATCGTTGAAATGGCTTGAGGGGAGAATGGTTGGAT
>JAGFJE010000537.1 GCA_024103175.1 Phaeodactylibacter sp.
GAAGCCCGGGAATTGTTCTGGGCGGAAGCAGAAAACCGGGTGGGGCGGATATATCCACTCATTGCAGCCTCCGTCGGCCCCTACGGCGCTTACCTGGCCGACGGGTCGGAATATAAAGGGCACTACAGGCTGAGCATTCAGCAACTCATGGACTGGCACCGCCCCCGCCTGCAAGCCCTGCTGGAGGCCGCGCCGGATGTGCTGGCCTGCGAGACCATCCCCTGCCCGGAGGAGGCGGAGGCGCTGCTGCGCCTGCTGGAAGAATTTCCGGCGGCTCGCGCCTGGATGAGCTTCAGCTGCCGCGACGGGCGGCACATCAGCCAGGGGGAGCCGTTTCGGGAGGTGGTAAAAATGGTGGGTGCTTCGCCTCAGGTGCCGGCGGTGGGCGTCAACTGTACGCCTCCCCGTCACCTCAGTTCCCTGCTGGAGGAAGCCCGAAGGGTAACGGAAAAGCCGCTGACTGCCTACCCTAACAGCGGCGAACGCTGGGATGCCGCCCGCCACTGCTGGGTGGAAGGGGAGCGGGAGGAGGGCTTCGGCGCCCTGCCCCTGGAGTGGCATGCCCGCGGCGCACGCCTCATCGGGGGGTGCTGCCGGACAGGGGTGGAGGATGTGCGGGGGGTGCGAAAGATGTTCTTCCCATGATCATCCTGCCGTTACTCCTGGGGCTATGGTAGGCGGATACCTGGACGCAGTGTTTTTTGCGTTAAACGATGCAATCGGCAGTGCGATCAGGATGATCGCCGCACGAGCGGCCTACTCAAAAAACGCCTGTTCTATCCTATCCACATACTCCAGCTGTGCCAGCCGGTACAGTATTTCTTTAAAATTTTCCTGGTGTGTATTGCCCAGGCAAAGGTACTCCTCCCGCCCGCAGCCGATCCGCCCTGGGGCCTCCTGTACTTTGAGGCTGGGGTCGATGTTTTCCACTTCCTTTCGGTACTCCTCCCGGCGGGGGATGCAGAATTCGTAGTCGAGGGCTACTTTTCCGCCTTCCGGGCCGAGCAGGCCCTCCTCGTCCAGTTCGGACAGGTTGAAGCGGATCTTCTGGAGCTGTTCGGGGGTAGGCTGTACTTTGGAGGTGTGGCAGGCCATCAGGGCCAGCAGGGCGGAAGAAAACACTAAATACCTCATCATTTCAGGCTTTTTATCCAAAACTGCAACGCCTTCGGCGATTCCTCTTCCTCATCCAGGCCCTGCCAACTGATGTAGCAGTAGATATCTGTTTGGCTGAAGCCCCGCCGGCGCCAGAACGCATCCAGCGGGAGGTAATCCTCCGGCCGCCGGGGGTGATCTTCCGGGCGGATGACAGCGCAGAAGGCCAGGGTGTCAAAACGCCCCAGTTTCCGGGCGTGGCGTTCCCGCTCCTCAAAGAAACGATTGCCGAGCCCCTGGCCGCGGTAGGCTTTGCGCAGCACCGATTCGCCGAAGTAGAAAACCTTTTCCACATCGTAGCCGGCTTCCGCCGGCGGTTGCTTTATGTTTTCGGTTTCATGCTCCAGGGGCAGGGCGGTGGAAGCGCCCACTACCTCTTTCCCATTCTGCACCAGCACCAGCAGGCTGTCGGGCGCTTCCAGGAAGGCCCGCAGGTAGCGGCGCTCGTATTCCATGTCTCCGTCGTACAGGTAGGGGTACTCCCGGAAAACCTCGATGCGCAGGCGGGCCAGGGCGTCGAGGTAGGGGAGGATGGCTTTGCCGGTGAGCGTAGTGACGTTCAACATGGTTGTCGTACAAGGGTATAAGTTGATAAGGCATCAGTCGGCGCCAGGGCCGCAAACTGCGAAGTGGGGCGAAGCGCATGCCATGGGCCGTCCCCTGTCCCTCGCCTGGCAAAAATCAACCCAATTTTATCCGGCCGATCCCGACAACTTTCGGGAGAGGGCGGACAACCCAATCAACCCAATCAACCCAATCAACCCAATCAACTCCCTACCGCTGCGGCTTCTCCACCAGCAACACATGCGCCGGGTACTTATCCGGGTTGAGTTCGACGTAGTTCCATTCATTGAACCAGTGGAACACCTCGCCGGTAAGCAGGTCGGTCACTTTCAGGTTGACGTTGCGTTCGATGCCCAGCAGGGCCTTAGGCACTTCGATGAAGCCGCTCTGCTTGTACTCGACGTCGAAGCTGGCGATGCACCAGACGATGTTGCTCTTGTCATCATTGTACTTGACGTAGCTCATCAAATGGTCGTTGTCGGTACGGGTAAAGTGGATGTTCCAGGTAGTCTGGAGGGCGGGGTTCTCTTTTCGCACCTGATTGACCTTGGTGATCATTTCGGTCAGGCGGTTGCGGTGGTTCCAGTCGTAGTGGCGGATCTCGTATTTTTCGGAGTTGAGGTATTCCTCCTTGCCGTTGGTATGGGGCGTATTTTCCATAAATTCATAGGACGGGGCGTACATGCCGTAGTTCGACGACAGGGTGGCGGCCAGCAGGAATCGTTTGGCGAAGGCGTTGGGGCCGGCGTTCATCAGCTCGTAGGCCAGAATGTCCGGCGTGTTGGGCCAGAAATTGGGGCGGAAGTACTCCCGCAGCTCCGTCTGGGTGAGCTCGGTGAGGTATTCCTCCATTTCTTTCTTGGTGTTGCGCCAGGTGAAATAAGTATACGACTGGTTGAAGCCCACCTTGGCCAGTTCGGCCATCACTTTGGGGCGGGTGAAGGCTTCGGAGAGGAAGATCGTGTCCGGGTATTCCTTTTGTACCTCAGCGATAGCCCATTCCCAGAAGCGGAAGGGCTTGGTGTGGGGGTTGTCGACGCGGAAGATGCGCACGCCAGCCTCACACCAGTACAGGATCACGCTTTTGAGTTCTTCCCAGAGGTTCTTCCAGTCTTCGGACTCGAAATTCAGAGGCACGATGTCCTGATATTTCTTGGGCGGGTTCTCGGCGTAGGCAATGGTGCCGTCGGGCCGCCAGAGGAACCAGTCGGGGTGCTCTTTGATATAAGGGTGGTCCGGCGCACACTGGAAGGCCAGGTCGAAGGCGATATCGATGCCATACGTTTTGGCCTTTTTGATCAGCGCTTTGTAGTCTTCCATTGTTCCCAGCTCCGGGTGGATGGCCTTGTGGCCGCCCTCGCTGCTGCCGATGGCCCAGGGAGAACCCGGTTCGTTGGGGCCGGCGTCGACGGTGTTGTTCTTTCCTTTGCGGTTCAGTTTTCCGATCGGGTGAATGGGCGGGAAATAGAGCACGTCAAAGCCCATTGCCTGGATGCGCGGCAGCAGGCGCTCGACATCTTTGAACGTACCATGTTGGCCCGGCTCTTCGGCAGTTGAACGGGGAAATATCTCGTACCAGGTGCTGAACAGTTCCTTCTCCCAGCCCACACGCACCTGCAGGTTCTTATCGTATACCGTTTGGAACTGCTTCATGGGAAAGTCGTAGACAGCCTGGGAGAAGCGGGGGCTGAGGGCTGTTTCTATGGCTTGCTCATAAGCGTTCTCATCCTCCAGCTTTTCAGCAAACTGGATCAGGATGTCGGCTTTGGCCTTTGGGTATAGCCTGGCGGTGTCCCGCAGGTATTTTGCCCCGATCTGCAGTTCCACCTTCATTCCCTGGCCGGCCTCATATTTTTTCTTAAAACCGTCGTGCCAGTGAAGCAGGTGGTCGATCCAGCCTTCGATCTTGTAATGATAAACCCCTTTTTTCTCCACCTGGAAAGAAGCGGCCCAGACATCATTTGGATGTTCGTCCATGAAGATCTCTGTCCAGCGCTTCTGGCTTTCGTGCCGGTACAGGAGGGCGGCGCGGATATGGTCGTGGCCGTCGCCAAAAATGTCGGCAGTTATGAAGACCTTTTCTCCAGGGATGCGCTTAATGAAAAATTGTCCGCTGTTGATTTCGGGATGTACATTTTCAATGATAACGCGGTTTCTCATTTTTTTGGGCTTACGTTTTGCGATTGGGATGGTTTTTACACCGCCAAGCCACGCGAGCTGGGCCGTAAAAGGCCGGTTCGCCGGGTTTGGCCGTGCAAGCAGACATTGCTACAACAGCAAACTTAAAGAGAAAAATTTAAAATATCTGGTATGACAGGAGGGGAATTGTAAGAATTACCGGAAAGGGGTGGGTAAAAAACAACTGTCGCTCTGATTTTATTCAGAGCGACAGCTTCAGCCGGTAATTTTCTAACTTCTCTACGAAAGCATAAAAACACTTACCGGCCTAAAAGATTGAACACCCAATTGACCATGTTATTTACAGAAGATTAGCCGATTACTTCTATAAACTTGTTTTTTGTTTGTTTCTGATACAAATGTACGCCCTGGCATCCCCGGGTGTGATGACCTTCATCACCATTTACTGCTGATTTTTGTCATCTTTTTCTCACTCTACCGGCTTTTCGAGCAGCAATTGGAGTTCCCGCTCGATGGCCTCCGGCAGCAGGGGGCCGTAATAATCGCGGAAGCCCTCCAGGTCATACCAGGTCTGGAACTGAGCGATCTCGAGGGTTTCCTTGGCCCCTTTGATGCGGAAGGAGCGGGCCTGCCCCTGGAAGGGCTCTTCGACATATACCGGCGTATCGGAGAAGGGCTCCAGTTTGTAGGCGGATTTGCCGTTGATGAGAAAGAATTCTTCGCCGTTGTAATCCATGATCGCGTCAAAAATGGCCATGCGTTCGTCACAGATCTGGTAAAAACTGGCTACAGGGGGCGTTCCGGCCAGCAGGGCCTGTATGGTGGCCGGCAGGTCGATAGCCGTCATGTAGGGGAAGGTGATAAACTGGCCGCTGCTTTCGCTGAAACCGTACCCGCCCAGGAGGTAAAGGGTGCCGCCGTCCTGGTAATAGGCCATGCCGGTGGAGCTCATCTGGTCCCTCAGCATGTCGTCCAGGTTGCCGCTGGTGTAGGCTGCCGCCCAGCCTTGCTTCAGGTCGATCATCAGAATGTCGAGGTTGGGAAAATCATTGGTGTATTTCTCCGGTACGTCCGAACGAATGCTACCCCCGAAAATGAGCAGGTAGTCCCCGTGCTTTCCAACGGCGTAGCCGTACATGTCCTCCAGTGTGGGATAAAGTTCGAAGGCTCTGGGAGGAAGCTGCCGCAGGGTTTGTGCAGAAGTACCGGCCATGGCGAAAAAAAGAGTTGCGGCTAAGACGATGAGGTATTTCATGCTTTGGTGTTTTGCCATTTTAACAAATATATCCGCCACTTGGCGCCGCCTGAGTGACGCCCATCAGCGGAAGCGGTTGATTTTCATCAGTATTGTAAAAAAAACAAGGCTTTTACCGGAGAGTGATTAAATCGCTTTGTTGACAACAAACGATCATTTACCCGGGTTGGGTATGCCATTGTGGGCATAAAAAATGAAACGGGTGGCCGCTGCCGTCAGAGTCGCTTATTAAATCATCTTTAAATTTTCTCCATGGGGCATCCGGCGGCCGCGAAATTTTTATTAAAATTACAGGCGAAGCCAAACTACAAAAATAACCAGTTACGTGCTATGAAGAATATCCTCTTTCCTACCGACCTGTCCGTTGCCGCCGAAAAGGCGTTTATCTATGCCCTCCATCTTGCGGACAAATTAGGTGCAACGCTCACCACTGTCCATGTATACCTCAAGCCCGAGGTATGGGGAGGGAGGCTGCCCCACACTTTGAGCGAGTTTTACAAGTCGTACGACCTGGATGAATTCAAGAACTATAAAGACGCCATACCTCCCCTGCGGGACATACAGGAGGCCAACGGCTTTACCCATGTCAAAGTGGTGCATTTGCTGAAACCGGGCAGCCGGATCGTGCCCACCATCCTACAGGCCGCCAAGGAAGAATCTGCCGATATGATCGTTATGGGCACCACCGGCGCCCGCGGCCTGAGGGAGATCTTTCTGGGCAGTGTCGCCGGAGAGGTGATGGAAAATGCGGCTTGCCCGGTGCTGGCTATCCCTGAAAATGCAGATTTTGACGGCCAGATCGACCAGCTGGCGTTCACTACGACCTATAAAGAGGAAGAAAAAGAAGCGCTGGAAAGAGTGATCGACATCATGGGCCCTTTCCATCCTGAGATCCATTGTATTAATGTTGACCTCGCTCATACAGAACCTATCACCCACCGCATGGATAAGTTCAAGGCCGGCTTCAAACGGGAAGATGATGTCCAGTACTACGTCCTGGAGGGTAACGACATCCGGGAAGTGATCACCAGCTTTCTGCAAAAGAAAAAGATCGATGTACTGGCCATGGTCATTCATAAGCGCAACTTCCTGGAAGAGCTCTTCAGCTACAGCCGCACCAAGATGATGTCGTACCACGCCAAAACGCCGGTGCTGTCCATCCCGGCCCATATACTCTAAGTCGGAAGGCGGAAGGCGGAAGGGAGCCAACATTCCGCCTTCCGACTTCCGCCTTCCCCCTTCCGCCTTCCCCCTTCCGACTTCCGACTTCCCCCTTCCGACTTCCGCCTTCCGCCTTCCGCCTTCCGCCTTCCGACTTCCGCCTTCCCCCTTCCGCCTTCCGCCTTCCGACTTCCGCCTTCCGCCTTCCGCCTT
>JAGFJE010000538.1 GCA_024103175.1 Phaeodactylibacter sp.
GGAATGCTTCGATCAGGTATTTCATATAGGAAACGATATCGCCATTGATCATATTCAGCTCCATCTTGCCCGATTCGAGCCTGTGCAGGCCCAGCATCTGATCCACCAGGATGAGGAGGTGGCGCCCATTGCGCTGAATGGCCTGCATGCCTTCCCTGAACCATTCTTGGGGGTCTTCCACAACCTGTTCCGCCATACCCAGGATAATAGTCAGCGGGCTGCGGAAATCATGAGTGATGTTTGTGTATAGCCTGGTTTTAAGGAGGTCCAGTTCTCTGAGGCGGCGGGCTTCGGCGATAGCGAGCTGGCGGTGAAGCAGGAAACGGTATGAGTAGAAAAGGATCCCAAAGAGCAGGATAACATACAAGCTACAGGCCCACCACCTGTTCCACCAGGGTAGGCGGATGGTAAAGGTATAGGCGGCGGCTTTACTCCATTGGCCGTTACCTCCCACTGCTTTCACTTTAAAGGTGTAGGCGCCAGGGGCCAGGTTCTGGAAAACAACCTTGTTTTCTTTTGCCGGTGGCGACCAGAACTCATCCCTCCCCTCCAAAATGTAGGCATACTGTAAATGATGGGGCGCTGCCCAGTGAATACCCTGCCAGTTGAAAGTCAACTGATTGATATTATGAGGAAAAACCGGCTGGAAGGGGAGGTTGGTAAAGGCTTGTACCGAATCGAAACGTATCTTTGACAAGGGGATTTTCTTTTCCCCGGTGACAGGGTTTTCGCCTTTGTGAATAGCTGCCTGCAGCTGCCGCCAGTCGATGTTGTCAAAAAATGGATGCACCCCCTCCAGCACGGCCACCGGCTGAGAAGTATCATGCCGGATGGTATTGAGATCGAACCTGCTCAGCCCTTCGGTAGAGCCCAGCCATAAATTTCCACTTCGATCCTCCACCATGGGTTTGATCATAATGCCTTTCAGCCCGTCGGGAGGCTGAAAGACCTGCAGCGCGGTACTGCCAGGTTCTGCTGATGGCTGAAGCCGGTGGAGGCCCTTCATGGTACCCAGCCAGATGTCGCCCCTGCCATCCTGCATCAGGCCCCAGATATTATTGCTGCTCAGGCCTTCCCGGATGCTGTAATGGGTGAAGCCGGTTCCCTCCCATACATTCAGCCCGCCGCCGTTGACGCCGACCCATATTCTGCCGTCCCGGCTTTCCAGAAGGCTCCAGGCTTCATTGAGGCTCTGCCCCTGCGCAGAGGTGTAATGGGTGAAACGCGTTCCGTCCCATACGCTAACCCCCCCTTTGTCGGTTCCTGCCCAAACCCTGCCGCCGCTGTCTTCCATTAAACTCCATACCCTGTTTCCGCTCAACCCTTGTTCGGCAGTATAGTGAGTGAAGCCCGTTCCATCCCAAACGCTTAAGCCGCCGGCCGAGGTGCCGGCCCAGATCCTGCCGTCCCGGCTTTCCATCAGGCAATAGACAAAATTGTGACTCAGGCCTTCTTCTTCGGTGTAATGGGTGAAACCCGTTCCGTCCCAACTGCACAATCCGCCCCCGTAGGTTCCTATCCAGATCTTTCCGTCCCTGTCTTCGAGAAGGCAAAAAACCGAATTGCCGCACAAGCCCTCCTCTCTGGTATACCGGGCAAAACCCTTTCCATCCCAAATATTCAGCCCGCCCCCATAGGTTCCTATCCATATTCTGCCATCGGAGCTTTCCAACAGGCTCCAGATATCATTGTTGCCTAAGCCTTCTTCGGTGGTGAAATGGGCCGGGCCGTCCCGGTTCCAGATATTCAGCCCACCGCCATTGGTGCCGATACCCACTTTTCCATTATCCAATTCCAGCATGCAGGCCACCTGATCGTGGCTCAGCCCGTCATCGGAGGTGAGCTGAAAAAAGCCTTTTCCATCCCACACATTCAGCCCTCCGCCGACAATTCCCAGATAAACCTCGCCATCCTTGCCTTTCGCCAGGCTCCACACCTGGTTGCTGCTCAGGCCTTCCGCTGAAGTATAATGAGCAAAGCCCCGGCCATCCCAAACACATGCTCCCTGGTTCTGGGTGCCGATCCAGATCCTTCCGTCGCCGGACTCCAGTAAGCTGCGGACGCCGTTGCTGCATAGGCCCTCTTCCTCAGTGTAATGGATAAAACCCTTCCCATCCCATACGTTTATCCCTCCTCCACCTGTGCCGATCCAGATCCGGCCGTCCCGGCTTTCCATCAGGCTGTTTACATTATTGTTGCTCAGCCCGTTTTCAGTGTTGTAATAGTAGAAACCCTTGCCATCCCAAACACACAGGCCCTTGCCCGTACCGATCCAGATGTTCCCGTTCCTGTCTTCCAGTAATGCTTTGACGTGATTATCGCTCAGGCCTTCTGTTGTAGTAAAATGCGTAAAGCCGGCCCCATCCCACATGTTCAGCCCTCCCTGCCCGGTGCCTATCCAGATCTTGCCGTCGCGGCTTTTCATCAGGCAGCGGATCACATTATCACTCAGGCCCTCTTCTGTGGTGAAATGCATCAGCCCGGCGCCATCCCACACGCTTATCCCGCCCTGCCAGGTACCCATCCAGAGTCTTCCCCGGCTATCTTTTGCAAGGCA
Organism: Phaeodactylibacter sp.; assembly: GCA_024103175.1. Classification (GTDB taxonomy): domain Bacteria; phylum Bacteroidota; class Bacteroidia; order Chitinophagales; family Saprospiraceae; genus JACJXW01. Next base: position 2,558 of record JAGFJE010000538.1, read on the forward strand.
CCGGATGAAATCATTGTTCAGGCCCTGCTCCATATTCAGATAAGCAATATCGAAGCGGCCTGTCTTCTTTCGGGCGGTGTGAGCAGGCATCCAATCCGGCCAGCGGGAAAGCGCCTTTTTGCCTCGGGCAGGGGCATATTCTGGCCGGGCTGTCGAATCCATATTGACAACCTTACTTCCGGCAGGTTTATAATGGGCTGGGCTTGAAGGGAAGTAGTTCGGCACTTGAAGCGTATAAGCGGGTTCGCCGGCCGGCACATACTTCCCTCGGGCCGGTATGTATTTCGGCGGCGCCATGGTATCCACCCTGATGGTTTTGCCTTCAGCCGGGTGATATTTTCCCGGCTTCAGGAAATGAGGGTTGGCGCTGGGTTCCTGGATAGAATTGGGGTGCGGGTTGCAGGAAAGAAGCAGAATGGCCAGTGACAGCCATGATGCCGTCAGGGCTGCCCGTAAAAATCGTGTTTGGGATAAAGCGGCGGGTCGGTGGTCCGGCATTTGATCGTATTTTCCAGGCGGATCAACTTCTAAAGATACTTTTTTTTTAAATGGCAGAAATGTCCCATCCTTTGACAGTTTTGTCTGGCCCCTTTGCCTCCCGGCGATTTAAATTGAAAGGTGAAAAACAGAAATATTTCACCTAAAATCTTTAAGACATGAATACTTTATTGACCAAAAGATTGAACGGCCTACTTTGCCTGCTATTTCTGATGAACGGCCTTTGGGCACAGAGCTGGGCGCCGCAGGAAGCGGGCACTCCACACCCGGTGATTGCCATCCAGGCGGTTGATGAGAACGTCGTCTGGGCCTGTGGATGGGAGGGTACTTACCTGCGCACCACAGACGGCGGAGAAAACTGGACATGGGGCAAAGTGCCTGATCCGGAATCCTTCGACCTTTATTCTGTAGCCGCCATTGATGCAGACACCGCTTATTTTGCCGGGTCAGCATTCCAGGCAACAGATACCCGGATCTACAAGACTACCGACGGTGGGCAAAGCTGGGAACTTCAGTACCAGAACACGCAACCCGATGCTTTTTTCAACTCTATAGCATTTTGGGATGGATCACATGGCATCGCCGTCAGCGATGCGGTGGATGGCAGCTTCCTGATCGTTACCACTTCCAATGGCGGAGCCGCCTGGGAAGTTGTCCCGCCGGAGCATATTCCTTCCCTTTTGCCGGGAGAATGGGCCGGATTTGCGGATGGTGGAGGCACCTGCCTGGCAGTTCAGGAGGGCGGGTACGCCTGGTTCGGTACAGCTTATGATTATGGATTGGCTTCCGAAGGCCCGGTGCGGGTTTTCAGGTCTTCGGACTGGGGCCGGCACTGGACGGCGGTTGAAACGCCGGTATCGAATAATGCTGAGGGCAAAGGGGTTTTTACCATGGCCTTCCAGGACACTCTCCACGGCTTTGCCGCCGGCGAGGGAGTTTTTATACAAACTACGGATGGCGGCCAGAGCTGGTCTGAGGTCAGCACTTTCCTCACCAACGATCCTTTGATCCCAACGCTGGCGATCGTGCCTGAAACAAACGGGCAGGTTATGGTAGCCAGCGGACAAGGTTCGGCCTATACAACCGACGGCGGCGCCACCTGGGCGAGCATCAGCAATGACTACCTCTGGGGCATCAGCTTCGTCAACCCCACCACCGGCTGGGGGGCGGCCGGCTGGGAGCAGGGCCAGGGCGGGCTGATCTCCAGATTTGAGGGCAGCCTGCTCACTGCAGGGGAAGAACAGCGGCCGGAGGGCGGATTGTATTCGGAAAATTTTCCGAACCCCTTTGCGCGTTCTACCACAATTTATTTCCATCTCCCTGGCCCTCAACACGTATCATTGAAGGTATATGACTCTGCCGGGAAGGAAGTAGCGGCACTGCTTGAGGGCCGGATGCCGACAGGAGCACACGCAGTGGCTTTCGACGGTAGCGGTTTGCCGCCGGGCATTTACTACTATCGCCTGCAGGCAGGAGAGCATGCAGAGGCCGGAAAGATGGCGCTGACAAGATGAGTTTAAGCAGCCTGGCATTTTCAGTATCTGTTTAGCCAGGTGATATCTAGGGGGTTCAGTTTGGGCAATTTGGTTCCCACAGGTTTTAGTCCCCTTCGAACTCGGCGAATGGCAGGCCCTCGACTCCCTGCTGGCCAGCGTCAAGCGTTTTATCCAGCGCAATAAGGCCCTGGGCTACCACCGCCGGACTTACCTGAACATCGTTCTGTTTGTCCGCAAACTGCTGGAAACCCCTATGGCCGCACGGCCCAAAAGGAGCTGCGGGAGGGGATCGAAGCTACCTCAGTGCTGGTAGAAAAGGAATGGCTGTTGGAGCAGTTGGGTTGCCGCCCACTGCAAGCGATGTTGTCACATTGACAATTAAAAACTATTCGCAGCACATTAAGGGTTAATGGCCTCCAATGCCTGTTCCATGATCTGTTCCACCATCTCTTCGGGGCGCTCTTTTTTCCCCCTGAACAGGATCTCCCCCAACGCCCTTTCCCCCCTGAACAGCCGGGCCCGGCCAATCACCTGCTCCCCCTCCACACGGTACAACCCCCGAATAGCGAAAGCGTTGGGGAATTGTGGAATATCCACATAGATCAGCTCGGCGCCGGCCCCTTTGGCCGATATCTCCTGGAATTGCTGTTCCATATTCCGGGTGAGCCCCAGGTGGTCATTCAGGAGCACTTCATCCATAAAGGTGTTGCGAACAAAGACTGGTTTTACCTGCGCTACCGGTATTTTTACCTGATCATTAACGATACCAATGGGGAAGCTCTGCCCTCCTCCGGGAAAGGCCATCATGGGCGTCTGTATGCCCCCGATGGTTCTGGCCAGCTCCGGCACTTTATCGCGGGCGTACTGAAAGAGCGTCATCACGTCAACATATTGGCCTTCCCACAGTTTCAGCCCGCTCATGGCTTCCAGGATACTATAAGTCAGCAGCCCCTGGCCGTACTGGCTGGCCTCATAACTCACCTTGTCGGCAGCCGAGCCGGCAAGTACGTACATGCCGGTGCGGTCCTTCATGCGGTCAAGTGCGCGGATCTGGCTGGAATTGAGGGTTTTGGTACCAGTTGCCAGTGATTCCACAACCTTTCCCGAATTGCAGGCATCCAGGATCATGACCTGCTTCAGGGCGGGGATGTCGTTGATCCATTTGGTGAGCTCAGAGGAGGAAATGGTTCGGGAATTGCGGACGCCTTCATCGCTAAGGTTCTCACTGGCAATATCCAGGGTGAGGTAGTAAAACTGCGCCCGCTCCGCATCGCCATAGGTAACGCCGTGGCCGGAGAGGTATACCAGGAGAATGTCTTCGGCCTTGGCCTGTTCTTTCAATTCATCGAATGCCGCCTTGATATTGCTTTTGGTGGGATGCAGGCCTACATCCAGCGTATCGGTAGTGAAAAGCCGGACGTAGACGCGATCTTCAAAGAGCTGGCCGCCGGCCTGTTGGATGGCCTGCGCCATGGCGGAGGCATCATGGCCCGGGAATTTCAGGTCCAGCTTATCGCCGGCGTAGTTGGCTGTGCCGATGATAATGGCGTAGAGGGCCGGGCCGCGTACGGCCTGGAAGGAGAAGGCGGGGGCGGGGTCGTCGCCGGGCCTCCCTTTAGCGCGGGCAAAGCCGGGGCGGTAGGCCAGCGTGTGGGCCGGGCTTATCAACCAGCCGCCTTCGTTGCAGGCGCGTACAGAGATGGTGTTGAGGCTGTCCGGCAAAAAATAGCGGGCATAGTCACTGAGGCGGATGGGTTGGAGCGATATCTTGCCTTGACGGCCGGGGCCGTGCTGCGGGTTGTGGTCTTCGATGATCTCTTTGCCGTTGAGGAAGACGCTTACTTTGCCCAGGCCGCCGCTGCGGGGCGTGAGCCCGATCTGCAACTGGTTGGATTGGCTGTCCAGTTCCAGTTGGACGACAGGGTAGAGCGTGACCGTGTCAAGGCCATCCACCCTTCGGGCTGGCTCATCGGAATAGCCGAGCAGTTTTTGTAATAGCCCCGGTTCGTAGTAGCGCTCTTTCAGTTGATTGAGCTCGATGACTTCCCATTCGCCGGCCTCTTTAACGACGTAGTGCATAAGTTCCATCGCTCCGGGCGAAGCATCGAACAGGCCGGAGGGCGCGGTGACGACCCAGTCGGTAGAATCCAGGCTATTCAGGCCAGCGATTTCCGCTCCTTTTTTGAAGTCCCAAACTGTAATGGTATTCGTCCAGTTGCCGGTGATCAGGTACTTTCCATCCCGGGAAAAGGCGCCCCGGAAAACCTGTCCGGTGAAATTGGCGGAAGAACCGGCCGGCTGGCCGGTTTGGGCGTCCCATAGTTTGGCGGTATATTTCGGGCTTTCCTTGTTGGTATCATCGGTGTAGCCTGTGAGGATGTACTTCCCGTCGGGAGAAAAGGCTACATCGGTAAATCTGGAAGCTTTCTGTTTAAACGGCCGGATCTCTTCGCCGGAATTTATTTGCCATAATATGGCGGCTTTTTCATCACCGGCGGCTGGGCGGTTCGTGTCACGGAAAAGGCCTCCGTCTTCTTTTACGGGGATAATTTTATGCCCGGACAGGGCATACTGTCCATCCGGAGAGAAGGAAAGGGAGGTGGCCTCCGATCGGACTGGCATGAGCGGAGGAACAGGGCGGCCAGATGAGATATCCCAACGGATGATGGCCTTATCTCCCCCGGTAAGGGCGTATTTCCCATCCCCGGAAAAAGCCACGGCGGTGATCTTCGAAGAGGCGCCTTCAAAAGAGCGGATCGTCACTCCCGATTGAAGATCCCAGAGCAGGATGGCATTGTTTCCTCCGCCCAGGGCGTATTTACCGTCCGCAGAAATGGCTACGGCGGTAACTCCAGCCTGTATACTGTCAAAAGAATGGATCTGGGCGCCCGAATGGATATCCCACAACGTGGCCATATTCCGGCTGCCGATGAGTATGCGCTGTCCATCCGGGGAGAAGGCTGCATCAATCGGCGGATAACTATACTGGGACACCGCATCTAGTATCAGGGTAGACAGGCGCCGCCCGGAATACGTATCCCAGATGGTGGCCTTATTGTTGCTCAATGCGTTTTCTCCTTCGATATCCATACTGAAAGCCAGCAGGTACCTCCCATCGGGTGAAAATTCCATGTGAAGCGCCACATCGGTGTGCCCTTTTAAGGTTCGTATCTTGCGCCCGGACTGCACATCCCAAAGAATGGCGGTATTGTCTCCGCTTCCGGTGAGCGCATAAATTCCATCGCCGGAGAAGGCTACAGCCGTAACCTCCGCACTGTGGCCGCTGAAAATATGTGCCTTTTGTCCGGCCCTGGTTTCCCAAAGGATGGCCGTATGGTCCTTGCTTCCGGTAAGCGCGTATGCTTCATCCGGAGAAAAAGCTGCAGCGGTAATGCCCGCTCCATGGCCGCTTAACGTTTGAAGGGTATCTCCCGATTGCGTTTCGCGAAGGATAGCGCTATAGCCGCCGCCTTTTGTGAGCACCTGTTTTTTACCGGAGCATAAGGTTTCCGGGGACCCCTTAAAGAAGCGCACTTGCTTTCCGGATTGAACGCCCCATACAACGGTGGTATCATTTTTATAACTGGTGAACAGGGAATCTCCGTCGGGGGAGAAGGCCACCGCCGTGATCCGCCGGGAGTTGTTGGTAACAAAGTCAGTGGAAGGGTCAGTATATCTCTGAAAAGAACGAATTTCTTTTCCGGATTGGAAGTTCCAAAGTATGGCTGTCCCGCCCCAACTGCCCGTAAGCACCTGTTTCCCATCGGGCGAAAAAGCCACCGATGATACCCCATTCAAATGCCCTTCAAATGATTGCAGTTGTTTCCCCGACTCGGCGCTCCAAAGAGTGGCCATTCCGTCTCCTCCTCCGGTCAGAATGTATTTTCCGTTCCCGAAAGGGCAGTCCCCCCCACCCGGGCAAGGCGGAGAGAAGGCCACCGAAGTGATCCCCCAGGAATGGCCAACGGGCACCATCAGCTCCGGCCGCTGGCCCCAGGCGGCCAGTGGAAAGACAAGTAGAACAGACAGAATGGTGTTTTTCATGGTTTTAACTAGACTTTGGACGTGCAGCCATTTTAAGTCGGAAGTGGGACCGTCTGGTCAGCCGGTTAAAAAGTCGGAAGTCGGAATTTGGGCCAGAATGGGCGCTCAACGCCTTCTTTTCCGCCTTCCGCCTT
>JAGFJE010000541.1 GCA_024103175.1 Phaeodactylibacter sp.
CAGAGCCTGCTGCTCCACGACGGCCGCCACCGGCGGCAGGCGCCCACCGAAGGGCGGCTCCCGTTCCGCGAATGCGGCCTTTCCCTGGGCCTGCGGGCCCTGCACGGGGGAAGGCGGTTTCTCGAAAAAGCGGGTATCGGCTCCGGCCCTTTGGAGGCTCACCTCCCTCTGGCCGGCGCTATCGAAAATTTCTGGCTGGAGGAAAAGAACCGGCGTTCCCCCACCTGGAAGGAGCACCTGGATATCAATGCGGTAACGTTCGCGGCAAGTGTTGTTGCTGAGGAAGAGCCGCTGGTGTTCGGCTGACCGGGGAATAGTGAAAACACAGGGAAACCAAAAAAGATTGGAAATTCTTTTTAATTTCACAATGGAAATTGCATCGGGAGAACTGACTTTAGAGGACTGCCGAAATTGGTTCAGAGAAAACATTGCCGTTAAAATCGCCTGACAGCAATGCAGCTTGCACCGCCCAGCAAAATAACAATATAGCCATCCCAAAATGGACTATTGCAACTGGACCCCATTCAGCCCAACCATCTAACAATATAGCCATCCAACAATGGACCAGTGCACCCGTGTAGCCATGAACCCATGAGGCCATCTTGCCCGACAATATAACAATTCAGCAATATAACATTCCATCCACCACCCCCTATCCAATCACCCGATCCACCAGCGCCTGCGCCTCCTCCTGCAGTTTCCTCAGGTGCTCTTCCCCCTTAAAGCTCTCCGCATAGATCTTGTAGATGTCCTCCGTTCCCGACGGGCGGGCGGCGAACCAGCCGCTGGCCGTGACGGCTTTCAGGCCGCCGATGGCCGCCCCGTTGCCGGGCGCTTTGGTGAGGATGGCCTCGATCTTTTCGCCCGCCAGCTCGGAAGACGTGACCTGATCCGGCGATAGTTTCTTGAGCTTTTCTTTTTGTGCCGGCGTCGCCGGCGCGTCGATGCGCCCGTAGGCCGGGGCGCCGAATTCCCGGGTAAAACCCTGGTAGATCTCTCCGGGGTCCTTGCCGGTGCGGGCGGTTATCTCGCCGGCCAGCAAAGCGGCGATGATGCCGTCCTTATCCGTTGACCAGGCATGGCCTTCGCGGTCCAGGAAGGAAGCCCCGGCGCTCTCCTCGCCCCCGAAGCCCAGCGTCCCGTCGAACAGGCCGTCAACGAACCATTTGAAGCCGACGGGCACCTCGACGAGCTTGCGGCCCAGCCGGGCGGCCACCTTGTCGATCATCTGGCTGCTGACGAGCGTCTTGCCGATGCCGGCATCGGGATTCCACTGCGGGCGGTTCCGGAAAAGGTAATCGATGGCCACCGCCAGGTAGTGGTTGGGCGGCATCAGGCCGGCGCTGCGGGTGACGATGCCGTGGCGGTCGTGGTCGGTATCGCAGGCGAAAGCGACGGGAAAGCGATCCTTCAGTTTCAGCAGCCGCTGCATGGCGTAACGCGAGGATGGGTCCATGCGGATCTTACCGTCCCAGTCGAGCGACATGAAGCGGAAGGTGGGGTCTACCTCGGTATCGACGACGGTGAGGTTGAGCCCGTATTGTTCGGCGATACGCCCCCAGTAGTGGACGCCGGCGCCGCCCAGGGGGTCGGCGCCCAATTCGATGCCGGAAGAACGGATGGCCTCCATGTCGATCACGGTTCCCAGCTTGTCGACATAGGCGCCCAGGTAATCGTAGCGGTGCGTTGTCGCGGCCTTAAGGGCACTCTGCAACGGCATACGCTTTACCCCCTGCAACTCAGCTTCCAGCAATTCATTGGCCCTGGCCTCGATCCAGGCCGTAACCTCGCTCTCCGCCGGGCCGCCGTTCGTCATATTGTATTTGAAGCCGCCGTCCTCGGGCGGGTTGTGGGAAGGGGTGATGACGATGCCGTCGGCCAGCCCCTTTGAGCGGCCGCGGTTGTAGGCCAGGATGGCCTGGCTGACGGCTGGCGTCGGCGTGTATTCGTCACCGGCGGCGATCATGGTTTCCACTCCGTTGGCGGCCAGTACTTCCAGGGCGGTAGCCTGTGCCGGCTCGGACAGGGCGTGAGAGTCAATGCCCATGAATACGGGGCCGTCGATGCCTTCCTTCTCCCGGTACAGGCAGATGGCCTGCGTAATGGCCAGGATGTGGGCCTCGTTGAAAGCCCGGTTCAGGGAGGAGCCCCGGTGGCCGGAGGTACCGAAGGAGACGCGCTGCCCGGGATCGGAGGGGTCAGGCTGATCGGTAAAATAGGCGGTGATGAGGCGGGGAATGTTAACCAGTTGATCGGGAGCGGCGGTTTCGCCGGCTTGGGGATGGAGCTTCATGGATGGTATGCGTTTTGTCTCTGTAGATGGGCTCAATATATTGAGAAAAAATGGACCGGGCTTAAACTTGACAAGTTTTCTGAGTGGGACTTTCCGGAAGGCCCCATTTCGAACACCATTTCAGGAACAGCTTAACCTGCCGGGTTTTCGGGTAAGTTCCTGTATTGCTGAACCCGGCAGGTTTGTCGGAGATGGGATTTGCCCACAGCATCTCGGCGGCCAGCTGTCGCGTCTTCGACAAACGCTGCCGGGTTTGCAATGTGGAAACCACCGATAAACCCCGCAGGTTGAGGGCTTTTCCAATAATTACCATCGGCTATTTTACTTCCACCGGTTACTCAAAAGGAAGTGCATTTTTAGCCAGGGCCGGATATTTTGGGTGAATCCATCATAAAAACCTGGAAAACATGCACCGCATCCTTACTTTCACCCTTGCCCTCTTCCCGTTCTTACTCACCGCCCAGCCCCAGGACGGCCTGCCCGTCATCCGTTCCGGCAGCCGGTTCGTCGACATCAGAATAGGGGACGAATTAATGCGCCAGGCCTGGCGCATCGTGCCGGAAGCCAGCCCCGACGTACTCACCGTACCCTGCCGCTCCGCCGATATGCCGGCGGCCTTTTACACCGATACCGACACCATTCAGTACGCAGTCAATCCCGGCGATAGCCATCAGTTTTATATCCTGCTCAATGACACCGCCTACGCCCTGACGGAGATCAAAGGCGTTCCTTACATCAAGGCCGCCAACTTTACCCCCAAATACATCGAAACCCACAAGGGCAAATGGACGGTGGAAGTCCCCGAAGTACAGGAACTCGTACACATCGTCTTCGCCCTGACGGCCACCGGAGTGGCAGATTCCAACCTCGTCGAACACGAGCGGCCCTACTATCAGGAAGTGATGGCCCACTTCGCCCCTTACCGGGGTGAACCGGTAGTGGGTAAGATCGACGAGCTCCTGCAAAAAGGCCTCTACGCCGACCTCAAGATGAACAGCTGCGCCTTCACTTTTGAAGGAGACAGGATCGTCAACGGCGGTATTTATGACCGCCTCGGCTGGTTCGACGAGAACAGCATCACGCCCTTCCTGCCGGAGCTGGAAGATTTTGCCCGCAAGGCCGGCTTCCGCGCCTTCTACGCCGCCCACCAGCCCCTGTACGATTCCCTCATCGAAAGAACGGTGCGCTACATGCCCATCGACAAGCAGTGGCAGTGGTGCGAAGAGCGTTTCGACAACCGCTACGACAGCTACCGCATCACCTTCTCCCCCCTGGTCAACGGCAGCCATTCCACCAACCGCTTTGCCGACAACGGCTTCGCCGAGACCGTCATGTTCATCTGCCCGGCCTTCCACCTGCCGCGCTTCCGCGAGCTCGTCAACGAAGGGCTGAACACCCGCATCGTCTTCACCGAGATCGACCACAACTACGTCAACCCCGTTTCCGATAAGTTCATCGACGACATCGACAAGGCCATGTCCAACCGCACCCTCTGGGCCGACGGGCCGCACACCGGCGGCTACGACTCCCCCTACGCCGTTTTCAACGAGTACATGACCTGGGCGGTCTTCACCCTGTACTGCTACGACAACTACGAACCCGAAGATTTCGAGGAGATCAACTACTGGACGGAGCGCCTTATCGCCAAAGGGCGCGGCTTCCTCCGCTTCCCGGAATTCAATGCCAGGCTGCTGGAGCTGTACAAGCAGGCGCCGGATAAAAAGATCGAGGAATTCTATCCGGCCATGCTGGCGTGGTGTAAGGAGGTAAATGAGGAACCGATATCCCCTGACAACTTTTCCGGGCACTGACCCTCGCGTCGCCATCATCCATGCGCCGGCTGCCGTAGCGGTAAGGGAAAATAAGTTGAGCCGCAGGTTTTAACAACTGCCGGCGAAATATCCGTAAATTAGCTTTCTTTATAACGCATCCATTCCCGATCCGATATGAAAACCATTCCAAAACCCAAGCCCGGCGAATATCCAGCATACGCCGAAATGTACCTGAAGTGGATACCCGACGACGGCAACCTCCTCGGCCATCTGCAATCGAACTTCGAAACGGTAAAGAGCTTCATCCTTTCCCTGCCGGAAAGCCGCCTCCTCCACCGCTACGCCGAAGGAAAGTGGACGATAAAGGAAGTATTGCTCCACATTATCGACGATGAGCGCATCTATGCCTACCGTGCGCTGCGCTTCGCCAGGAACGATAAAACGCCGTTGCCGGGATTCGAACAGGATGATTACACCCCTTTTTCCGGCGCCAATGACCGGGATATTTCCAGCATCATGGACGAATACGAGTCGGTCCGGAAAGCGACGATCACCTTGTTCGCCGGGCTGCCCGAGGAATCCCTGCAAAGAGGGGGGGTTGCCGATGGCAAGCCGGTTACCGTACGCGCCCTGGGCTACCACCTCGCCGGCCACGAAATGCACCACCTGAACATCATCAGGGAGAAATACCTGACAGGATGATCCTTATTATAAAGAAAATAGCGGCCCTCTTCGCTCTCCTGCTCCTTTCCTGCCAACCGGAAAAGCGCCCGCCGGATTTCGACAAAGCCGCCGCCGCCGAAAGCGCCCGCCGGATGCTGTACGATTACCACGCCGCCATCCAGCGGGAGGGGCTGGCCGGCGAATTTCCCTACCTGGATACCTCGGCCGATTTCTTCTGGGTTCCGCCCGGCTATACCTCCGCCTTGTCCTACGATTCGGTAAGGGCGATCCTGGAAGCGAACGCCGGAGCGTTCTCCTCTGTGGAGTTCCGCTGGGATACCCTGCGGATGTTCCCGCTCAGTTCGGAGATCGTCAATTTCACCGGCATCGTAAGTGGCCAAATAGTGGATACGGCGGGGGTGAGCGCCTCTACTTCCATCATCGAAAGCGGGACGCTGATCCGGAGGAAGGATGGATGGAAGTTGTTGAGCGGGCAGTCGGCGGTTTTGGAGGAGAAATAACCAACGAGCCATAATGACAAAATTCCTTCTTTCTTTCACCCTCATCCTCTCTATGTGCAGTTGCCTCCGCTCCAAAAAGGCCCTTGCGGATGAGGCCGGCAGCGGCCCCTGCTCCGCCTGCATCTTCCACGAAGGCGCCATTATCCGCGGAGACACCGCCGCCCCCGTCATCTACCTCACCTTCACCGGCGGAGACTACAACGACGGAGGCGAATACATCCTCCGGGTACTGAAAGAGCAGCAGGTTCCCGCCCACTTCTTCTTCACCGGCGATTTCTACCGCCTGCCCGGCAACGAAGCCCTGATCCGCGGGCTGAAGGCCGACGGGCACTACCTCGGCGCCCATTCCGACCAGCACCTGCTCTACGCCTCCTGGGACAACCGCGACTCTCTGCTCGTCACCAAAGAACAGTTTACCGAAGACCTGCTGGCCAACTACCGGGAGATGGTACGCTTCGGCATCAAAAAGGAGGACGCCCCCTTCTTCCTGCCTCCTTACGAGTGGTACAACGCCGCCATCAGCCGGTGGACAAAAGAACTGGGCCTGCAGCTCATCAACTTCAGCCCGGG
>JAGFJE010000545.1 GCA_024103175.1 Phaeodactylibacter sp.
TTCCAAAGGGTTCGGTGGGGTATTCGGCAATGGACCGCAGGACGATAAGCAGGATCGGCACAGCAATGGGCAGGAAAGACTTCAGGGCGGAAGGGGCGGCGGCGATCTTCTGCTCTATCGCGGCCTCATCCATTTCCGGCGCCGGGTCGATGTAGATGCGGGCGCCCATCCTTTTCGCAAAAAAAATGCTGGCCAGCAGGGCGAAGAAGCTGGTGATAATGCCGATCAGGATCACCGTTCCCAGGTTGGCCCCGATGATGCCGGCGGCGGCGATCGGCCCCGGAGTGGGGGGCACCATGGTGTGGGTGGCGATCAGCCCCAGAGAAAGGGCAATGGCGGTGCCTGCCAGCGACAGGCCGGCCTTTTTTGCCAGCGCTTTGTTCAGCGGAGAAAGGATGATGAACCCGCTGTCGGCAAATACAGGGATGGATACGATGTAACCGATGAAGGCCATTGCGGAATGCACCCGCTGCGGCCCGATCAGCGCCAGCATGGCCTTTGCCAGGGCGTATGCCCCGCCCGATTTTTCGAGAAAGGCGCCGATGATGATCCCGGCAATGATGATGATCCCGATGCTGCCGATCGTCCCGCCGAATCCTTCATTGATCGTTTGAATGATGCCCTCCAGCGGCATGCCCGAAAACAGGCCGAACAGGAAGGATGCCGCCAGCAGGGCAAGAAACGGATGGAGCTTCAGCCGGGCGGTGGCCAGGATGATGAAAACGATGCTGAGCAGGATGAGGAGGATCGTGAACATGATTCAGGTGTTGAGTGCCTGTATGATTGGGGCATGGCTTGTTCGGTTTCGAAAACGGTATTCCTGGCCTTTTCCTGGGGGGCTTGAATGGTTTGATTGTTGAGGGTGCTTAGGAAAGTCCTCTAAGGGAATGAATGACTGGAGGAATGAATGATTGAGTACGAATTCCATATATTAAACTTTTTTTTACAGTAACTAATGCATTTAGAATAATATTCATTGGAATAGTTCATTTTTCTGTGTCTTCTGAAAAATATCTCCTTGATTTTCAGGGATTTGCGAACAGCGCCCGTCCTCTCCCGATAGTTATCGGGATCGGCCGGGTAAAAACACCGCCCGTCCTCATTCCTCAGCCGGGTGAAAATTGCGAACAGCGAATTGCGAACAGCGAACAGCGAACAGCGAACAGCCCCCTCCCACAAAAGGAAACTCAATCTTCATGATCAAAAAAGCCCTGTACTTTACCCTGGGCCTTGCCGCAGCCCTCATTTTGGCGCTCTTGCTATTTCACTACCACTCCAATATTCCCCTGGAGGAGCTGAAAGCGCGTTACACTTACCCGGATTCCCGCTTTGTAGACATACAGGGCATGAAGGTGCACTTCCGCCGGAGCGGCGTTGGCCCTCCCCTGCTGCTCCTTCACGGCACCGGCTCTTCTCTCCATACCTGGGAGGGGTGGACAGAAGCGCTTCGCGACAGTTTTGAGGTTATCAGCCTCAGCCTGCCCGCTTTCGGACTTACCGGGCCGCACCCCCGGCGCGACTACTCCATCTCCGCTTATGTGGATTTCATTCAGGACTTCACCGAAAGCGCCGGGCTGGACACGCTATACCTTGCCGGCAACTCCCTGGGCGGTTTCATCGCCTGGGAGTACGCCCTGGCCCACCCGGAAAAAGTGCGTAAACTCATCCTGATCTGCTCCGCGGGATGGCCCCGGCAGAAAAGCCTCCCCTTTGCCCTGCGGCTCGCCCGCACGCCGGTGGTAAAGGACATCATGAAAAGGGTGACGCCCAGGCCCATGTTCCGGAAAACCCTGCAGGAGGTATACTACGACGATAGCAAGATCACCGACAGCCTCGTCACCCGTTACTTCGAGCTCTTCCTTCGCCCCGGCAACCGCCAGGCTTACATCGACCGCATCGCCCAGCCGCAGGAAGCCGAACCGCAACGCCTCGCCGGGCTCGGCATACCCGTATTGATCCAATGGGGCGCCCATGACGAATGGATCCCCCTGGAGGATGCCTACCGCTTCGAGGCGACATTACCGGATTCACGGCTGATCACCTACGACAATGCCGGGCATGTGCCCATGGAGGAAATTCCCGGCCAAACAGCGGCAGATGCCCGGGAGTTCCTGGAAGAATGATATCCGAAAGCTCGTTTGGATGCCCTCCGAATAAGCGAATGCGCGAAGACCGAATACCGAAGTACGAACAGCAGCCGGAAGCACCTGTCCAAAACCGGCCACAGAGTTCCCAACACCCCCTGTGCATATCTCCCCGCCGATTTGTGGATAAAAATGCCGGGGCGGCCTGTCCCTGCTGTCCATAAATTCCTATTTTTGTAGGCTATGAAATTGAAGCAGCTGGAAATAAAGGGGTTCAAAAGTTTCGCCAACGAAACGGTGATCAACTTCAATGAAGACGTCATTGGGATCGTAGGGCCCAACGGCTCGGGCAAGTCCAACATCGTCGACGCCATCCGCTGGGTGCTGGGCGAACAAAAGAGCCGTGAGCTTCGCCTGGACCAGATGTCCAGCGTCATCTTCAACGGAACCAAACGCCGCAAGGCCGGCGGCGTGGCCCAGGTATCGCTAACCTTCGAGAACACCAAGAACCTGCTGCCTACCGAGTACCATACGGTAACCATCACCCGCATGCTCTACCGCAGCGGGGAAAGCGAATACCGCCTCAACGGCGTACCCTGCCGCCTCAAGGATATCACCTCTCTTTTTCTGGACACGGGCATCGGCTCCAACTCCTACGCCATCATCGCGCTGGGCATGGTGGATGACATCCTTTCGGATAAGGATAACTCCCGCCGCCGTATGTTCGAACAGGCTGCCGGCGTTTCCAAATACAAAGTTCGCAAGCGGGAGACGCTGCTGAAGCTCAAGAACACCTCCGACGACCTGGAGCGCGTCGAAGACCTGCTCTTCGAGATCAACAACAACCTCAAATCCTTGGAAAAACAGGCCCGGCGTACCAAAAAGTACTTCGAGCTGAAGGCCAAATACAAGGAATACAGCACCAACCTGGCCATTCTCAAAATCTCCAGCCTGAAGGAGCGGCAGAACGAGCTGCGCAAAAAACTGGAAGCCGAAGAAGGCCGCTACCGGCAGCACGAAGTGGAGATCAACAAGCTGGAAGCGGAACTGGAGCGGGAACGCAAAACCAACCTGGACAAGGAAAAAGCCCTTTCCGACCGGCAACGGGAGCTGAACAACCTGGTGGGCGCTATCCGCGGCATGGAAAATGACAAGCGGATGAACCAGCAAAAGCAGCAGTTCCTGCAAGAGAACCAGTCCAAACTGACGGAAGACATCCGCAGTACGAAAGCCCGCATCCGCCAGTTGGAGGAAGACATCGAGCACTACCGTTCCGAACTCAACCAGGAAAAGCGGATGGAAGCCACCCTTGAAGAAGGGCTTACCGCTGCTGAGGCAAAACTAGCGCAGATCCGCAAAAGCCACGGCGCCCTGAAAGCGGGACTGGATGAGGTAGTGGCCAAACAACAGGCGCTGGAGCGGGAAGCCTTCGAACTGGAAAAACAAAAGGCCATCAACTCCAACCAGGCGGAAAGCAATAGAAACGACTTGGGCCGCTACAAGAAAGAGATCGAACAGCGCAGCGCCGAAGTCGGCGGATTGCAGGAAAAAATGAAAGTCCTGGAAGCGGAAGAACGGCAAAAAGCCGATGCCCTTTCCAACCTGGAGCGGGCGGAAGAGGAACGCCAGGAACGCCTCCAGCACGCCGAAGCCGCCCTGGAAGCCCTCACCCAGAAGATCACCAAAGTGAACCGGGAGATCGACGCCAAGCGCAACGAGTACAAGCTCACCAAAAGCATGGTCGAAAACCTGGAAGGCTTTCCGGAATCCATCCGCTTTCTGAGCACCACCAAATCCCCGGAATGGGATAAAGACACCCCCCTGCTCTCCGACCTGATCTACGTAAAGGAAGACTACCGGGTGGCCATCGAGAACTACCTGGAACCCTACCTCAACTATTACGTCGTCCAGAATATGGACGCGGCCTACCGCGCCATCCAACTGCTGAGCAAGACCCAGAAGGGAAAAGCCAATTTCTTCCTCCTCGACGCCTTTAAAAACTACGTTGCGCCCATGGCCCTGCTTCCGGACACCACCCGCGCCATCGACCTGGTGGAAACCGACCCGGCCTACCGCAACCTGTGCAGCTACCTGCTGGAAAATGTGCTGCTGACGGATCAGGAAGAGGCCAATACCAGCCTGCCGGAAGGCGACTTTGTACTGCTGTCCAGAAGCGGGCGGTATATCCGCCGGCGTTACAGCGTTTCCGGCGGTTCCATCGGCCTTTTCGAAGGCAAGAAGATCGGCCGGAAAAAAAACCTGGAAGTGCTGGACAATGCCATCCGGAAACTGGAACGGGAAGAAAACCGCCTGTCCACCGAATTCTATACCCTCAAGTCCAGCATTGAAAGCCTGAAGGCACAGCGCACGCCGGCCCAAATCCAGCAGGAACAGGCTTCCCTCAACCGCCTCATGCAGGAAAAGGCCGCCCTGGCGACCCGCCTCGAAAATTTCGAATCTTTTATAAAAGAAGCGGACGATAAGCGGGCCGCCATCGAAAGGGCGGTCAAAAAACTGGAAGAGGCCAATACCGGCATCGAAGCGGCGCTGAAGGAGAAGAACAAAGAGGTCTCCGGCGTCAAGGAACAGATCGCCAATACAGACGTCAACTACCGGCAGGTGGCCGAAGAACTGAGCGAAGCCTCCTCGGCCTATAACAACAAAAATATAGAGTTCATCCGCCAGCAAAATAAAGTGTCCTCCCTGCAACGGGAACTCAGCTTCCGCGAAAAACAGCTCGAGGAAGCGAGGGTTACCGTAACTTCCAACCAACAGAAACTGGAAAGCGCCGGGGAGGAAGTGAAAGGCATCCAGGACTCCATCGACCTGCTGGAAAAACAATTGCAGCAGGCCTACGCCCAACGCAAAGAAAAAGAATCCCTACTCACCGAAGCCGAACAAAGCTACTTCCAGGCCCGGGGCGGCATCAACGAACTGGAGGACAAGCTGCGCAAGGCCAATAAGCAACGGCAGGACGCCCAGGTGCTGGTCAATAACCTCAAGGACAAGGCCAACGACCTCAAATACGAGGTCAGCTCCGTTGCCCAGCGGCTGCGTATCGAATTTAACATCGATATCAATACCATCATCAACGAAGAGGCGCAGGTGGATATCCCGGAGGAAGAACTGGAAATGAAAGTCGAGCGCCTGCGCAGCCGGCTGGAAAACTACGGGGAGATCAACCCCATGGCGGTCGAGGCTTACGATGAGATGAAAGAGCGCTACGAAAGCATTACTCAGCAGCGCGATGATATCCTCCAGGCCAAGCAAGACCTGGAAGATACCATCAAAGAGATTGAGGAAACCGCCACCACCCAATTCCTGGAAGCCTTCGAAAAGGCCCGCCTTTACTTCATCGACGTCTTCCGCAGCCTGTTCACCGAAGATGATACCTGCGACCTCATCCTGCTGGACCCCGAAGACCCGCTGGAGTCCAAGATCGAGATCGTGGCCAAGCCCAAAGGCAAACGCCCGCAGACCATCAACCAGCTGTCGGGAGGGGAAAAAACGCTGACGGCCACGGCCTTACTCTTCGCCCTGTATCTGCTCAAGCCGGCGCCCTTCTGCATCTTCGACGAGGTGGACGCCCCCCTCGATGACGCCAACATCGAAAAATTCAACCGGATCATCAAGAAATTCTCACGGGATTCCCAGTTCATCATCGTCACCCACAATAAGCTCACCATGGCCGCGGTTGACACCATCTACGGCGTCTATATGGCCGAACAGGGCGTTTCCGGGGTCAGCCCGGTTGACTTCCGCGACTTTGAGCATACGGCCAGCTTCGAGGTGGCGGAGAACTGAAACCGCAGCAGTTATTACTACTCGATCACCACTTTCTGCTTTCCACTGCCTTCATCCGTTATCACCTCCACCATATAGACTCCCCTGGGCTGGTTCTCCAGCTGCAACGCATGCATAACGCCGGGGTACTCTTGCTCGCCAAGGCGGTAAACCAACTGCCCCAACCCGTTAAACACCAGCACTTCCAGGCGACCCACCGGTTTTTTCAACTCCAGGTTTACATTGCCGGAAGATGGGTTGGGATACAAGCGGAACAAAGGATCCGGTTGTGCCAGGGGCTCTTCAATATTCGTAACTACAGCGCCGTCCAGCGGTTGATCGCCCCTTGAAATGAGGTAAGAGGCCGTGAGCAGAACGGGGTTGAAACCGTCGTTGCAATCCGGGCAGGTCATACCGCTTATACAGTTGGGGTTGTTGACATGGCAATTGTCTATATAATCCTCATCAAAAATATACTGCAACTCCATCGGCCCCTGTCCGATGAAACCAGACATATCAAAATCAAACCAGGGCGCTATTGTTCCGGGGCACCAGCCTGCCCGGTTGTAGAACCAGGTCCCGTTTTGGGGCTGGCATCCATCCGGGTTGGGGTTACAGTCGTTCCAGTTGTGGTGTTCGAAGGTTTGTTCCCCGTTCACCCAGATGTGGTGCGTGTCTTCATGGAATTCCGCGGCATTGCCCGTGTTGTTGTCGCCCCAGCCATGGCCGGTGGCCACCAGCTTGATCTTGGCGGCCTGGGTATGCTCCGGAAAAGAAGCCTCTATCACTTCGCAAGGCTGAAGGTTGGCAGGGTCCCCGAACGGATAGTTGTCCCGCCATAAATTCCGGATATGGCTGTAGGGATGTTCTGCCTGCCCTGCCTGGTAGTTCAAAGACAGGGTGTATAAGAAGCCGTTACCCTGGGTTCCCAGGTTGACCCGAAAGGCGATCTTGCCTTGCAGGACAGACATAAAATCGGTCAAATCTACCGTATGCCCACACGATACCCCATAAGGCGTGATGTAGCGGATGATCTCATACCACTCTCCGTTGTGCCCTTTGGCGTCGATGGAGGAGATCCGGTCCCAGGGGTCGCAGCCCCCATCGGGGCAATCGATGGACAGGAAGGCGGTAATGTTGTCAAAGGCCCCGAGGTAGCTGGGCAGTTCCGCTTCTACTATTTGGGAAGGGACGTCAGAATACACCCAAACCTCATTGGTGGCAAATACCTCCAGGCTGGAGGCCTGTTCCACCACGTTGAATGCCACCGGTTGGGTAGCGCTGGCGCCGTAATTGTTGGTGGAAATGATATTCATGGTATAACTCCCATATCCCGGCGGCGTCCACCATGCTGTGTAATGAGCGTTGCCCCAATCGGTCAGGGTAATTTGCTCTTCTCCTATTTCAATTCTGACATCGGTGACAGAAAACAGTTCCGGATAATCAATAGATGTGATGACGGCCAACTGGATCGGCTTAAGGGCCGGGACGTACACGTCGCCCGCCAGGGGGCTGCGGGCTTCGATAACCGGCACGAAGGTTTCCGGGTCGAGCACCTGGAAGGTGTTGATCAGGTCGGCTGCGGGGTCATAAGTGTCGTCCCCTTCCTGGCTGGCCTTGACCTGGACTTCGCCCGCCTCTCCGGTGAGGGTGACGGTATTTCCATCGACGGTGGCCGGGCCGGAGGCCACCTCGTAACTCACCGGCAGGCCGGAGCTGGCTGAAGCCTCGAGCTGGAACGGCCCGTCAGTAGTCAGTTTGTTCGGGATCTGTGGGAAGGTGATAGCCTGGAAGCCGGGGTCAAAGGTGCCGCCGAAATTGGAAATGTCTCCGGTAAGGGCAAAATTGATGAGGTCGCCGTCGCGGGTTCCGTCGCCGACTTCCGACACCAGCTTGGTGATGGCGGTATTGTCTTCACCGGGCACGCCCTGGTTGAATTTGTAATACAATTCCAGGTTTTCTTCATCGCCGCCCAGCTCATTTTCCATCATATCCTGGATCTCCTGCTGGGTAAGGGCTTTGCTCCACAGGCTGACTTCATCCACGCGCCCTCCGAACACAAAGTTGAAGCCGCCCTGAATGCTTTTCCCAATGGCGAAGGGTTTATTGCTCACCGGGAAATCTCCCGAAGCCGCGACACTGCCCACCGGGTTGCCGTCGATAAACAGCTCTACCTTGCTGCCGTTGTACACCCAGGCAATATGTTGCCATACCTGCGGGATGATACTGAAGGACGGGGCCACAAACTCGTGGAAGCCGGCGGTGGTGATCAGGCGCGACTCAATGATCCCATTGCTGAGTTGGATGAGGTAAAAGCCGCCTTCGCCGCTGCCACCGCCGCGGATGCCCATCATACCCTGCCCGTATGCCAGCTGGTCGGTATAAAACCAGCCGGCCATAGAGAACTCGTCTAAATTCTGAATGTACTGAGAAGCGCCGGGCACTTCTACGAAATCGTCCACCCGGTCGAAGTGGAGGTACTGGTTCGACTGGCCCTCCAGGGAAATGGAGGCTGCGGCCAGCAGAAGAAATAAAGAAGCGGATCTGAAGTAGATATTTTTCATAGTTTCTGATTTTCAATTGTTTGATCAGCTCAATTCATCCACCAAACTTTCACCTTTTCCGAATCCTCCCCCATTCTGGCCACCTGTCCGGCCCAGTTATCGGGGTTGTTCTCCGCCTCGGAAGGAGGATAAGGAAGGCGGTAATATTCCGGCATTTCTCCTTCCCGGGGTGTGGCGCCCACCCGGCGGCTGAGCGCGAAAGCCTCCCAGGGCTGGCGGAAGGCGTCCAGCCAGCGCTGGGCGTAGATCAGCTCCAGCTTGTTTTCGCTGGTGAAAATACTGAGGCGGGGATGGTTCAGCTTTGCAAATATTTCGTTTTCCGAAAGAACCGGCGGTGCGTTGGCCCACATTTGCGAACCGGCGGCTATGCCCTGCCAAAACTTGATCGAGTTTACCACCGCCACCGTATATTCCGCTTCTGCCGCCCCTTCGTCCATGGCCACGCCCAAGCCCCGAAAATAGGCTTCGGCCTTGATAAAGCCCATCTCGGCGGCCGTCAGGATGACCTCGGGAATATCCACATTATCGCGGATGAGGTAATAGTTGAAAGGAGAATAGATGTTGGCATTCCCTTTAATACTGTAATTGTTATCCCGGTGCTCTCCGTAAGGGATCCCGCCGGCGGGAGGCGTATCGGCATCGGGAACCTGAGGAAAGGCCACCCATTCATTGGCATTGTTGGGTTCAAAAAAAATATTGGCGCGGGGGTCGTAGATGCCGCTCCCGTCCGTATTGTTATTTTCCGATAAGTACCGCCAGATAGTGGCGCCCATGCGCAATTTGTTGTGCTCGCGGAATGACCAGTTGACTCCATCGTTGCGCCAGTCCTGCCGTCCGGGATGCATGCCGACTTCTTCCCCCGATTCGATGATGGGCAGATCGTTCTCGATGATTTCCTTAATGATCGGCTCAGCGTAAGCGGGGTCTTTTTCCACCATCCGCATGGCGTGGCGCAGGCGCAGGGAATTGGCGAACTTCCGCCACATCCAAAGGCCGCCGTTAAACAGGTTGTCGAAATCGCCGAAGGACACGTACTTTGCTCCGCTGGCCGTCCGGGGGTCAGGAGCGGCGTTGATGTTCTCTTCCACCCACCGGAGTTCTTCCAGGAGGAATTTATAGATCTCTTCCTGGGAGTCGAACCCGGGGCGGGAGAGGTCCAGGCTTTGGAACCCTTTGCCGGCATCAAAGAAGGGGACATCTCCGAAAAGGTCAGTCAGGCGAAACGTCTTATAGGCCAGCAATACTTTTAATTGAGCGCGGACATTGTTCAGGGCTTCTTCTTCCACATCCATCTCGTTAAAGCGCCTTTCCAGCTCACGGATGTGCACCAGCCCCCGGTAGTAGTCTCTCCATATCTCTTCAATGCCGATGTTGATGTTATCAAAACCCACGCCCGTCTTGGCGGCCAGTTGGGTGATGCCGTACAAGGTTTCGTTGTGCACGTAAAACTGCTCGTTCCAGCCCAGGCGCAGGGAAGCGACGACGGTGTTGAACAAAGGCCCGATGTCCGCCTGGGTAGGAGAAAAAGGGTTCTTATTGATCTCTTCAAAATCCTTATCACAGGAGATCGAGAGAAAGACGAGGCTTGCCAGTATTATTTTAAAACTCTTCATTTTCATAACTGAAATCTTTGACATGCCAGTTGCTGGTTGTTTGTTGTCTGTTGTTTGCCTGACAAACAACGATCAACTGACAACGGTGCAATTATCCGCTCCCTCACTCCGATTCAAAAAGAAGCGTTCAGGGCAAGGGTGAAACTCCGCACGCCCGGGTAGGCCGCCCACTCCAGGCCCTGCGCATTGCCGGCGCCGTTGCTGCCTTCGGGGTTGGCCTTGTCCGGCAAGGTTGTATACAGGTAGAACAGGTCCCTTCCGGTGAGCGTAATATTCAGCTCCTGGAATACCTTTATCTTTTGGGCCAGTTGTCTGGGGAACTGATAAGACAAGGCCACCTCCCGCAGTTTCACCCAGGTATTTTCAATGATGCCGGGTTTGGAGTTGAACCTGCCCCATCCCCCGGTATTGCCGATGTATTTGAAATAGTAATGAACCACCTTATCATTGGGCCTGCCGTCGGCGTAAACCCCATCGAGGATGACGCCTACGTTACGGACGTTCCCGTCCGGATCGGTATAGGGCAGGCCCTGGCCCAGGCGTTCCGGCAGTGTCTCCGGGCTCTGGCCGGTCTGCAGCCCGATCACATAGGAGCCGGCATAGATGTCTCCTCCCCACTTCGTATCCACCAGTGTGCTCAAAGTCAACCCTTTGAAGCCCATACGCATCGTCCAGCCGCCGATAAAATCCGGCGAGGCATTGCCGATGGGCGCCCGGCTGTCGGTGATCAGGTAGTGCGTGCCATCCTCATTGAGGATGGGCTGGCCCGTCCCCTCGTGATAAATATAATCATAGCCGATGATGGTGCCGTACTCCTCTCCTTCCTGAACCGTGATAGAAGGGCCGTTCAGCCCCCAGATGTTGGCCAGTTCCAGGCTTTTGGCGCCCTCGCCCAGGCTAACCAGGAAGTTTCGGTTGCGGCTGACGTTGAAGCCGGTTTCCCAGAAGAAATTTCTCTTCTCCACCAGGATGGCGTTGACGATGGCTTCGAAGCCCTTATTCTCCAGTATCCCTGTATTGATCCTCACGGTGCTGGCGCCCGCCGATGCCGGCAGGGGCGAATCCAGGATCTGGTCAAAAGAGCGGATGTAGTAATAGGTGAGGTCCATGTTTACCCGTTCGTTGAACAGGCCCAGGCTCAGGCCTGCCTCATAAGAGTTGGCCTGCTGCGGTTTCAGCCCGATCGGCGGAATGGTAGTGGGCAGAGATGCCGTTTGGTTGCTTCCGAAAGTGCCGGTAGAATAGACGAAATCGATCTGGTAGGGGTCGGTATCGCTGGCAGTCTGGGCATAAGCCCCCCTGAGCTTCAGAAAGTTCAACCACCCGATACGGCTGAGGTCAAAGGCATTGCTGGCGATAAAGCTGAGGGAAGCCGAGGGGTAGAAATACGAATTGGCCTTGGCAGGCAGGGAAGAACTCCAGTCATTGCGCCCCGTCACTTCCAGGTACAGGTAGTTTTCGTAATTCAGGTTGAGGAAACTGTAAAGCGAGTTGATCTTTTTCTCAAAACGGAATTCGCTCGGGACCGGTACGGTCAGCCGGTCCTCGAAGTTATTAAAGGCGAAAAGCCAGGGGTTGATCCACCTGCCGGTGCTGCCCTTCAGCCCGTACTGGCTTCTGGACCACTGGGTGCCTCCGAAAGACAAACGCGCGCCCACGGGAGAATGGAATATCCTTTCCTTATGGAAAGTGAGCAGAAACTCGTTGTTGCGCACAATGTCCCTGCCCAGTTCATTCGAATAAAACCCGTTGGTGACTCCCAGGTTATCGATGGGCTGATTTCGGGTTTCGAACTGATTGAGGGTAAAATCGGTGCCCATCCGGCCCATTGCATTCAGCCAGGGGGTTATGTCATAAGTGAGAGACAGGGCGCCGATGAGCTTGTTCCGGTCCAGGTTCGTGTTGTTTTTGTAGGTATTCCACCACAGGTGGGGCGGAGAAAAATCAAATGGATACCCTCCTTCAAAATCGTAATTGTTCCGCGTGCCGTCGGGCAGGATGTTGATCTCCTTTTCCAGCCCCTTGTAGCTGCGGGGCCAACTGTAGAGGATGCCCTTCCCAAAAGAGTTTTCATTGTCATCACCCAGCGTCGGGCTGTTCAGGCGATGGTAATTGATATAGGAAAGGGAAACGTCGGCATGCACTTTGGAAGAGATGTCCAGCCTGGACCCGAGATTGACGGTAGTCTGGTTGTAGTTGCTGTTGGGAATGATCGCATCGTGATCGGTGCGGGTGAGGGATACCCGGAGGGTGCCCATCTCCCCTCCCCCTGAAAAAGACAGGTTGTGGGTAGTGGTGTGGCCGTTGGAAAAGTACAGCTTAAGGTTGTCGGGCTGCGGGCTGAAGGGGCGCATTTCCCCGTCCCACCATTGCACCATCTGCCCTTCCATGCGAGGCCCCCAGGATACGCCGGTAGAATAGAAACCAAACAGCTCGGTGGTGGCTTTGCCCAGGGGGCCGTCTTCGGCGTGGTTCTCCCTGGGGTAGAGGAATACCCCTTCATCATTCACCGGCAAAGACGGTTCCAGCAGGCTGACCGGCCCGCCGGCGCCGAAAATGTTCTGCACTTCCCGGTAGCGAAAAGGCTCGAGCACCTTGTGCATTACGGTATAATCGATGCCAATCCCGCTGCGCTTCTTCCCCCGCTTCGTACTGATCAGCACCACGCCGTTGGCCCCCCGCGAACCGTAAAGGGCCGAAGCGGTGGGCCCTTTCAGGATATTAACCGACTCGATGTCATTGGGGTTGATGTTATTGATGGCCGAGCCCCAGTCCACGCCCCTTCCGATATTGGTCAGGCCCGGGTCATTCTCGAGCGGAACGCCGTCGACGACGATGAGCGGCTGGTTGTTCCCGTTGATGTTGTTGTTTCCGCGGATGACAAAGCGGGTGGTGCCGCCGTCCACCCCGTTGGTATTGGAGACCTGTACTCCGGCTGACCTTCCGCTCAGGGCATTCACCAGGTTGGGCGCATTGGAGCGCAGCAACTCCTCCCCTTCGAAGCTTTCCGTAGAATAGCCGATCTCCTTTTTCTGCCGTTTGATGCCCAGGGCGGTCACCACCACCTCATCCAGTTTCTGAGCGTCTTCCTGCATGGCTACGTTAATGATATCCCTGCCGGCTATTTCCACTTCCTGCGTCTTGTAGCCGATATAACTGAAGATCAACACTTTGCCGCCCTCCGGCACTTCCAGCTGATAGGCCCCGTCCACATCGGTAACGGTTCCTTTTTCCGGATGAGATCTCACAAAAATGCTGAGGCCGATCAAAGGGGCGCCGCTGGTGGCGTCGGTGACTACCCCTTTCACCTGCTCCTGGGCGAAAAGAGTTCCCGAAATGCCTGAAGCAAAAAGGAGCAAAAGAATTGCTTTTATTCCCGAAGTACGGTGTACCATGAAAACCTGGTTTTTCGTATCGGTAGCTAATTTAAGAAAAGAAAATTTCTGCCAAAGGATTTTCGGGAATCACTTGCACTGGAAACTACCGGGTATCAATTGTATAATTATTTGCGGCGTGGGCGGTGAGCGGAAGGCCGATGTGTATGCTTGCCGGCTCGTTGGGCATCTGCCCTTTGATGGTTTGCTCGATCCCGTTGAGGGCGATCATCTGGCCGTCGGCCGCCTTGGCGGCAAACGCAGTAATGGTGATCTGTTCGGCTTCGTTATAGGTAGTGGGCATAATCCGCTTGACCCTGGCTGCAGCCACCGCCCCGGTCCGGATAACGACTTTTCCGTCGACAACCACATCGGCAGCTATACGGCATTTTATCACCCTACCCACTGTCATTTTTTCAGAATCTACCTGTTCATTGACTTCCAGCAATATCTGGGCGCCTGCCGGCAGGGTGACATTATGGAATACGGCAGGCATGGGAGAAGAGCTGAAGCCTGCGTTCCATCCTCCCAAAACAGTTAAAATGGTAAACAGTATATTTTTCATGGCTATAGGATTTTATGCGTTTATTTTAACATTATTCAGAATTCGGGTGCTGACAACAGACCCCAGCTTAGCTTCGGCCGGCGAACCGCTTAAACAGTCGCCCCTGGCCTCAAAAGGGATACCCCTGAGGTAAATGCGCTGGCCATCCACCGCCTGTACGCTTTCCGGAGTGATCGCCACCTCGGCACAACGCTGATGGCAACGGCCACCGCAGGATTTCACCAATCTGGTGACCCGGCCTTCGGCGATGCTGCCGGCGGCGATTAACACCTTGCCGTTGACGGTCACATGGCTCCTGACCAAAAATTCGACCGTGTGGCCTACTTCCACCTCTTCCGAGCTGACGGTTTGATTGAGGGACAGATAAACCGGCGTGCCGGCGTAAAGCGTCACCGGCGCTTCTTCATGAGCCAATGCGGCTGTCGAGAAAATGGCCATAAAAAGGGATAAGGAAAAAATTCGATTTCTCATGATTCCTGATTTTTCATTAACGCTACATCATTAGGTGGGGAAAATCAGGAGGAGGGCCCCATAAATGGAAAAAAAAAGGGGGTGAGGCACAAAAAAAAAGCCAACCCCCTCGGCAGCCCTCGTGGAAAGCTACTATCGGGAGTTGGCCGGAGCGTTATACTCAAATGAGATCACTTCGTATTGATCTCGACATCGTTCATTACTGATGCAGTGATCGCCATGCCCTGCTGAGTAGCCGCGCCCTGGCCGGGGTAGGCGCCTTTAGCGATCTGTTCAGTACCGTTGAGCGCTATCTGCTGCCCATCGACCGCCTGCACGGAGGTGACTTCAATGTGAATTTCCTCCGGATTGTTGTAAGTGGACTGGCTGATGGATTTGACACGCCCCAGGGCCAGGGCGCCGGTGCGGATGGCCACTCTGCCATCGACCACCACATCAGTGCTCACTTTGAACTTGACCAGTTGGCCAACCGTCATCGCGTCGGATTGAATGCGCTCCGACAGTTCCAGCAAAATGAGAGTCCCGGCGCGCAGTTCGACTTTTTTACCGAAAGTGAATACGGCGTCTGCTTCCAAAAATGCGGCGGGAGAATTAGCCGCTTTGGCCTGCATAACAGAAAAGATAAGGGTCAAGCTGAGGATGATATACTTTTTCATTTTTGTCAGTTTTATGAAGATTAAAGAATGAGCTAAAGAAGGGCGGGCCGACGGCCCGCCTTTTTGGGGTTATCGGTTATTGGGGCAAACGAAGAGGTTCATAATTGGGACAAACAATCGGGATCTAAGCGTTGATCTTAATGTCATTCTGTACCCGGGCGCTCAGTACCGCGCCGATGTTGGCCACTGCCGGCTCGTTACACCGTCCGCAGCATTCTCCTTTGATGGTGAATGGGATACTGCGCAGGAATACACGCTGGCCGTCTACCGCCTGTACGGTTTCCACTACGATCTCCAGCTTGGCGCATTGTGCCTTGCAGCTGTTGTCCGGGCAGGGATTTACGACGTTCTTGACCATCCCTTCGGCGATGCTGCCGGCCGCAATGACCACCTGTCCATTGACCGTGACATTGGAGCGGACCAGAAATTCGACGGTATTGCCGATCTGTACGTCGTGAGAACTTACCGTCTGGTTCAGGGTGAGGGAGACCGGGGTGCCGGCCCGGAGGGTCAGCATGGTGGTTACTCCGCCTTCCGACGGCGCTGCGGTGAAGCTCATAAGGGCGGCGGCGATAAAGGTTGCGATCATTTTCGGAAGTGCTAGCTTAAACATGGTTCCTATTTTTTTGGTGATGTAAAATCGTTGATTCAGTAATGGGTGGGAAAAAGAGAAAGGAGGGGCCCCTGTTTTGAGAAAAAATTTTTATTTTTTTTGCGGGTGGGGGTGGCGGGCTATAAAAGGCTGTTAGGCAGAGAAGTGAGATGACACCCTTTTTGCCATTAATCTACCGAAACAGGCTTAATCGCCAGGATATAGGGGCAAAAAGGATGTCACCTCGCCTCCCGGCTTGACCGAGCGCGCCGTAAGGTTTACCCGGCCGAACGGACGGGCGCAAAAAACCATCGGGAAAACATGCGTACGATCAGGATGATCGCCGCACGAATGTTAATTGGCACGGTACTCAACGCAAGAGCACGTGCACAGGACGGCGCATCCATTGCCTTTCGGAAAGCTCAAATTCCAGGATGAAGAAGTAAACGCCCTGAGGCGCCAGGCTTCCGGTCGACTGGTGGCGCCCGTCCCAGGGCTGATAAGGGTCCGCCTCAAAGGCAACCTCCCCCCAGCGGTTGATGATAACGAGCCTGGCGTTTTGCGGGTTTTGCAGGCAGCCGCCGTCGGCCACGGCGCCCAGGGGGTCAAAGAGGTCGTTGACGCCATCGCCGTCGGGAGTAAAGCCGGTGGGCAGGTTGGCCTCGATCGCCTCCTGGCAGTCTTTCCGGAAGAACAGCCGGGCGGTGGCTTCGCTGCAGGTATCCGGACAAACCGTCGTGCAAAGGCGGTAAGTTAAGGAGTCTTCCCCCAGAAATTCAGGGTCGAACAATTCGTAACTTCCCCGCCCGGGGCTGTCAATGGTGAAAATGCCGTGGCGCGGGGCCTCAAGGATTTCCAGCTCCCATTCGCCGATACCAGGGAGCTCATCGTTGGCAGTGAGGTCCAGGTTGACGAGCGTGCGGCCCGACTGAAAGGCAGCCTCATCATCACGGGCCAGGGCCGGGGGCGGCGAAATGGCCTCCAGTATCAGGGTAACGAGGCTGTCGCAGCCTTCGGAGGATTGCAAATACTGCTGGTACTGCCCCGGAGCCGTATAGGCATTGTCCCCGTAATTATAAACACCGCCTTCGCAGATGAGGCCTTCCCGGATTGTCTCGAAGGGGCCCTCTACCGATAGATTGAGCTGCAGAATACTGTCGCAGCCGGCGGGCGTGAGTAGCGTATCCGTATAAGTTCCTCCCGTATCCAGTACCTGGTTGTTGAAAATAATGCTCTGCCCCTGGCAGATAACAGTGTCTGAAGATTGGACTACAGGAGGCGCCAGAGTGCGTTCCAGGATGATCAGGCTGTCGCAACCATCGGTTGTCTGCAGGTAAATAGTGTCGGCTCCGAGCATATCGGGTTCGCAGGTGGTAGTGGAAAAACGCCGGATCAGCCTGGCTTCCAGCGCCAGGGTAAGGTAAACGATGCTGTCGCATCCTTCCTGGCTCGCCAGCACCAGGGACTGCACTCCAACTTCCTCCCATTGGCAGGTGGTTCCGGAGAGGAAGGTGGTGTCCAGCGCTTCGAAGAAGTAGTCGACGGCCACCAGGCTATCGCAGCCTGCCGGCGTTTGCAGGAAGAGGGTGTCCCGGCCTACTTCAAATGGGTTGCAGGTGGGCCGGGAAACTGTAGAAATAGGCGGGGGCGCAGTAGCAACCACAATGGCCAGCCGCTGGAGGCTGACACACCCGCTGGCCGGGTTGCGGGCTTCGGCATAGTACGTTCCCGGCGCCGGCGGAGTGAAACTGACGGCGCCCTGCGCTAACAGGCTGCCGCCCTGAGGGGTATCATACCAGTCAGCCGTTTCCCCCGCCTCTACGTTAACGCTAAGGGCAGGCAGAGGCCCCCCGGCGCAAATGGCATAACTGTTGGGGCCAACCGGCATGGCTACGGTTTCTACGCTCAGGTTGAGGTTGACAATACTGTCACAGCCGCTGGCGGCAGTAAGTATGGCGGTATAGTTGCCACTTTGTGTATAACTGACACCGTCGAGGAGATAGCTCTCGCCCTGGCAAATGGTTGCGATAATATCATTGCTTATGGCGGCGGAGAAGTTGAGGCTGATGTTGACCGTAGAGTCGCAACCGCTGGCCGCCGTAAATACCTCCACCCCAACCGGATTGCTTTCATCGTAGACCGTGCCGTTGACTTCCAGGCTCTCTCCAGAACAAAGCGCCGGGGAAAGCATTGTGCTGTTGGACAAACAGCCAACCTGGATAGTGATGCTCCTCCCCAACAGGATCAGTTCCGGCGCATTGGGGTTCTGTACCTGCACGTGGT
>JAGFJE010000550.1 GCA_024103175.1 Phaeodactylibacter sp.
CCCTGAAGGCGGTTGAGTTCCAGCTCTTCCACTTCCGGGCTGGCGTAGCCCTTGTCGATGAGGTATTCGATGTAGTCGAGGTATTCCTGCCGGTCCTTGTCGTGGAGGTAGACGATGGCGACCTTCCCTTCCTGGGTGAGCCGTTCGTCGGCGCCTTTGATGGTAGCCTTATCGATGCGCTTTTTGATGATCTCGTAGCGGACGTTGTAGGCCCCGTCGACGTCGAAGCGCTTGTCGTCCATACGGAATCGGATGCTGATGGGGCTGTTGTAGACGAAGATGAGCTGGGCGGTCGACAGGGGCGTGGGGAAGTGTTGCGCTTCCCGCCTCACCAGGCGGGTGGCCTCGCAAAGGCTTACCAGTTGCCAGAGGCGGAAGTCCTTGAGGTGGTAGTCGAGGAACTCTCCTTCTTCGAGGATGGACTGGCCGAGGTAGATGTTGTATTCCACGCCGTCTGTCTTGTAGATCTCGAAGTAGTGAGGCAGCAGTTGCTGCATCTTTAATTGCTCCTTTTCCATGAAGCTGCCCAGCAGGGCGTTGAGCTTTTCCACGCTTTTCTCATAGTCCTTCCGTTGCCGGTAGAGGATGCCGAGCTGGGGGTCCAGTGTACGGAAGTAAGGCTCCAGGACGGATTCGCGCAGGCCATCGTCCTGCGCGCTGAGGTAGCGCAGGAAGGGGTGGACGTCGTAGAGCAGCAGGTCGGTCACCACATTCTCATCGCTGGAGTAGAATTCTTCACTGATGCGGGCCTTCAGCTTTTGCACCTTGAGCAGGTAGTGGTCCAGCAGGTTGAAGCGGCTCTGAAGCAGGCACTGTTCCAGCACTTGTTCCAGCATGGCCAGGTTGTCCTGCAGGTCGGCCCGGATGGCTTCGCTGCGCAGGCTGGAGGACCCGACGATGTCGGCCTGGCCGTACAGCGGATAGACGTTCTTGAAGACGATGCTGTCGTCGGCATCCTCCCCATGGATCAGCAGGTGCTGTGCCGCCCGGCGGAACTTCCAGAAGACGCTCTGGTGTATGGAGGTGTAGCGCTGCTGGATGGCCAGCTGCAGGGTGTCTTTCAGCTCGCGGGTGATGCGGTTGAAGCTGAAGGAGACGAGGGACAGGATGTCGCGGAGTTTGAGCAGGGTGAGGGCGTTGAGGCGGCCGGCCTGCGGCGTGGCCAGCTCCAGCATGCCGATGGTGGCGCCCTCTTCATCGCTGACGGGGGCCAGGATCAGGCTTTTGCAGCCCGATTGCAACAGCAGGTTGCGTACTTTTTCCGGGGGTTCCTCTTCGAGGTTTTCGATCGCCAGGGGGGCTTTTTCCTGCATGGCCCGGTGGTAGAGGGAGCCTTCTATTTCGGTGGGCAAGGCCTCCAGTTCATCCGCCACCTCGCTGAGCAGGCCTGCTTTCATGACCTCTCCCCTGGAGGCGTGCCACCACAGGGGCATGGCTCCTGCCTTCAGTTCCGGCTCCTGCAGGTAGTTGCGCAGTTGCGCCCCCAGGAAGGCGATGGCATCTTCTCCCGTTTTGCGGGATTTGCCGGCCATGCCCTGCTGCAGGTTGCTCCACACTTCAGCCTGCGTGACATCCGTCATATAGCCCAGCGCCAGGCCTTCGAAGGCGAAGTGATCCGGCGGCAGGTGCTGCAGCCACAGGCCCGGGCTGAAAAGGTTGTTGAGCAGCGTACTGAAATGGCGGTTGTTGAGATCGGGAAGGGGCTTAAGGTTTTTCACCCGCATAAAATCCGTGACGATATGAAAGCGCAGGTAGCGCTCCAGGCCTGTTCTGCGGTCCCGGATGCGGATGATCTCCGGGAAAATAACGTCCAGCTCTTTCCCATAGCACTTTTTCAGGATGAGGCTGCCGGCCTTGATGATCGCTATTTGTTGGGTGAGCTTGGTCTGCGTATCGGCAAATAACAACTCCAGTCCCTCATTCTGGTAGAGCTCTTTCATGGCCGGGGAGGTGAACAAAAAGTGGGAATCAAAGGGCCGCCCGGCCATCGCCCGCCCCTCTTCCTGCTGGTGCATTGGAAAGAACAGGGACAACAGCGCCTTTATGGCGCCCTCCTCTTCGGCCTCCCCGGGGAGATGCCCTTGGGCCATTTTACCCTGCAGGGCGGCGGCCTGCTTGCGGAGTTTCCGGTAGAGGCCGCGGAGCGGCGGCTCGCTGTGCTGCGCCTTTTCCTCCAGGTAATCGAGCAGGGGCCCGAAGCTCAGCTCGGTGGGGTACGGGAAGCTATCGGCAAGCGGCATCTGGTTGAGGAAGTCGTGCAGGGGGATGAACTGCTCCTTCTCAGTGGTCGGTGGGTCGGCCATGGTATGGGTTGTTTTTTAGGGGGACGCCCTTATTATTCGGATGCTCAGGCCCGAAATGGATCTACAGCCACGGTTCTACCCTACCGCATCTTCGGCCGCCGCCGCTTACCGCCGGGGCGCACGGCGCCTTTCCCGCCCATCTGGGCGTGTTTCATCTGGCCGCGGTTGGAGAAGGCCTTTTCAAACTGTTTGAACTGCTCCTTTACGTTGGGTTCGGTGATCTTGCACTGTTTGGCGATGCGATAGTGCTGTTCGGCCTGCTTCCACTTACCTTTGGAGGCGGCGATGTTGGCCAGCTGCAATTGGAGCATCGCCTTTTCGTTGTCCGTCGGCACTTCTACCTCCTCCGCTTTGCGCAGCCACATCTCGCCTTCTTCCACATCCTTGCGCGCCAGGGCGATGGATCCTTTGATCATATAGTAATAGGCGCGGTTGGTGGCGTACAGCCACCGTGGGTTGAGCGTGAGGTTCAGCCGTTTTTCCGAGCCTTCAAAATCCGTATTCTGCATCATCACCGCCGCCGATTGTACCGTACCCAGGAATATGTAGGACAACAGCATGGTAATGCCCAGCAATACGAACCAGATGCCGTACCAGACACCGAAAGCGATCCACAGAGCTGTTCCTCCGATCAGGCCGACTGCAATGAGGGCGAATTTCAGGTATATATTAATGGTAAACATATTGAACCGTCAGTTTTATTCTTTCCGCAAAGGTAGCGAATTGTTTTTGTAATACTACTTCGTCTGATGGAGTAACGTATGGCCCGGTTCTATGGTTTTCCCTCCCTCCGGAAACCTGTGGCCCAATCCCCGAATCAACCTACTGCCTTCTCCAGCTTTTCCAGGTTGTCTTTGATCATCAGGTCGGTGGGGCGCAGGGCCCGGGCGGCCTGCAGGGCCTGTCGGCAGGCGCCGGGGTCTTTCTGTACATAGGCGATGTGGGCGAGGTTGAGTTGGGCAAGGGCCTGGTCGTTGGGCTTTTTCAGGCCAAGGGCGATGGCTTGGGCCAGATGGGCTTTTGCCTCTTCCAGTTTTTTATGTTGCAGGTATAGCATGCCCAGGGTAAAATAGTAGTAGGCGCGATTGGGGCGGATGAGCCAGGCGGGGTTCCACGTTTGCCGTAGCAATTTGTCCGCTTTTTCGGGCTGGCCCCGCTTGAGCAGGTTGAAGGCCATCCATACGTTGCCGAAGAGAATATGGGAAAGCAGCAGCACCAGGCCGGCAGCATAGAGGTACCAGGCCTGAGACAACCCCAGCTTTACGTGCAAAAGGAGCCCCAGCCCCAGGAACAGAGCGACGAGAGCATAACGAAGGTAGGAATAGGCCATTACAACAGTTTTTGTCCGGAGGGTTATTTCTGCTTTGCAATTTTCACCCGGTAGCTGCGGCTAAGATAACGTATAAATTTGCGGTTCAATAGATAAATAGGGCCATTGAGGTTGAGTTTTTGATGATTCGCTCGAAAAAAAGCCTGATTCCGTCGAAGGCTTTGTATTTTGCAGCTCATTATATTTAATCTTGTGGCCGGCAAAAGCTGAGCTGCAGGCTCTCAACACAAAAAACACCTGGGCCGAATACATGTCTACACAACGAGCAGAAGACATATTGAACCGCCTGAAGGCCGATGACCGGGCCGCCCTGAAAGACCTCTTTCAGGAGCACTATTCGCTCGTTTGCCAGTCGATCCACCGTTTCATCCGCGATCACGCCACTACCGAAGACCTGGCCCAGGAGGTATTCCTACGCTTCTGGGAAAAGCGCCATTCCATAACGGTTACCTCCTCCCTGCCGGCCTACCTGCGCCGCATGGCCATGAACGAAGCCCTGGGGTACCTGCGACGCAACAAACGCTACGAGGAGGATGAACTCATACCCGAGAACGAAAGCGGAACCGGCGCCAGCGCCGAAGATGCCTACCTGCACGGGGAGTTGCAGGAAAATATCACCGCAGCCATTAATACCCTCCCACCTAAATGCCGCACCGTTTTCCAGTTGAGCCGATACGAAGAACTCACCTACAAAGAGATCGCCGACCAGATGGGCATTTCCGTAAAAACCGTGGAAAACCAGATGGGCAAGGCCCTGAAGATACTGCGGGAACGGCTGCAGGGATACCTGCATTTGTTGTTTTAAGTACATGGACAGAAATGTTGAGACATGAAAACGTGGCTAAGCTCCCGGATATTCACTCCCCGTCTTCTCCCGACAATTGCCGGGATCAGCCGGGTAAAATTCCCTCATTTTTACCCGTCCGAAGCTTTAGCGAAGGCGGGCCTTCCTTCCCTCCTTCCCTCTAACCATCCGGCCGCCAGCCTGCCCGGCTTTATCCAAATTTTTTTTTCCCGGCCAATAGGGGTAACCCCCTACCTGAAACATCCTGTAATCGGAAAGTGAAACTGAACAATGGAAAACACGAAATACATGGATCTTATTGGCCGGTACCTTGCCGGAAGCATCGAAGCCGGTGAAAAGGCCGAGCTGATGGCCTGGGTGGAAGCCGACAGCGCCAACCGGGCCTTCTTCGATGAAATGATCCGGCTATGGAGTGTGTCCGGGGAGTACGAGGAGGAGGCTTTCCCCGTGGATACGGAGGCCGCCTGGGCCGCTTTTGAAAAGAAATTCGAGCAGCGCTTCACCCGGGGCAAGGGCGCCGCCGAAGGGGAAGGCAGGGTGATAAAGATGCGCCCCCTGAGGGTTGTCCTGCAATATGCTGCGGCCATCGCCCTGCTGCTGGCAGCCGGCTACTGGCTCTTCCTCTTTGACGGCGGTAGCAACACCCAAATAACGAGCGTGCAAACCGGAGCCGGCGAGCAGCGCGAAATATCCCTGCCGGATGGCAGTACGGTGGTGTTAAACGAAAATTCAGAACTCGCCTATCCGGAAGCTTTCGAAAAACGGAGGGTGCGGCTTTCCGGAGAGGCCTTTTTTGAGGTCGCCAGACTCAACGGAAAAACCTTTATCATCGACGCTGAAGGGGCCACCACTACGGTGCTGGGCACTTCTTTTAACGTACGGGCATACCCCTTCGAGGACGAAGTGGAAGTCAGCGTCAATACCGGAAAAGTCGCCTTGCAGAGGGCGGAGGACAAAAGCCCCCAACTCGTTCTGGAAGCCGGTGAAGCGGGTGTTTATGACAAGCAAAGGAAGGTAGTGGAAGAGGTGGCCGTCTCCAATGCAGATTTTTGGAAAACCGGCGCCCTGGAGTTCGACAGCATCCCTCTGAGCACCGTGGTGGCTACCCTCGAACGCCACTTCAACACCCGCATCGAAGTGGCCAACCCCAAATTGCTGAACTGTACCTTCAACGGCGAGTATGCACACCCCGCCCTGAAGGATATACTGGATGCCCTGGAATATACCATGTTCCTGGACGTGAAGCAGAAAAACGGTACTTATGTTCTGGATGGCGACGCCTCTGCTTGTAAGTAAAGCAATCGTTTCAACGGAAGCCGCGCCCTTCCATGCAACCCTCAACAGGGAAACAATAGAACAATGAACTAAGCGCACGATCACATGAAAAACACCGGACTGTTATTCGTTTTTGCCTTCTTCTCCGGCCTGGTGAGCCTCGGTGGCCAGGTGCTGGAGCAGCGCGTCACTCTTCGGTATTCTAATAAGCCGTTGGGCGAGGTGCTGGCCCATATCAGCGAGGGCTATGATGTGCGCTTTTCATACAGCCCGGACTTCATTCCCGTGGGGCGCAAGGTAACCCTGAATGTGAATAATGAACCCCTGTCCGTTGCCCTGGATGGCCTTTCCAGCCAACTGCCCATTGCCTATGCCGCCATAGGCGGGCAGGTATTGCTCCGGCCCGACAAGAACCGCGAAAACCAGATGGGGCAGTTGCAGACCCTGACGGGCAGTGTGCGCCAGAAAAGCCCCATCTACCCCAATGAGCCCATAGTAGACTCCAAAACCAAAGCCGAGCGGGAACGCCTTATGCGCAGGATGTACCCCATTGGAGAACCGAAGAACCCCCTTGTCATCAAAAGTGGTGGCGAGAGTTACCGGGAAGTCGACCTCTCCGCCTTTTACCTGCCGCTTCCGGAAACCGTGGAAGAGGAACGGCAAACGCCGGCCCGAAAAAATACCGGCGACACCCGCCTGGCCCAGATCTCCCTGCTGCCTTTCCTGGGCACCAATGCCCTGCGGAGCAATGAGATCACCAATAAATTTTCGGTCAACCTCTTGTGGGGCACCAATGGCGGCGTCGATGGAATGGAAGTGGGCGGATTCGTCAACAATGTGAAGAACGATGTACGCGGCGTGCAGGTCGCCGGGTTTGGGAGCACGGTGGGAGGAACAGTCAGCGGGACACAGGTGTCCGGGCTGTTCAGCATCATCGGAGATAGCCTTACCGGAGTGCAGGCGTCGGGCCTGATCAACATTTCAGGCAACGCTCAGGCGGTGCAGGCCGCCGGCCTGTCCAATGTCACCAACGGAAGCTTTACCGGAGTACAGGCTGCCGGCCTGTTCAACGTATCCGGAGAAGCCAATGGCCTGCAGGCGGCCGGCTTGTTCAACTACAGCGGGGGGCGGGCGAAAAGCCAGTTCTCCGGCCTGTTCAACATTGCAGAGGACGTTCAGGTGGGGCAGGCCAGCGCCCTGCTCAATGTGGGCAGGAAAGTGAGCGGCTTTCAGATCGGCCTGATCAACATCGCCGACACGGTGAGCGGTGTGCCCATAGGCCTGCTCAATATCGTGAAGCATGGCTACAACCGGTTCGAGATCTCGGCCAATGACGCCCTCTTCGCCAATGTGTCGCTCAAGCTGGGCGCCTACCGGTTCTACAACATCATCCACCTCGGCGCCCGCTGGGATAAAGAGCCGGGCAACCCCGGAGCAGCAGCCATGAGCTGGGGGCTGGGCTATGGCCTGGGAACCGCCCTGCCCCTCAACCCGCGCCTGCTGCTCAATATAGAAGCCGTAGCCATCCATATCAATGAAATGGAACGGTGGACTACGGACCTGAACCTGCTGAACCAGTTGCGCTTTACCCTGGACTTCCACCGGGAGGGCCGGCGCACGAGCTTCTTTGCCGGCCCGGTGGCCAATGTCCTGGTTTCAAAGCGATACGATCCTGATACCGGGACAGTGGGGTCAACGGTTGTCGACCCGTCATACACCCTGCTCGACCACACCAAAGGCGGCGCCAACGTGAAATTGTGGGCCGGCCTGCAGGCAGGCGTCCGGTTCTGAAGAACCAACACCCAAACCGTTATCGAAGATAATATTCGGAAAGTAACCCTGCGTTCCGGCGGGGAGCTTATCCCGGAAAGAACCAAAACAATCTACATATACATAATCACTTTAAAAAAGCAGAAAAACATGAAAAGGCTATTCTTTGCTTTAGTATTGGCCTGTTTAACCCTGGCTGTCAACGCACAACACGAAACCCTCTTTAACAACGCCCGTGTAGTGGGTGGATTTGGCGCCCCCATCGTGGAAATGGGCCTGAACAATGAAATGACCACTGCCGTCGGCGGCGGCGGCGCGGTGGTGATCGACAACTTCTTCATCGGAGGATACGGCATCGGTAGCGTGGATTTTAACGCCCTGATCAAGGATGAGGAGATTCAGCAGATCGACCTGGGCCACGGTGGGTTCTGGCTGGGCTATACCCTCGCCCCGCATAAGATCATCCACCTGTATACCAGCGCCCGCATCGGATGGGGCGGCGTCGGGATCGACGTCTCCAACAACTCCAACTTCCCCCGGGATGTAGATAATGTATTCGTCTTTACTCCTGAGATCGGCCTGGAACTCAACGTCGCCAAATGGTTCCGCGTCGCCGGAACGGTCGGCTACCGCTACGTCGATGGCGTCAACGAAAGCCTGGGATACTACCGGCAGGATGATTTCAACGGCGCCCTCGCCAACCTGACCTTCCGCTTCGGCTGGTTCGGATGGCACAGAGGGTAAGTGGGAATTGGGCCATGGTATGAACCCATACACCCATATAACCACAACCAAAAACAATCTCATTATGAAACAGATCCAATGGATGCTTTTTGCATCAGTAATAGTGCTTACTGCCAGCAGTTGCTTTATCAATATAAACGATGAAGACGGCTTCTTTGGCACCTGCG
Organism: Phaeodactylibacter sp.; assembly: GCA_024103175.1. Taxonomy (GTDB): domain Bacteria; phylum Bacteroidota; class Bacteroidia; order Chitinophagales; family Saprospiraceae; genus JACJXW01. Next base: position 8,395 of record JAGFJE010000550.1, read on the forward strand.
TGGATGGGTCGGGCCCCATCGTCACGCGTGAACTTTTCGTAGCTCCTTTCCACGGCATCGAATTGCCCATCTCTGCCGATGTTTTCATCAAGCAGGGCCCCGATCAGGAGGTGATCGTCGAAGGGAAGGACAACATCATCGACGAGATCGAAACGGATGTGCAGGGAGGCATCTGGAAGATCGAATTCAACCGCTGTGTCCGGGATATTGACCAGCTGCGCGTTTTCATTACCATGCCCGACCTGACGCGCCTGCGCATATCGGGTTCCGGTGATGTGGTCAGCGAAAATACCTTCGTCATATCCGACCTGGAGATCGACATTCCCGGCTCCGGCAACGTAGACCTCGCCCTCGATGCCGACGACCTCGATATCGAGATCCCCGGCTCCGGCCGCCTCATCCTCGAAGGCCTGGCCGATGAAACCCGGTACCGCATCAGCGGCTCCGGCGATGTACACGCCTTCAACCTGGAATGCCGCGTGGCGGATATTTCCATCCCCGGTTCCGGCGATGTGGAAGTCTTTGTCACCGAATTCCTCAAAGTGCGCATCAGCGGCTCGGGCGACGTCTTCTTCAAAGGCGACCCCAGCCTGGACGTCAGCATTACCGGCTCGGGCAATGTGATCGACGCGAACTGAGTGCGCCGCCGATTCCTGAGAAACTCCTGGCCCGAGAGGCTCCATCGTAGCGCTTTGGAAATACTGCCCCCTGTGTAGGCAAGCGCCGGCAGGGGCAGTATTTCCAAAGCAAAAACATTTAAAGGGTGTTTCTTTTGAGAGTGCGTTCCGGAGAGCCCTGCAACGTGCAGGGCTCTCTTTTCGGAGAGGCAAGCTTTAGGCGGGCCGCAAAAAAGGATAACATTGAATGCCTTCCCTCCCCCTTACTGCGGATCCTCCATCCGAAAGAATGCGATCAGTTCCGCTACCGGGCCGGCCACATCTCCAGGGGCCCCGGGCAGGTTTTCCACCGCGTGTTGGACGAATTCCATGTGCGCCAGCTCGCTGTTCTTTTGCTTATAGGACCCTCCCATCCTCCAGGCGCTGCGGTATGCAGCTTTGATCTCTTCTGCGGCGGCCCTGGCGTCTTTTGCACTGCCCAGGAGGAGTCGGCACTGATTGACATTGACGATCTCGATGAGGTCCCAGAATTCCTTATTGTCCCTGTGGGTGCTGTTGAGTTCGGCCAGCAGGGAATCGAGGAAGGCCGCTGCCGGCTGGCCGAGGATCTCCTGAGCCTGTTCCATTCTGTTGTCATCGTTCAGGAGCAGCTCGGCGAGGAGCCAGTTCGTCAACTGGTAAATTCTTTTTTCGTGGGCCCCTTTGGGTTGGAGGGTGTATCCCTGTTTGTAGGCCTCGGCCATTTTTTCGATGGCGCTGCGTTTGGCGCCGGGCTCATCAACCAGGAGGGCATTCCTTTTGTGGGCGCTGCCCAGCAGGCTGTACCGCTCGATGGTTTTGCCGAGGCGGATCAGGTGCTGCAGTTCACCGATAATGGAATCCATCTCTCCGGCATAGTCCGTTTTTTCTTTTTTCTTTTTGAGGGCTACCAGCCGGTGGGCCCGGAGGTTGCACCATTGCTCCAGTGCTTTTAAGGAAAAGTTGGCCTTGTTTTCCAGAAAGAGGGAACCGTACTTTTCAATGGAGGCCTCGTATGCTTCGATCTCGGCGTAGGCCATGGCTTCCATTTCGGTTACCCTGCCGTTTCTGACGCCGGAGGCATCGATCCGGCGGCTGATCGCAGCCAGTTTTTCAGGGAAAGCACTGCCCCTGGTTTTGGCGAAGCGGGCCTTGCTGATGAAAGCTTCGAGGTCGATCAGCGCTTCCTTATCCATGATGTAGGGCCTGTCCTCCTTCCTGCCTTTCCGATCCTTTACCAGTTTGTAGAAAGGGTCCCCGTAGCACTGGTACGCCCCCCAGGTATTGGTGTGGCTGAACTCGCGATAGCAGGCGGCACGGGCGGCCCGCACGGCGTCTCCGAAGCTTTCCCCTTCCAGCATGCAGGTGTAGAACGCTTCGGCGAACCGCCGGGCGGCCTCATCGTCAACCGCCCATCCGGCGGCGACGACAGCCTTCACGCCGTTTTCGATGAACTGGGCGCCGATGTTGGCGGCCAGCCGGTATTTGTCCCGGAAGTATTCCTCTTTAGAAGGGGCCACCTCCCCAAGGTAGCAGCAATTGATGAACACCAGTTCCGGCGTGCTGCTGATCTGGTTGATGTGGGCGGTGGTAAGCACCGCCTTCTCGGAGAGCAGGATGCCCGTCTTTTTTTCCGGGCCGTAGTCGATCACCCCATGGCTGGCAATATGGATGATCTTGTATTCGTCGAACAGCTGAGCGAAGGCCTCCCTGAAGGTGGCGCCGACCCTGGAGGTTACGGAAAAGTTTTGTGCTTCCAGCAGTTGGCCCACTGCCCTGGCCTCCCGCCCTGCTTCCGGTAGTTGGCCGATCTCCGATTCGGGCGAAATTACCGGGTCGCCAATGACCAGGGCCCTGTTGTCATTCACGGGTTTGATCTCCCGGCGGTCATCGGCCGTGGACAATTGCCGGATCATGCCGGTGGAAACGCAGATCGGAGTTTCCGCCTTTTTATCGTAATGAAGGAGCTCCCAGGGGTACCAGGCGGTAGATTTGTCGAGGACCAGGAGGATGTTCTGCTGGTCCCGGAAGGCGATCTTAAAATCGTTCGGGACGAGCAGCTCGAAAATGGCCTTGGCCAGTTCCCGGTTCCAGGAGCTGTCTTTATTGTTATCCTGCAGCAGTTCTTCCACGGTGGCGGGGTCTATGAAGAGTGGGCGCACTTCCGTCCTGGCCCTGCCGGTGGAGGCGCTGTAGTAGATATAATCCTGGCCGTTGCCCGGATGGGGTTGTACGATGGCGGTGATCCGCTTCCACCAGTCGTTATCGTTTTCGATGGGGATGAAGGTGCGGTTGCCTTCCACTTCCCGGGCCGGGCGGGAGAGGTTGATGTTGTAGAGGTTGTTCTCCCGGGCGAGTTTATCCAGGACGTAGTAGGCGTTGAGGGCTTTGTCCCGGTATAATTCCATGAACTCTACTTCTGAGATCGGTTGGGCGCCCTTTCCCAGGTTATGGGCCTTATGGTTGGCGTTGGTGATGCCTTCCAGTATGGCATTGATAGAACTGGCTAAGGACAGGTTCCCGTATCCGCTGCCAACCAGGAGGGTGGTGATGCCGGAGTTTTGGCCTTTCAGGCGGGCGTTTTCTTTTCTGGCCTGGAGGAGGTATTCCAGGCATCCCCGCTCGATCGTCCGGCTCAGCAAAAAGGGAGTGAGGGCTTCCGGTTCTCCCAGCCCGACGATGATAGCGCCCGCCCCATTGCGCTCTTCAGGCAATATCACGAGGTTGGAGCCGATGGGCCCCGGATATAGCCCCAGGCCTTCCCTTTCCGAAAGTTTGTAGCCCAGCAGGAAATCCATTACACTTTCTGCGCTGACGATACCATCTCCCCTGAAATGGCCGATAATGACCGGGTGGCGGGCATACTTCAGGTGGCCGTTCTTGACCGTTACGCTAAGGGGAGAAGCCCCGGGCTTTTCCGTTTCCTCCCGGCCAGCGGACGAGCTGATACCCGAAATACCCCGGCGCTTTCCGGCAGATTTTCCTGATGCTTTATCTTTCATAGGCGGGTTTTTCTTTACCCGCAAGATAAGATAAGTTGGGTAAGATCGGAAAGCCGTTATGCCTCCGGCCGGCTCCTGGTGCCGAAGGCACTAGGGCCCCATTCGCTTCAGTATCATACTTTCCGCTTTCGGGGCCCATTCGTTCTGATGTTCTTCAAGGCGTTGTTCCATTACATCCTCATCCGGCCCTTCCGGGGCAGGAGACTGAAAAGGGTAGGGAAAAGCCAGCCAGAAATACGCCGCCACTGCCAGGGCGATCGGGCTGAAAATGGCCGCTTTCCACCCGATGGGAATGCGGAGGACGGCCGACAGCAGGCCAAGGCTGGAGGGGGACCGCTCTACTTCCCACAGCAATTCCAGCAGGGCAAGGTGCACCTTGTTGCGCGCCTGGTGGAACTCCCGCCGGGGCATGATTCCCTGGCGCAGCAATTTTCTGAGGCGATTGAGCAGGAATAGATACTTTTTCAATTCCTGGATAATTATCCGGT
>JAGFJE010000577.1 GCA_024103175.1 Phaeodactylibacter sp.
TTCGTAAACAGGATGTACAGGATCGGCACGAGCAGCAAGACGAAAGTGGTAGACGTCAGCAGCCCGCCGATGATGGTCCACCCCATCGGCGCCCAGAGGGAGCCGCCCATCAGGGTGAGGGGCAGCAGGCCGAGGATGGTCGTCAGCGTGGTCATTACGATGGGGATGAAGCGCACCTCCCCGGCCTGCCGGGCGGCCTCCAGTACGCTGGCCCCTTCGCGGCGCATTTCGTTGGCGAAGTCCACCAAAACGATCGAATTGTTGATGGCGATGCCGATCAGGCTGGTCAGGCCGATAAAGGCCGTAAAGGAAAAGTTGATCCCGGTGGCCAGCAGCGCGAGTATAGACCCGATAATGGCCAGCGGCAGGGCAGTGAAGATGATGAGCGGCTGGCTGAAGGAGCGGAACTGTATCACGAGAACGCCCAGGATCAGCAGCAGGGCCATCAGCGAGGCAATGCCCATGCCGCCGAAGGATTCATTGCGGCTCTCCAGGTCGCCTTTGTAGACGTAGGAATAGCCGTCTTCCCAGTTCAGTTGCCGCAGCTGACGGTCGATGTTGTTGACCACCTCATCCAGCGTATACCCTTTTTCGAGGTCGGCCAGGATGGTGGCCGTTCGCTCACTGTTCAGGTGGGTGATCCGGCTGGGGGCTTCGGCAAACGCTGCTTCCGTCAGGTGCTTCAGCGGGATGAAGCGCCCGGATACGGACTGAACGCTGATCTTGTCGAAATCTTCCAGGTGGAACTTGTCCTCATAACCCAAACGCATCACCATATTGTATTCCTCTCCTGCTTCATCCCGAAACTTCCCAACCGCTGTGCCGTTGACGAAAGTCCTGATCGTCTTGTCTACCACATGGGTGGGGACTCCCAGCATCATCGCCTTGTCGCGGTTGACGCGGAAGGAAATATCAGTACTGTTGTTTCGTATGGGGTTGTCGATGTTGACGGTGCCTTCGGTAGAACGAACGATGTCTTCTACCTCATGAGCATAAGCCTGCAGCTTGTCGAGGGACGGCCCGTAGATCTTTATGGCGACCGGCGCTTCGGTGGGGGGCCCCTGGACGAATTCGCGCACGTCGATCCGGGCGTTGGGATAGTCCCGGAAGGCTTCCCGCAATTGTTCCAACAGCTCGTAGAAGCGCGTGATGTCGTATTCCTTAAGGACGACAAATACCTCACCGAAGGTGTTGGAGTAGTTTTCCGAAGCCACATTGTAGTAAATGCGGGGGTTGCCATGGCCGGTGTTGGCGGCGTAGTATTTGATGTCGGGGATGGTGTCGAGCACGCTTTCCACGTATCGGACCGCGGTGTCGGTGGCGTCGAGGTTATTGCCGTTGGGCAGTTGCACGGTGATGCGGAACTGCGGCTTTTCTGCTTTAGGGAAGAAGGCAACGCCGACCAGCGGGAAAAGCGCCAGGGCGCCGGCCAGGCTGAGCACGGCGAGGGACACCGTCAGGCGTTTGTGGTTCAGCGCCCACTGTAAAGCATTGCGGTAGGGCCCTTTCACGAAACGGTTGAGGCTTCTGAACAGGGGCGTCGTTTTCCGGCTGTTGCCGTTCGTGCCTTCCTTCAGGAACAGGCTGGCCAGGTAGGGGGTCAGCGTCACCGCAACGATGAAGGAGGCGGCCAGGGTGGCGATCACCGTGGTGGGCAGCGCCTTAATGAAGGCCCCGGTAGTGTCCGGCATCATCACGATGGGGATGAAGGCCAGGATGGTGGTCAGGGTGGCGCTGGCAATGGGGGCGATCAGTTGCTGGGTACCTTTGATGGCCGCCTGCTCCCGTGAATAGCCCTGGCTGAGGAACCGCTCTATGTTTTCCAGGATGGCGATGGAATTGTCGACCAGCAGGCCCAGGGCAACCACCAGCCCGGCGATCGACATTTGCTGAAGTGCAAACCCGAGTTGCCCGATCACCCACAGGCCGATGAGGATGGAAAAAGGAATGGCCAGCATGACCAGGCTGGCCGAACGGATGCCCAGCACCAGAAAAATGATGGCGCCTACCAGGATGATGCCCTGCAGCAGGTTGCCCAGAAAGCCCGATACCCGCTCGGTCACCCCTTCCGACTGGTCGAAGATGTAGGCCAGGCGGATGTCGCCGGCCAGGTTGGCCTGGTTCAGCTTTTCCTTGACCGGATCGGTGACCGAATAGATGTTGTACCCTTCTTTCTGTTGAATGTTCAGGTAAACGGCCCGCTTCCCGTTATAGCGCGCCAGCCAGCGCTCGTCTTCAAAGCCGAAGGCCACATCAGCGATGTTTTTGAGGTAAATGATCTTGCCCTGATAAGAACCGACGACCGTATTGCGGATCTCTTCCAGGCTGCTGTACTGGCCGGAAGTCTTGATGTTGAAAAGCTTGTTGGAGACCTTGACCGCCCCTCCGGGAATATTGGCGTTGTTGCTTTGGATGGCGCGCTCCACATCGTCGGGAGAGATGCCCATTTCACTCATCAGTACGGGGTTGAGGGCAATGCGCACTTCCTGCTCCGGATAGGCGTCCACTTCCACCTTGCGCACGCCGTTTATCGTTTCGATCTCCCGCTTGAGGCGCTCGGCCTCGGAGTGGAGCAGGGCGTAGCCCGCCGTTTCGGAAACCAGGCCGATTTGCATGATGGTGACGGTATTGGTGGACATTTTCCGGACGTCGAGCTGGTACAGCCCCGCCGGCATCTCGCTGCGCGACTGGTTGACCTGCCGCTGCACTTCATCGAACTTCTCATCGGTATCGACCCCGAAGTTGAATTCGACCTCCATGATGGCCACTCCGTCCCGGATGTTGGTCTGTATCTCCTTGAGATCGTCCAGTTCATTGATGGATTCTTCCAGCACATCCACGACCTGGCTTTCGATATCTTCCGGGTTGGCGCCCGGATAGACGGCGATGACCAGTACGTTGGGAATGTCCAGCGCGGGGTCCTCCCGCCTTGGCATATTGAAAAAGGAGGCTATGCCCATGATGAGCATAAAGGCAAATGCCGTCAGGGTGAATTGATGGTTCTTTATGGAAAGCTGAGGGATGTTCATGATGGTTCTTTTTTGTGTAAAGGTGTAATTGTGTAAGGGGTAAATGTCCGGGCCGTGCGCCACTTTTACACATTTACACATTTACACCTTGAATTACCTCTGGCTGATTATGATCGGTTCCTTGTCCTCCAGGTAGCCGACGCCGCTGGTGACCACCCGGTCGGTGCTGTCCAGCCCGCGGGTGATGAGGAGGCGCTCGCCTTCTACCTTAAAGATGCTGACCGGGGTTTTCACGGCCGTATCGTTTTCGGCAACGAATACTTCTCCCCGGCTGCCGTCGGCGCCGATGAGGGCATCGATGGGCGCCTGGATCAGGCTGGTGGTGTTGCTGGTGAAAATGGATACCGAACCGATGAAGCCGGAGAGCAGGGTTTTGCCTTCGGGGTCCACTTCCACCTCCACTTCATAAGTGTTGGTGTAGGGGTCGGCCATGCTGGCCACTTCCCGCACCGTACCCCTGAAGGTATGGCCGGGGTAGGGGTCGAAGCGGACCTCGGCCTCGTTGCCGATCCGGACGTTGATGATGTCTTTATCGGTCAGGTTTACCTTGATGACCTTGGCCTTGTCTTTCGAGCCAAAGAGCAGGACCGGCGTTCCGGGGCCCACCAGCTCGTTGGTTTCCGCCAGTTTTTTGAGGATGGTGCCGTTGGAGGGGGCCGTTATTTTGGAATAGCGGAGGTTGAAGGAGGCCACATCTACCTGTTCTCCCTGCATGGCAAGCCCTTTTTTGGCAGCTTCCAGCTGGTTGCGGGCGTTGTCGAGCTGTACTTCGGCATTCTGCAGCTGTTCAAGGGTGGCGACGCTGTCCCGGTACAGGCCGAGGGCGTTCTGATAGTCCCGTTCGGCCAGGCGGAGGGCCAGTTTGGCGTTTTCCACGTTGATCTCCGCCTGTTGCTCGCCCAGGCGGGCCTGTTGGGTTTGGGCGCTGATCTCTTCGAGGGCGAGCTCGGCGAGCACCTGCCCCTGCCGCACGGCCTGCCCTTCGCTGACGAAGATGCGCCGGATAATGCCCCCGGTCTTAAAGCTCAGCCTGGCTTCCTGTTCGAGAGAGAGCTTGCCGCTGGCAAATACGGTTTCGCGATAATCCACCGGCTTTACGGCGGCGGTTTCTACCCGGCGGGCCGGCAGGCTGGCGGGTTCGGCTTCGGCGTTTTCTCCGTTGCCGCCGCAACCGGCAAGGGCGAGGGTGAAGGCGGCCAGCAGGGAGATGATCTTTATTTTGTCGGTCATGATGTTTTTTTATCAGTAAGGGAATGTTATTCGAAGCGGTAGCTTGCCGTCACCCGCTCGAATTCGGCGAGCTTAGCCTGGTAATCGTAGCGGGCGATGGAGCGGTTCTGTTCTGCATTGGTCAGTTGGGTGCGGGCGTTGGTAAACTCCACCAGGTTGGCCTGCCCCTGAGCGTATTTCTTGTTCATCAGCCGGAATGCCTGCCGGGCGGCCTCCACCTCGGCCTCCGCCTTTTGGATGCGTTGCTGGGCGGCTTCCAGTTCGTAAAAAGCATTAACCACCTGCAGGCCCACCTGTTGCTGCAACTCCGCTTTGCGGCTCGCCGTTTCCATCTTTTCGATCCGGGCCTGTTGTACCCTGGCTTTGGTGGTGCGGTCGAAGAGGTTCCAACTCATCACCACTGAGCCAAGAAAGAAATCGGCGCCATCGTTGACTTCGTACCGGGTGCCCTGAATGCCGTAGTCGGCCTGCAGGTTGAGCTGGGGCAGGTAGGCGCCTTTGCTGAGCTGTATCTGCCGGCCCTGTGCCGCCAGGTAGTAATTCATCTGCTGAAATTCTTCCCGCTGCTGCAACGCCAGCCTGCGGGCTTCCTCCAGGCTGACGGCCGATCGGGAAAGGGCCTCTTTGGGCATGACTTCAATTTCCTCCTCGTAATTACGGTTGAGCAGGAAGTTGAAGTAGGCCTTCGCCGTTTTTTCGTTCTTCACGGCCTCTGCCAGCTGTTGCTCCACGCCTTCCACTTCGGCCCGGGCGCTGTAGACGACATCGAGGGTCACCTTATGGTTGTTGTAAAGGCTTTCGCTGGTGCGCAGGTTTTCCTGCACCAGGGCCAGGGCATTCTCCAGGATGCCGACGCCCTGCTGCGCCTGGGCGTAGTTGAAATACGCCACCTTCACCTCCTTGGCCAGCTCGCGCCGGTAGATGTCTACGGAAATCTTCTCGGCTTCGGCCAGGTTGCGCCGGATGTGCTGGTTCTGCAGGATGGCCTGGTTGAAAATGGGCATCTGCAGGCGCAGCACCGTCTCCTGCTCGGTTTCGCGCAGGAAGTTCTCCTCTACATTGCTGAGCATGGGGTATTCCGGTACGGTGGGATAGTCCGGATAGGCAGCCTGCGCCAGGCTATTGAGCTGGTTCAGGTTCTGATAAACCGGGTTCACCAGGTCGCCAATGGGAATGATGAAGGCGCGGCCACCGCGAGCGACGGAATAACGTGCCTGTATGGACAGGCGGGGAAAGAACAGGGCCTTGGCCTCTTCCATGGCCGCCAGGCTTTTTTCGTAGGATAGCCCCTGACGCTGCAGGGCGATGTTGCTCTCCAGGGCGGTGTGGATGTATCCTTTCAGTGGAGTGTCCTGAGCTCCTGCCAGCACAGAGAAAAGACACAGGGCCAGGATTGCCGGGATGGATCTGATCATTGTAATTGGGTTTTTCTTTATTACAAATGTCAGGCGGAAAAAGGTGTTAGTCCACCCCCTTTGAATGAATTGTTGTTTGAACGGGGTGAGTCGTGAAATGATGGGAATGAACCGGAATGGGGGACAGGCTTATCCTGATGGAGTATGTGTTTAGCGTGAGGTGACATCTTTTTGGCCCGTTTTCCTATCGATAAGAGTTATTCCTGCCGATCAAGGGGCAAAAAGGTGTCATCTCACCTCGCCAGATTACATCCCGAAAATATCGGGACAGGCGGCTACCCGCCTAACGTTGGACAAGTTCGTACATCGTACACGCCCGTGGGCTGCCATTGGCCCCGTACATCGTACACGCACCCGAAGCTTTTTGTCCAACCCTAGACGGATGCCCGGACAGGCTCTTTCGCCATTGAACTGCAGTGATATAAGCTAAAGTCCGGTATAAAGGCGAAAGATGTCACCTGGCTGAGCGCTAAGCACATACCTGATGGAATCAGGAGAAGCCAGAGGTGCGTTCACCCCGACGCCAGCTCAAAGCCCCGCAAAAAATCATGGCGGCCCCGCAGGGCGATCCGCACCGAGCCCGCCCGGTCCTGAAGATGGCTCTGGAGCGCCCCGGTGACTTCCTCCAGCAGGGCCGGGCGCGCCCGTTCCGTTTCCATCCACAGTACTACGTTGACCTGCTCCGGGTGCTGCATGAGCGCGTAGGCACGCGCCCAGAAACGCCAGTCGTTCTCGGTGACGGGCAGGCGGCGGAAGGCGGGCAGCAGGCGCCGGAACAGCCACTTGCGGTTGTAGTACTGCCAGATGGCGTCGATGGCCAGCAGGGTGTCTTCCACCTTGTATGCGATCTCTTCCGCGAAAACGGCCGGCCCGGCCAGGATGGCCTCCAGTGGGTTTTGCGCCTGCCAGTTCTGCCGGCGCCGGAAGTTCTTGACCTCGAACAGGTACAGCTCCTCTTCCAGAATGCCCAGAAAGTCGACGCCCTTCAGGCCGGCGCCGCTCAGGCCCTGAAAGAAACGGTGTGCATCGTATTTTTTGACCACCCACTCTTCGGCGAACCGGAAGTGCAGGCCGCTTTCGATGAATTCCATGGGGATTTCGTGTATGAGTGGATTTGAGTATAAGTGCATTTGTCACCCGGTTCAGGCCCCAATGCACTGAAATTGTCTTCCCCTTTTAACAAACCCGCCCTTAATTTAGTATTTTCCGTGCAGGTATCCCCATTCGAAATTTTAAAGCTATGAAAAGCCTTTTACATATCCTCGTTTTTCTGGGCGTCCTGTGCTCGGCATCAGGCCAGCCGGTACTGCCGGTTGTGCTTTCACCGCCGGAGGTGGAAACAGATAACCTGCTGGCCGTATCAAAAGAATTGAGGGATGCCGCTTCCGTGCCTATGCCGCCGCCGCCGCCGGTGCGCGCCATGGCCGAATGGGAGGAAGTGCAGGCCGTCGTCATCACCTGGGATACCGATTACACGCCCATTCTGACGGAAGTCGTCCGCCACAGCCGGAAGGAGTGCCGGGTCATCATCATTACGAACCAGCCGGAACTGCTGGATACCTTCCTTCGCACGGAAAACATCCCGCCGGATAATATTGAATTCATCGAAGCCGGTTTCAACTCCGTCTGGATCCGCGATTACGGCCCCTGGGCGGTTTACCACAACGATGTAGACAGCCTGATGATCGTCGACTGGATATACGATGACAGCACCCGAACGCGCGACGACACCCTCTCCCGCCGGGTGGCCGAACGGCTGGGGCTGCCCATCTACGAAGCCATTGAACCGCCCTACGACTGGGTACACGCCGGCGGCAACAACCTGCAGGATGGCATGGGCTCCCTTTTCTCCTCCGGGCTGGTGCTGGAAACCAACCCCGGAAAGACATGGGAGGAGATAGCAGCCATTGCCCGGGCATTCCTGGGCATAATCCCCGGGCGTTATTTTACCCTGCCCACCCTCCCTTACGATTCCATCCACCACCTGGATATGCACATGCGGTTTATGGATGAGGAAACCATCCTGGTGGGCCAGTACCCGGAAGGCGTGGCCGACGGCCCGCAGATCGAAGAGAATGTAGGCTTTTTGCAGCAGCTGACGACTGCATTTGGCAACCCTTATGCCATCATCCGCATCCTCATGCCGCCCGATGCCCTCGGCCGGTATCCGGATGAGAACGGGTTCTACCGGACTTATACCAACGGCATTTTTGTGAATAAGACGTACCTGCTCCCCGTCTACGAAGAGCAGTACGACACGACGGCCCTGCGCATCCACCGCGAGCTTCTGCCGGGATATACCATTGTTGGTATAGATTGTGACGGGATTGTCGACAATTTCGGCGCCATCCACTGCATCGCCAAGCTGGTGGGCGTACGAGATCCGCTGCGTATCGCCCATGCCCGCCTGCGCGATACGGAAAACACAAGCGAACCTTATCCGGTAAAGGCCATCGTACAACACCGCAGCGGCATCGCCGGCGCTACGCTGTATTATCGCGTCCTGCCGGATAGCTCCTACACTGCCGTGCCCATGGCCCTGGAGGATGAACAGGCTTCTCTGTGGGCCGGAACCATTCCCGCTCAGCCGGTCAATACGGAAGTGCAGTATTACATTCATGCCACCGCCCACTCCGGCAAGGAGCAGGTGCGGCCCATGGTGGCGCCGGAGGGGTATTTCCGGTTCCGGATGCTGGGCCCTTCCGGCATCATTGAGCAACCCCACCGCAAAAAAGCACTGGAACTGGACATTTACCCCAACCCGGCCGTGGACCTGGCCCGCCTGCGCTTTACTGCCGCCGAACCCCAAAAGGCCTGCCTGGAGCTGTTTAACCTGCAGGGGCAAAGGGTTTGGAGCAAGGTGCAATATTTACCGCAAGGGGAGAGCGAGGTGTTGCTGCCGGCAGGCGGCCTGGCCAGCGGAGTGTATCATTTGTCGGTAACTGATGGAGAGGGCCGGATCGGGCGGGCATTGGTGGTGAGAAAGTGATTTCGGACGTATTGCAAAAATGTCGAGAAAGATGTATCAATGACCGGGATTTTATCGAAGGCAGTCTCCACGTCATTGGAAAAAACAGGGTACATCGTGAAGCTGAATTAGGGTGAAATGGGTTCATGGGGTCATCAGTTCATGGGCCCTACCGGTTCACAGGTTCCCTGATACACTGCAACACCGATACACCACAACACCAATCCCCCCTACAACATCAGGTCCGCCCAGTAGCGGTAGTCCAGCAAGGGCTCGGCCTTGGGGTCGTTGTCATTGACGGGCATCAGTTCCATGAGCGGATAGGAGAGGATCGCCCTGCCCTTTTTGATGGAGGCGACCAGGCCGAATTCGTTTTCCTCATCCACGCCTTCCACCCCCAGCACCTCCACTTCGGTGCCCGGTTCGATGTGTTGCAGGACGAGGCCTTCGACGACGGCGGAGAAGGGGTACTCCACTTCCGAGTTGAAGTAGGCCAGCCAGTTGTCAATATCTTCTTCGGCAGGAGCCTGGAGCATGATATCGAAAATGCGCGCCGCCTGCTCGTCCTCCTTAATGTCGCCCCAGAAGTAGCGATGGAAAAGCTGGCGCTGGGTAATGACGGCATCTTCAATCGTATCCCGGGGCTCAGCTGGCGCCAGGTCTGCTTCGTAGAACTCGAAGCGGGAGAATGAGCCATATTCCTCTTCGCAGGTGTACTGGATGAACCGTTCGGGCAATTGCCGGAGGGTAATGCTGTCGAGGGCCACGACGTAGACGTTTTCCTGCCCGTTGGTCAGGGCTTCTTCGACGCGGCCCTGCCAGCCTTTAATGCGGACGTCGGAAAAGCCCTGCCCCAGGGTTTGGTCGGCGACGGTTTGTACGGAACTGCCGATGGGGTGCCGCGGGTTTTTTAGCTCCACCCATTCCTCCTCTTCTTCATCATCCCAGAAAAAGCCGTCATCCGGGCCGAAGTCTTCGCTGAACATGAGGCCCTCAGACTCGTCGAACATATCATCCAGGAAGGCGTCGAGCAGTTCGTCCTGATATTCTTCTTCCTCTTCTTCTTCCAGCTCGTATTCTTCGATAAGCTTTTTCAGCAGAGGGGAGGGGCCTTTCAACCGGATGGAATCGGCGAAAGCCTCCTTCATTCTTTCCAGCAATTCGCGGAGGCTTTGGAAGTCTTCCATCCCTTCATCCGGCCCGGCGCCGAAAGCATGCCTGCCGAAAGTGGAATTCTTCAGGTTTTTCTCTTCGCGGCGCACCCGTTTCAGGTATTCCTGCAGGCCACTGCGGAGTTGTATCAGCAGAGCTGCGGCCTTTTCGGTTTTCATTTGCCGGATGGGGCTTTGGCTGAGCAGCAGGCGGGTGAGGGTAGGCAACTCTTCGGACCAGGCCAGCTGGTCGGCGCTGGTTAGCCCCCTGATGGCGGCTTCCCGGGCGGCATTCTCCTTGGAGCCGGGAAAGAAAGCGAATTCATCCAACCGGCTGAGGACTTGTTCGCGCAATTCTTCCTCGAAGCTGCGCCCGTTGCCGGCAGCGTTATCCCGGCGGGCCAGCAACTCTTCGAACTGAGGATGGAACAGCGGGGCCATAGCCAACTGGTTGCCCAAATACTGGACGGATTCCATTTCCTCCGGGTCGAAGCCTTCCAGGTGTTCAAGCATCTCCCTGATGTCCTTCCTCAACTGGTTGATGGCCTCGATATGCTCCAGCATATCATGGCTGGCCCGGAGCTGTGCGTCCAGGATCTGCCGGCGGGTAGCATTCAGCTGTTGCCGGGCGGCGCCTGCCTTCTCCAGAAGTGTTTCCACTTCCTGTTGGAGGGCGGCCTGCTCGTCGTTCGGCCCTTTGCGCTTGTCACTCATAAGGCTAAATTTACGCTATCTGGTAAGATACATATACCGCTGCCGGTCCAATTCCCGGAAAAAGGGGTCGGACAGGTCCCGGATATACCGGATGGCCTCTCCGGTAGACTTCATCTCCGGCCCCAGGTTCTTATCGACGTTCGGAAACTTCTCGAAGGAGAAGACCGGTACTTTTATGGCAAACCCGCCCGGTCGCGGTTTGATGTCGAAATCCTTGAGCTTGTGAGTGCCCATCATCACTTTGGTGGCAATGTTCAGATAAGGGACCTGGTAGGCCTTGGCGATGAAGGGCGTCGTCCGGGAGGCCCGCGGGTTGGCCTCGATGACGTATACCTTGTTGTCCTTAATGGCAAACTGTATGTTGATCAGCCCTTTGATATTCAGGGCTTTTGCCAGTTTCTCCGTATATTCAACCATGGTGTTCACCGCTTCGACGGAGAGGCTGTAGGTGGGCAGGACGGCGGAGCTGTCTCCGGAGTGGATGCCGGCCGGCTCGATGTGTTCCATGATGCCCATGATGTGGACCTCGTCGCCGTCGCAGATGGCGTCGATCTCGGCCTCCTTGGCCCGTTCGAGGAAGTGGTCGATCAGGACGCGGTTGCCGGGCAGGTGCTTGAAAATGCTGAGCACGTGACGCTCCAGTTCCGCGTCGTTAATGACGATGCGCATGCGCTGCCCGCCCAGCACATAGGATGGGCGTACGAGTACCGGGTAACCGGTGCGGCGGGCTACGGCCAGGGCCTCATCGGCATCCCGGGCGACGCCGTAATCGGGGTAGGGGATGTCCATCTCCTTGAGCAGGTTGGAGAAGGCGCCGCGGTCTTCGGCCAGGTCCATGCTGGGAAAATCGGTGCCGATGATCTTATAGCCCTGCTCGTGGAGCCGCTGCGCCAGCTTGAGGGCAGTCTGGCCCCCTAGCTGCACGATGACGCCTTCCGGTTTTTCCAGTTCCAGGACCTCTTCGAGGTGTTCCCAGAATACCGGTTCGAAGTAGAGCTTGTCCGCCATGTCGAAGTCGGTGGATACCGTCTCCGGGTTGCAGTTGATCATGATAGACTCGTAACCCGCTTCCTTGATGGCGATCAGGCCGTGCACACAGCAGTAGTCGAACTCTATGCCCTGCCCGATGCGGTTGGGGCCGGAGCCCAGTACGATGATCTTCTTTTTATCCGTGGGGATGCTTTCGTTCTCCTTGTCGAAGGTGGAATAGAAGTAGGGCGTTTGTGCCTCGAACTCGGCGGCGCAGGTATCCACCATTTTGTAGGTGCGGCGGATGCCCATTTTTTTGCGCTGGCGGGCCACTTCCTGTTCTTCGACGCGCATCAGCCAGGCGATCTGGGCGTCGGAGTAGCCGGCTTCCTTGAGTTCGCGGAAGAAGCCCTCTTCGATGTCTTCCGGAACGTTATAGCGCATCAGGCGCTGCTCCATCTTCACCAGGGTTTTGATCTGGCGGATGAACCAGGGGTCGATGCGGGTCAGTTTGTGGATGGTCTTTTCCGGAACGCCGAGGCGGAGGGCGTCCTTGACGCGGAAGATGCGGTCTTCGCTGGGTTTTTCGAGGCGCTCGAGGATGTCGGCCGTGCGGATCCATTCCTTCATGTCGGCGCCCAGGCCCATGCGGTTATTTTCCAGAGACTGGCAGGCCTTCTGCAGGGCCTCCATGAAGGTGCGGCCGATGGCCATCACTTCGCCTACGGATTTCATCTGCAGGCCCAGCTGGTGGTCGCTGCCCTGGAACTTTTCGAAGTCCCACCGCGGCATCTTGACGATGACGTAGTCGAGCGTGGGCTCAAAATAGGCGGAGGTCGTTTTGGTGATCTGGTTTTTGAGTTCGTCCAGAGAATAGCCGATGGCCAGTTTGGCGGCGATCTTGGCGATGGGGTAGCCGGTGGCCTTGCTGGCCAGGGCCGAGGATCGCGACACCCGCGGATTGATCTCGATGACGATGAGCTTTTCCGTTTCCGGGTCGATGGCGAACTGAATGTTGCAGCCGCCGGCGAAGTTGCCCAGGGACCGCATGGCCAGGATGGCCTCGTCGCGCATCTGTTGGTAGGCCGTGTCGGAGAGGGTCATGGCCGGGGCCACCGTAATGCTATCGCCGGTGTGGATACCCATGGGGTCGAGGTTCTCGACCGTACAGATGATCACCACATTATCCTTGGAATCGCGCAGCAGCTCCAGCTCGAATTCTTTCCAGCCCAGGACGGCCTTTTCGACCAGCACTTCGTGCGTGGGCGACATGCTGAGCCCCCGGCGCAGGGCCGCGTCGAACTGTTCTTCCCGGTGGACAAACCCGCCCCCGGTGCCGCCCAGGGTGTAGGAAGGCCGGATGACCAGCGGGAACCCGATCTCCTGGGCGGCTTCCTTGCCTTCCAGGAAGGAGTTGGCGATGCGCGAGGGCGCTACGCTCAGGCCGATGTCGATCATGTGCTGGCGGAAAGCTTCGCGGTTTTCGGTCAGCTCGATGGCGTTGAGGTCTACCCCGATGAGGCGGATATTGTATTTTTCCCATACCCCCTGCTTGCCCGCTTCGATGGCGAGGTTGAGGGCCGTCTGCCCGCCCATGGTCGGCAGTACGGCGTCGATCTCCTGTTCTTCCAGCACCTGAACGATGCTCTCTACCGTGAGCGGCAACAGGTAGACCTTATCCGCCGTGACCGGGTCGGTCATGATGGTCGCCGGGTTGTCGTTGATAAGGGTAACTCTGATGCCTTCTTCCCGCAGGGAACGAGAGGCCTGGGAGCCGGAGTAGTCAAATTCGCAAGCTTGTCCTATGATGATGGGCCCGCTGCCAATGATGAGGACAGATTGGATGGACGGATCTTTTGGCATTCGTTTTTTGCGTTTTCGGTTTGCAGCCGCGGAATTTGGCAGGGCAGTATGTTTGTCTTGGGGACCAGGGCTGCACGCCGTTTTTTCAAATCGCCTGCAAAGATACAACAGCTGCTTTAGCTTTAATAATCTGGCCCGTTGTTTGTTGCGCTTACTCCACCACCTCCACCTCTATGGTGTTGGTATAGAATTCGATATCCGCAAGCGTGGAAAGCGAGTCGCCCCTTTCCACCACCCGTTTTTTCTTGACCAGGTAGAGGGTGTTTTTTCCGGGGCTGAGGGTTTCCACCTTGGCGGCCGGAATGCGGTATTCTTCCCCGGCGCTCGGCCCGGTAAGCATGATCGTTGCGGCCTTGTTGTTCTCGTCATTGAACAGGAGCACCATACTTTCCCCCCGGCCGAGCTTGCCTCCTCGGGCGTAGAGGTGCATGCCGGCGCTCCGGCTGGCCCGGCCGTCTCTGATGGTGAACGTATCGATCGGGGCCATGGCTGCCAAAATTTCCTGCCGTTGCCCGAAATCGTCCCGAAAACGGAACCTGAAGGTATCCGCATATTCCATGCCCGCTTTTTCGAAAGTATACCGGATCGTTCCTCCCGGAAGGTTGCGGGCTTCCATGTCGGTATCCTGGAAGGAAGCGCCCCCGGCGAATGCCTTTGCCACCGCAGTTTCAATGGTGTCCCCCTCAAAAAAGGAGGCGTGGGCTTTCAGCTCCCGTTCCGCCTGCAGGTAGCGGACAAAGAATTCGCCGAACAGGTGTTTGGGAGCTTCCCGGGGGGCTTCATCCCGGCAGGCTCCCAGAAAGGCCGTCGCCGCCATAATAATATATAAGGTGTATTTTTGCTTCATGGCCGTGAATTTTGGTTCTCGAGCTGGCAAATATAATCAGTGTATGAGTGTATGTGTGTATTGGTGTATGCGTTTTTACCTGCCGGGAGGCATACTTGCCGGCCAAAAACGATGTTGTCAGCCGAAGGACGAAAAGAGAATACCTGGAATTTTCAAAGGAAGCGTTATATTTGCACGTCACGTTCTTCTAGTGTGTCAGAGAGTAGTGTGTCAGAAAGCCCCAACTGAAACACTGAAACACTGATAGGCTACCATTCTAGCGCTGGACAAAGTCGGAAATCGGACACGAGCGAAGCGACTGACGGAGTAAATCGGAAGTCGGAATGGCTTGGGACGTTCCGCAACATCTTGGCTATCAATAGTGTCCAACGT
>JAGFJE010000626.1 GCA_024103175.1 Phaeodactylibacter sp.
AGGCCACCCGTCTAACGTTGGACACTATTGATAGCCAAGATGTTGCGGAACGTCCCAAGCCATTCCGACTTCCGATTTCCGATTTCCGACTTTGTCCAGCGCTAGAATGGTAGCCCTCCTGAAAAAACGTCCCTTGATTTTCAGGGACTTGCGAACGGCGAACAGCGAATTCCGAACACTCCCCTCAATACTTCCAGGTGTTTCACCCCTCCCTTACCATTCCTCCCGCCTTTTCAATAACCTCTACCAGGAATTCGGCGTGCTTGTGCTTCCCTGCCAGTTCCAGCAAGGCATCAACTTCCAGCACGCCCTCCTGGATCAGCCAGCCGGCAACCGCGAACAGCGCCGCTCCCTGCTTGCCCCCTTCCTTCTGGAAGTCGCCGCAGATCGCAGCGGGAAATGCCTCGTTCTTCAGCTTGCTGTCCAGCAGCAGGGTGGTATGCGGCTTGATGCTGCTCCGGGCCTTGGCCAGCCCGTCTTCAGTGACGGCCACCACCACGTCCGGAGACTCCAGGCCGGTGTAGTGAATTTTGTTTCTCGAGAGAATGACTTCCGCCAGGGAAAAGCCGGTGCCCACTGTAATGGGGTACTCCCCTTTCATCGTCGCGTACAGGCCGGAGCGTATGGCGGCATTGGCGATCAGGCGGGCGGCTGATTGCACGCCCCCGCCGGCCGAACCGGCGATGACGACGCCCAGCCGTTCTTTGATGCTGGAATGGAAGGGGGTAGCTACTAATTTATCCTTTTCAAACAAAGAGCTTGTTTCCCGGTACTGCGCCCGGGCGGGCGCCCGCCGGTGTGCCAGCTTCTGATCACCCAGGGCGATGGCGGCCAGGTCCTTGAGCTTTTTCACGCCGTGGGAAGGGCACAGGCAGGCCACTTCGATCATGGAAAAGCCGGGGGCGCCGAGCGCTTCCATAAAGTGGGCCTGGAAATCGGCCGGCGCCGTGACGCGGCAGCTGTAGGCGGCCCCTGCTTCGTGCACCAGCCGGACGATATCGAAGGGCGGCGTATCGTCTTCGATGTGTTTGTCGGCCTTAAATTGCGGGGTGGACAGGCCGCTCATCTGCCCGCCGGTCATGCCGTAGAGCAGGTTGTTGAGAACGATGAGCGTCATGTCGACGTTGCGGCGGGCCGCTTCCAGCAGGTGCTGCAGGCCGATCGTCGCCCCCCCGTCGCCCTGTATGGCGATCACTTTCTTTCCAGGCTTTGCCAGGCCGAGGGAGACGCCCAGGGCCAGGGCCGGCGCCCTGCCGTGCAGGCCGTGGATGGTATGGGTGGAAAGGACGGGGTCTACCAGCCCGGCGCAGCCAATATCGCTGACGACGATTACATCCAGGGGGTTGTAGCCGGCCTCTTCCAGGGCTTTGGCCAGGTTTTTGACGGCTATGCCGTGCCCGCAACCGGGGCAGAAAGGCATGTCTTTGGTAAGTAGAATGGGTTGTGCCATAATGTTTCTTTATTGGTAAGGCGGCGCCTTTGGGTTTAGGCAAAGGCGACACCTCTTTCTCTCTGACGGCTTCCGGGGAGGCGTCACCTTAGGATTTCCGAAGGGGCGATCATGCTGCCGATCTTGTTGACACTCCGTATATTCCTGTTTCGTGCCTGCCCGTAGATCAGCTCCCGGAGCAATCCCGGCAGGTTCTCCTCGACGAAAACCTGCTTTTCGTAGCGCTCCAGGATATCCAGGACGGCCGGCGGAACGGGCAGCAGGGTTTTGATGATCAGGAGGGACACTTTCTTCCCGTTTCGCCGCATTTCTGTCACGGCATCTCGCGCCGCATCGGCGGAAATGCCGTAGGAGACGATCAGTTCGCCCGCCCCGGCTTCTTCATCCAGTTCGTAGAAAGTAAAGGCCGAAATGTTTTGCTCCAGCTTGTCTTTCAGCCGCCGGGTATTGGCCATGGCCTCCGGGCTCTCTTTCAGGATGAGGCCCAGGTTGCCGTGGGTGGAGGAATTGATCCGCACCTGGTGGGTTGCATCGCCCAGTGGAATGAAGGGCGGGACGCCACCGGCCCCGGCGCGATAAGACTGGTAGGGCAATTCCACTTCCGGTGTTTCCCTTTCCACTTTATTTATATCCGGCAGGGAGGACAAGTCGAAGCTCTTGTGGGTCATTACCATCTCCTTGGAGGTAAGTAGAATGACGGGCGTGCGGTACCGGATAGCCGTCCGGATGCCTTCGTACGCCAGGCTCCAGCAATCCTCAAAACTGGAGGGGCAGAGAACCGGCAGGGGGTAGCCGCCGGAGATGGCGCCCCGCAGCAGCAGGAGGTCGCCCTGGGCGCCGGTGGTGGCCGAGCCGGTGCTGGGCCCCAGGCGCTGGGTGACGATGATGAGCATGGGCAACTCCATCATGTGGACCATATTGAGGCTTTCTACCATCAGGGCCAGGCCGGGGAAGGAAGTGGCCGTCACCGGCATCCGCCCCGCCGCTGCGAAACCGGCCATCCACTGGAGGACGGAGATCTCATCGGGGCCGGCCAGGAAGAGGGGAAAGCGCTTCTGGGCGTAGGCATAGAACCAGTTGGAAGGGGTGATGGGATAGCCGACGTATACGTCGGCGCCCGCCCGTACACAGGCTTCGGTAATGATCTTTGAACCATCGATCAGTTGCATAGGAAAGTTTTTTAGGCATACAGGGCAGGTTTCCCCTCAGGTACGAACCCAGGAAAACCTGTCCTGTATGCCGCCAGAGCTGTAACAAGAGCCAGAGGGTGGCTGGGAATGGACGGGTAAGTTATCAGAATTCGGAAGGGGATGGGATGATTTTTATCACTGAACTGATTTAAACTTATTGAGGTAGACTTGACAAGTTTTTCCCCGGTAAACCTACCCGAAACCTGTCAAGTCTTTTCTTACTCCGGCCCTTACAATTCCAGCGGCATTTCCCGGAGCCGCCGCCCCGTCAGCCGGAATACCGCGTTGGCGACGGCGGCCCCGATCGGCCCCAGAGGGGGTTCTCCGACTGCCCCGGGAGCCTCTGCATTTTCCAGAATGACGACGTCGATCTCTCTGGGGGCGTCCTTCATCAGAGCCATTCGGTAGGGGCCGTAGAGGGTCGGCGTTAGCTGGCTGTCTTTGACCGTCATCTTCTCGTACATCGATGCACTGAGCCCCATGATGATGGCGCCTTCACACTGGGCCCGCACCTGGTCCGGGTTGACCGCCAGGCCGGGGTCGATGGCGCAAGTGACCTTGTGCACCCTGATCTGTCCATCTTCTATAGAAACCTCGGCTACTTGCGCACAGGGCGTATTGGCGTCGGTAGAGGCGGCAAAGCCCATGGCCCTCCCGTTCTGAACGCCGTCTTTCCAGCCGGCTTTTTGCGCCGCCGCTTTAATCACTTCTTTCAGGCGGCGGCCGGCTTCATCGTCCTGGATCTGATCCAGCCGGAACTGCACCGGGTCCTTTCCGGCCTTTACAGCCAGTTCGTCCATGAAGCTCTCGATGGCGAAGGTATTGGCCAACAAGCCCAGGCTGCGCCACCAACTGGTGGCAAAGGGCAGTTTGACCCGCCAGGAGACCGCCCGGAAGTTCGGGACCTTGCCATACTGGATCATACCGCCCCGCCAGGCGCCTGCGTCGGCCCCGAGGATGGGCTGGGCAATGGCGGGAAACAAAGGAGAGCCGAACATGACGTCACCGCTCGACACATGGTGTTCGATCGCCTCGATCAGGCCGTTTTCCAGAAGTTTGGCGCGCAGGACGTGATGCGTCGGGGGGCGGAACGTGTCGTTCTGAAACTCTTCCTGACGGTTGAAAAAGCATTTGACCGGTTTCCCTACGGCCCTGGACAATACAGCCGCCTGCATGGCATTGGGAGTGTGCAAACGGCGGCCAAACCCGCCGCCCAGGTAGGTAGGGATGATGTTCACATTTTCCTCGTCCAGCCCGAGGCGGGCGGCCACTTCTCCTCTGGTGATCTTGACCACCTGGGTAGAGATCATCACCGTGGCCCTGTCGCCATCGACGAAGGCCAGCGCTCCGTTGGGCTCCAGCTGGGCATGGGCGCCGATGGGGCTTCTGTACTCGGCCCTGACGACGCCTTCTTCATTGTCCAGGATGCGTTTCGCCCGGCCTTCCTTCTGGATGACGAAAGGCTCTCCTTTTCCGACTTTGATCATCTCCTCGATGTCTTCAGACTGCCAGTTCTTACCGGTGTCCCAGGTGACTTCGATGGCATTTTTGGCATTTTCGGCTTCCAGGTAGGACCTGGCCACCACCCCTACGAAGTCCTTCTCTTTGACCACTTTGACCACGCCCGGCATCTTTTCCGCCCGGCTGGCGTCAGCACTGGCGTAGGTAGCGCCGATGGAAGAAGGCCGGACTACCGCTCCGTACAACATATCAGGCATGGTGGCGTCCATGCCGAAGATGGGAGCGCCGGCCACCTTATCGTGAAGGTCTATCCGGGGAATCGGTTTTCCCACAAATTGGTAGGAGTTGACATCTTTGAGGGGCGGGGTATTGGGAACCGTCCATTCTTTTACTGCTTTGACAATATCACCGTAAGACAGGGACTGGCCATTGCCCGACACAACGCCCTCCCTGACGGTGAGCGCAGCGGCATCGGTTTCCAGAATGCGGGCGGCCTCATTTTTGAGCATCTCCCGCATGGTGGCGGCCAGTTCCCGCAGGGGCTGCCAAAGGCCGGAAATGGAATTGCTTCCCCCGGTTGAGAGCCCGTCGATGTTTCCGGTGGCGGTAGCGGCATTGACGACTTTCATCTGGCGCATATCCACTTCCAGTTCATCGGCGGCGATCTGGGCCAGGCCGGTGAAAGTGCCCTGCCCCATTTCTACTTTGGGCGAGTGCAGTATGACCTGGTTATCCGCCGTCACTTCAAACCACAGTTGCGGCGTTTCGGTATCTCCCAGGTAGGAAGGCTCCATTGAATTGGCCATGTCCGCCAGAGACCGCCTCCAGAGCGGGCGGGTAAAGTATCCCGTTCCCAGCAAAACACCGACGCCTACTGCCGACCGGATGATAAACTTTCTTCTCGAAAACGTCTTCTTGGGTTTTGATTCGCTCATGATGGGATGGATTTTAGCTATTGGCATTTTTGATTTCCGCCGCCCGATGGATGGCCTTGCGCATCCGGTAATAGGTAGCGCAGCGGCAAATATTGACGATGTTGTCGTCGATATCCTGATCCGTAGGGTTGGGCGCCTTCTCCAGCAAAGCTGCGGTGGCCATCATAAAGCCCGGCTGGCAGTACCCGCACTGGGGGACGGCCTCTTCGATCCAGGCCTGCTGCACCGGGTGCAACTCCTCACCCGCTGAAAGCCCTTCGATGGTGGTGATGTTTTTCCCTTCTGCGAACTTGGCCGGGTAAGAGCAGGAACGCACTGCCATCCCATCGACGTGGATGGTGCAGGCTCCGCAGGCTGCTTTCCCGCAGCCGAACTTGGTGCCTTTCAGATCGAGCATATCGCGGATGACCCAGAGCAGGGGGGTATTGCCGTCTACCGCTACGCTTTGGGCGCCGCCGTTGATGTGGAATGATATTTTCATAGTCGTGATTTTTTATTCTTCGGGAATGGGTGCGCCGGCTTCGGCCCATACTTTTACGGCTTTGATATACTCGTCCTTCGGGACGGGCGGTTTCTCCCGGGGCCGGCCGTTGGCGTCCACGCCGGGCTCCCAGGCCCAGAGCACCAGCTCGTGTTCGGTCAGGTGGTGGACGGTTTCCTCCAGCGTCCGGCCGCCATTGCGGGCCGGGTCGAGGATGGAGCGGGCGATCTCCACGCGGCTCAGGCCCTCCCACTTCATGCTCAGCGGGGCCAGGCTCCACTCCGGGGCGCCCGGCACGCCGGAGTAGTCGTTGTTTTCCCGTTGGTGGCAGGTTCCGCACCGCAGTGCCGGCAGGCCGTGGCCATCAGCGCCCCGTTGTACATTGAAATTGTGGTAGTGGCTGTCCTCTCCCTGCCGGGGGCGGCCGCCGGCAGGGTGGCAATTGACGCAGCGCTTGTGGGTGAGGACGGCCATCATTTTGTCGAAGGCCTGCAGGGCATCTTCCGGCTCTTCTCCACCGGGCGGCGGCGTAATACCTTCCCCATCCTGTGGCTGCGAGGAAGCATAGGCCAGCGCCATGCCCGCGGCAAGGAAGAGGGTGTAAAAAAGATAGGCTTTTTTCATATTAACAGGGTTTTTATGGTAAAAAAATGGCTCTTGTGGAAGTCGGAAGTTTACCCGGCTGAGGGACGAAGACGGGTCGGAAGTCGGAAGTCGGAAATCGGAAGTGGGAAGTCGGAATATCGTCCAGCTGGGGGCGGCGGAAAGAGGGCGAAAAGCACTTCCACCGTAAGAAGCTTCCTGAACAAAAGGAAGTGGGAAGCCGGCAGTGCGAAAGCAAGCCCAACGGACTTCCGCCTTCCGCCCCATCTTCGCGGCGCTCTTCCGGGCAAGCTTCCGCCTTCGCACTTCCCTTTATTTCACCTGGCTCATGATCACCCGGTCGAACATCCGGTCGCTCAGCCAGCGGCGCAGGAAGAGCATGGGTTTGGCAAACTTGCCTGCCGCGTATCTCGTTTTGGGCTTCGAGCTGCTGACGGCATCGGATATCAAGTTAGTGATAACGGAAGTGGGCGAACTGCCGCCCTGCTCATAAGATCCTTTGGTAGCGCGGGCCACCGCCTGCGCCAGTTTATCGTACGGGCCGCCGGCAGAGCGGTCCAGCAGGGGTTGCATCATAACGTCGCCGAATTCGGTGGTAATGATACCGGGCTCGATGACCACTACGTCGATGTTTAAGGGCGCCAGTTCCAGCCGAAGGCAATCACTCCAGCCTTCGAGAGCGTGTTTGGTGGCGTGGTACCAGGCGCCCAGTGGGGTGTAGATCTTGCCGCCCATAGAGGAGATGTTGATGATCTTGCCGGACTTCTGTTGGCGCATTTGGGGAAGCACCTCCTGGGTGATCCGGGCCAGGCCGAAGATATTCACCTCAAACTGCCGGCGGGCGTCTTCCAGCGGAACGTCTTCCACCGCGCCGTAGACGGCATAGCCGGCGTTGTTGATCAGAACGTCTACCCTTCCCTGTTCATCGATCAACCTTTTCACCCCCGCGACAACTTGCCCTTCATCCGTCACGTCCATTTCAATGGCATGGCCGCCAGCTTCCACCAGATCCTGCATCTTTTCCACCCGGCGGGCGGCGCCGTAAACGGTGTGGCCTTCCTTGATCAGTTGGAGGGCGGCATCTTTGCCCATGCCGGAAGAGGCGCCGGTGACCAGAATGATTTTTTTTGAATTCATGAAATCTTTTTTAGTGAGTACTTACTTATTTTTTTTATTAAAAAAAATTCACACCTCGTATTTCTTCAGCAGAAACGCCTTGAAGGCCTCCTGCAGGGCTTTCCCGTCGCGCAGGATCTCGGTAGAGATGGAATCGATGACCTGATTGAGCAGAACGGCTTCTTTCTCCGGTTCTTCATAGCCCAGCTCGGCGAACGCCCAGGCCAGCTTGTCGATCAAAGGTTTCATTTTATTGGGGTTATTGTATTCCTGTTCCCACTTCAATTTGAATTGCAGGCGCCAGTAATCATACTCTGACGGATTGATACTGAAGGGCAATTCTATGATTTTGCGGATCACCTTCTTGGGTTCCTCTTCGAAGATGACCGGGGCCAGGAGTTGCCCGATCCGGGCCTCGACATCCTCCATGATCGCCTGCAAAAGCCCTTTCTTGTTGCCAAAATGCCGGAAGATCAGGCCTTCAGACACGCCGGCCTCCTTCGCGATCCGGCTGGTGGAAGTGGCGTTATAGCCGTCGTTGGCGAAAAGCTCGAGGGCGGCGCTGAGGATCTTTTCTTTTTTGTCCGTCATTAAAAAGTGAGTAATTACTTACAAACATAAAGGCATTAGTTAAAAGATGCAAGTTTTTTTTCAAATTTGTACCTTTATATGTTATGGATGAACATTTCGACCTTGATCGCCTCGCTCCCTACCAGGACAAAGACGTCCGGCCGGTGCTCGACGAACTCAAAAAGCACCAGTCGTTCCTGAATATGCTGCGCTTCGTGGATACGGAGGCCTCACGGGAAGAGCTGCTGCAGGCCATCGACAGCATCAACAGCATCCGGGATTTTCAAACCAGGATTGTCAAACCCTGGCTGCAGCACTTCTTCCGCAAATCTATCGATGAGCTCACCTCCTCCGGCATCGAAACGCTGGACCCCGGGCAGGCGCACCTCTTCATTTCCAACCACCGGGACATCATACTCGACTCCGCTATCCTGAACGTGTTTTTAAACAGCCACGGCCTGCCGACCGCAGAGATCGCCATCGGCGACAACCTGCTGAAATCCGGCATGATCCGGGCCGTAACCCGCCTCAACAAGATCTTTACCGTCGT
>JAGFJE010000630.1 GCA_024103175.1 Phaeodactylibacter sp.
AAAGGTGGAGCGAGCAGGCCTCCTCGGCCGGCTCGATGCCGTGTTTGAAGGCATTTTCCACCAATATAATAAATAACAGGGGAGGAATGCGCAGTTTTTCATCGGCAATATCTTTTTCGAACCGGAAATCCAGGTGTTTGTGCAGCCGGATCTGCTGCAGGCGGATGTAGTCTTCAATGTATTTCACCTCTTCGGCCAGGGCGGCGCTCTCTTCCCTGCCATTATATATGACGTAGCGCATCAGTTCGGAAAGCTGCAGAATGACCTCCGGCGTTTGTTTATCCCGGGTAATGCTGAGGGCGTAGAGGTTATTCAGGGTATTGAAGAAGAAGTGGGGGTTGACCTGTTGTTTCAGCAGGGCGAGCTCGGCGGCGGTTCTTTCCTTTTCCAGCGATGCCAGTTTGCCGGCCTGTTTGTACCATTCCATTCCGACGATAAGCGGGGCGCTGAGCAGCATGACCGCAAAGGGGAGCCCTCCCCGGTCTGACGGAAAGATCTCGGAGGCGGGATAGGAGAGGAGTTCTTCTGCGCGCACCACCGGCAACCAACTGAGGAGCAGGGCCACTACCGGATAGAAAACCAGCACGGCCCCCGCTGCGCCGAACCCGTAGAAGAGGACTCCTTTCTCTTTCAGGAGCCTGGGCACCAGGAAGTAGTGGTTGACGAAATAAAAAAAGGAATACGCCAGGATCATGAGCAGGAACTGAAGGGTGTACCCGAAAAACAACGGGGCTTTCTGGAGGAAACCGAAGAAACTGTCCGGGAAGGCGGCGGTAAACGGCCGGTAGGCGAAAGCCATTCCCAGGAGGGCCGCCCCGCCTGCCGCCAGCAGCAATAAGCTCTTCCGGAGGCCGAGCTGCCGGAACCCGCCCGCCCGGCGAAGGAGGTAGTCGTTGGCATGAATGGCCACTTCCGTGAGAAACAGCCCGGCCCCTACCACTTCTACAAAACCGGCAGGCACAGCCTCCCCTTCGGGCGGAAAGAGAAATAGGCTTTCCGCCCGGAATGCCTGCCCCACCGCCACCATCACCGGGTAAACCACGAAAATGATGCCCCACAGGGCCAGGTAGGCGTACCGCCCCAGCTCCTCTTTCAACCGGCGCCGGTAGGCGGCAAAGGCCAGAACCGGGGCAAAAAGGATGGCAGTTGACACAACGTAAGCGCCGTAATAGGCCCGGGTATACTGCCCGGATTCCACCATCATCACATAGCTGAGGAACAGGATCACGGTGAAGAATATCCAGGCGGTATTGGATAAGAGGAAGTGTTCGGCCGTTCTTTTTATGCTTTCCATAGATGTCTTCGCTTATTTGCCTTCAAACCAAGTGAAAAGGATGGACGATACCAAATTGAAATGGCCAGGGGCATTCTTCCGGTGATCAAGGGCGTTGTTTCAGCAGCCAAAGCGCTTTTGGTTGTTCATCACGGGTTTCTTTCCGTTCACCACTCTTAATAGGGCGCTCGGCGGCGGCCCTGTATTTTTGTCCAAGATCACCAAATTACCCGCTTTATGCAACTGGCCATTTCCAACCTAAGCAAAGTATACCCCAACGGCGTCCGGGCGATAGATAACCTCAGCCTCGGGATCGGAACCGGCATGTTCGGCCTGCTGGGCCCCAATGGCGCCGGCAAGTCCACCCTGATGCGAACCATCGCCACCCTGCAGCGGCCCGATGCGGGAACCATTACCTTCAA
>JAGFJE010000632.1 GCA_024103175.1 Phaeodactylibacter sp.
TCCCCAGCTGCTTTAGAGCATAGCTGAGGCCGGCGATGAGGCCGCAACCGGCCGCCAGCCCAGCGTAGCCGGCGATACCGGTGATCACCAGCGCCTCCTGCAGGATCATGCTGACGATCGACCAGGGTGTAGCGCCCAGCGACTTGCGGATGCCGATCTCCTTGGTGCGCTCCTTGACGATGATGGCCATGATGTTGCCCACGCCTACCGCTCCGGCGATGATGGTGCCGATGGCCACCAGCCAGCTGAAACCGCGGATGCCGGTGAAGAGGTTCTGTATTTCCCGATATTCCTGCTCGATGTTCTCGGCGCCGAAGGCGCGCTGGTCTTCCGGCGCCACTATATGGCGTTGCTTGAGCACGGCCAGCATCTTTTCCTCCAGCACCGCCGCCGGCACGCCGGGCTGGGGCACGCAGGCGAAATAGTCGATCTCATTGGCCCGGTTGAAGGTGACCTGCAGGGTAGAAATGGGGATGTGGATCGTCTGCAGGTTCTCGATGGCTTGTTCGTTTTCGATCTTACTGCCGAAAGTACCTACTACCTGGAAAGGAACGCCCTTGATCTGTATGAATTGCCCGATGGGGTCTGTGCCGTCCTTGAACAAGACCTCCCGCACCCGGTCGCCGATGACCGCCACCTTGCGCTTGTCTTCTATATCCGATTCATTGAGGAAACGCCCGGACAGCATCAGTTGGGGGCGGATGGCGAAAAGCTCCGGCGTATCGCCGTTGACGGAAAAAGACGCGCTCTCATCCCCCCGTTCTATGGTGTAGCTTCCCGGTATCATGAGCCGCGGATTGAGGGCGCCCAGCTCCGGGACCTGCTCCCGGATGGCTCTGAGGTCGTCGTTATTCAGCTGGATGAAACGCCCGGGCTGCAGGCCCTTATACGGAACACTGGTGCGCTGCGTCCAGATAAAAACGGCATTCTTCGCCACGTCAAAATTGCGGGTCACACCATTCTCCAGGCCGCTGCCGGCTCCCATCAGGACGGCCAGCATGAAAATGCCCCAGAATACGCCAAAGGCGGTAAGCAACGTCCGCAGGCGGTGCTTGCGAATGCTGTGATAGATCTCCTGCCAGCGGTCAATATCAAACATGAAATTATATTTTTGATTCTTGATTTTTGATGTGTGATTTTTAATGTGCCAGGCACAAGCTGCATCGGACGTGGCCGCTTTGCGATAGCCCCCACACATCAAAAATCAAAAATTTTAGCCGGCTTGCAGAGACGGCCCCATATCAAAAATCCTCACCCCCCATCCCTCAACGCCTCCACCGGAGGGATCAGCGCCGCCCGCCTTGCCGGTATCAGCCCGGCCAGGGCGCCGGAGATGACCAGCACCAGCAAAGCCGCGAAGATCACCTGCAGATTGACAGCGGGGTTTTGAAAATACTCGATATCGGCATTGGCCAGGGCCATGATGCGGTTGAGGCCATACAGCAGCCCTACCCCCGCCACGATGCCCAGATAGCCGGCTACTCCCGTTATCAGGATGGCTTCCTGGAGGATCATGCTGATGATGGACCAGGGCGTAGCGCCCACCGCCTTGCGGATGCCGATCTCCCGGGTGCGGTCTTTCACCACGATCATCATGATGTTGCTTACGCCGACAATGCCGGCGATCAGCGTACCCAGGCCCACCAGCCAGACAAAGGTCTTTATGCCGGCGAACAGGCCCATTATCGACCGGTAGTTTTCCTCCTGGTTGTGCGCCCAGAAGGCCTGGTTGTCATCCGGATGAACGACGTGGCGCTGCTTGAGTATCGTCAGGATGCGGTTCTCCAGCTCCTTGCCGGAATACCCTTCCCGGGTGGTGACGGCAAAGAGGCGCACGCTGCGCTCCGGGTTGTAAGTGCGCTGAAAGGTGCTGAAGGGGATGTAAATGCGCTCGGAGAACTGCCCGCCCCAGCCTTCGTCGTGGAACAGGCCGACCACCGTAAAGACACTTCCCTTTATGAGGATCTCCTTCCCGATCGGGCTTTCTCCCGCTTCGAAGAGCACGTCGGCCACCCGGTCGCCGATCACACATACTTTCCGGGCCTCCAGGTTGTCGTTGAAGTTCAGTTTGCGCCCCGCCAGATAGTCCTGATAGATCTTGATCTTGAAGTAATCCTTTCCGGCGCCCAGCACCATAAAAGGCGAGGATTTGGCGCCACGGACAATATTGAAGTTGCCCATCAGCCAGTTTTCGGGGGCGATGTATTCTACGCCTTCCACATTATTTCCTATGTACTGCAGGTCTTCTTCCGTAAATTCTATCATTCTCCCGGGGGGAAGTCCTTTATAGGGGAGGGAGGTGCGGCTGGTAAAGAACCAGATGCTGTTGGTGGCGTCCAGGATCATGCTGCTGACCACGCCGTTCTGCATACCCTGGCCGGCGCCCAGCAGGAGCACCAGCATGAGAATGCCCCAGAAAACGCCAAAGGCAGTGGCCAGCGTCCGCCATTTATTCTGCCTGATCGTAATCAGGATCTCCTGCCATTTGTCGCGGTCGAACATTGCCGGGTGAGTTTTCTTTATTAATAGGATGGTTTGAACAGTG
>JAGFJE010000636.1 GCA_024103175.1 Phaeodactylibacter sp.
CGCCGGCGATCATCCACCTGGTTGGCCAGGTCCATACCCATCCGGAACCGGTAGGGTAAAGCGCCCAGCTTGCCGGTGTAGCCATAGCTGGCGCCCAGCCCGCTGTACTGCCGCTCCAGATCAACGATCCCACCCTCCTCAAATGGCAAACGGTTATTGAAATCCCGGAATAAGTAAAATGTATAAGCTTCCAGCTCGTGTTTGCCTCCCCAGTGATGTTTCCAGCGCAAGGCAGCCCTCCCCTGTTGAACGGCCTCCCCGGCATTGAAAGCGATGTTGCGGGAAAAGGCCTGGCGGCGGTTCTCCATTACGGCTTCACGCGTAAGGCCGCCGGGGTCCTCCGCCAGCGGGCTGTCCAGGTAGTTGAGGAAGAGCTGGAGCTGGCCGCCGCTTTCTACATCGTTATTTTTATAATCGTTATTTTCGTTATTATTACTTTTGTAATGATTATAAAAGTAATCGTTATTTTTATAATCATTACTTACATAATGATTACTTTCATAATTATTATAAACATAATCATCATATTTGTAACCAACTCCTCCCGCTTCCCCCCTTTTCCCCATCTCCCCATCTCCCCATCTCCCCATCTCCCCATCTCCGCTTCTCCCCCTCTCCCCATCTCCCCCTCTCCCCATCTCCCCCTCTCCCCCTCTCCCTTTCCCGTAATCGGCATGCAGCCGGACATTGAACAGGGACGACTCCATCCGGCTATGCTCCCGGTAGCCGTCCAGCCGGGTGTGGCTGCCGTAGGCGAGGAGGCCGAACCGGCCTGCCCGGGTTCCCCCCTTCAGCTGATAGCGCCGAAATCCGAAGCTGCCCGCGCTGAACCTTCCCTCGGCAAAGGGGTGGAGGGGTGGTTCTTCGGTAGCCAGGCTGACCACCCCACCGGCGGCGTTACCGTACAGCCCCGAGGAAGGGCCGCGGATCACCTCTGCCGATGAAAGCAAACCGGGGTCGATGTTATCGACCTGCCCCGTCCCGTCGGGAGTAGATTCGGGCAGGCCGTCTACCAAAAGCTGTATACCGCGAATGCCAAAGGCAGAACGGGCGCCGAATCCACGTATGGCGATGCGGGCATCCTGAGCGAAGTTGTCGGCGTTGAGGGCCAGCAGGCCGGGCACGCTGGCCAGGGCTTCGTTGAGCGACAATTGCTGCTGGGCCTCCTGAATGCGGGGCTGGGTGATGACGGTAAGGGAAAAGGGGGCGTCCAGTTCCTCGTTTTCCAGGCGCGTAGCCGTCACCGTCACCGGATCGAGCGTGCCGGAAAGAAGGGTGTCGGGCGAAGGTTGCTGGGCTTCGGCCAACCGGGCAAAAGCAAAAAACAAAAACAGGGGAATGAAGCGCATTTCAGAAAGCAGTTTTATTCGCTGGAGTAGTTCAAAAGGCACTTGATTTCAAAAGCAGAAATTTTGTTGCTATTTTGTAGTTGTTTACACAAATATACTAAAGTAAATATGAAGCATTTCACTCTGATCTTCCTGACGCTACTGGCCTTTTCCTGTGACACCACAAAAAAGGCCCCTGCTCCTCTTCCTTCCTCCAATCCTGCGAAGGTAGAAACCCGGCAAGCCGCCACTGCCTATACCGCCATGGGCAACGAACCTTTCTGGTCGGTACAGATCAAAGACGGCGGGATCACCTTCCGCACTCCCGAAAAGGAACCCGTAACCTATCCCTACCAGCCTCCTCAGCAAAGGGGTGGCCAGACGGTATTCACGAGTAAAGCAGGGAATTCCAGCATCAAGGTATTGATAAAAGAAGAGCCGTGTACGGACACGATGTCGGGTGAAAAATTTCCTTATACGGTAGAGGCCACCAAAGACGGGAAAACATACTACGGATGCGGAAAATAACACCCGGCCAACTCAATTAAAGCCCTTACAATGTTAATTTTGTAAGGCGCCAACTGAAAGAAAATGAAACAGCGCCCAACCATTATCATTGCTACAATATGCCTGTCGGCTGCATTCTGGTCTTGCCGGCAACAGGCTACGCATTCTTTCCCTCCCCCCACCAACGGAACGGCTATACGTTTCGGCGAGGAAGGCCAGGAACGGGTAAAGCGCGAGGCCTGGCTGGAGCTGATGCACCAGGCGGCTCCCGGCGCCGACTGGCGGCAGCTGGAATATCAAAACCAGCGGCAGCGCCACGAAGAGCGCATCCGCCAGGCCTTCTTCCGCAGCGGATGCGCTGTAGAGATGGTGGCCG
>JAGFJE010000702.1 GCA_024103175.1 Phaeodactylibacter sp.
GTCTGGGCCTTGATGTCCTGCAGGCGCCCTTCGGCTTCGGCCTTGGCAATGGCCACCTGCCCGTCGGCCCGGGCCTTTTTGCGTTCCGCTTCGGCGGAAGCGATGTCAATGGCATTCTGCTGTTCGATGCGGGCCAACTCCTGTTGGCGCAGGCCGGCCTTTTCCATGGCCTGAGTGAAAGTACTGGGGAAAATGATGTCGGATAGGATCACTTCCTTCACCAGTACGCCGGGCTCGCCGGCTTCTTCCAGGAGGGCGGCTTTCAGTTCGGCAATGTATCGTTCACGCTGGTTGAAAAAGACGGAATCCACACGCTCATAGGTATTGGAAATGCGGCGCAGGATCTCCGTTGCCCGGGGCATCAGAATGCCCTGAGCAAAATGCTCTTCAGAGGGGAATTGCCGGAAGAAGGTTTTGGGCGCCTCCACTTTCCAGCGAAAAGAGATATCGAGCGCCAGGGGTACGCCATCGCCCAGGCGGATCTTGGTGAAGGTGAGCGGCGTCACCTGGTCGTGGTAAATGACGGGGGGCGGTTTGGGAGCCTCGGGTTCTTTTTCGGTACAGGAAATAGCGAAAAGAACTGTCAGCAGGATAAGAATGAAGTGGTTTTTCATGCACCTTGCGTCTTGGGTTGAGTAATCTGATTATCAACCCAAAAATACAGGGCTCACACCTTAACTACTGAGGAGATGAGTAATCGTAAGGCAACGGCAAGTTTTCGCACAGGATAGACAAGCAGGCACAAACGGTATTAATGGGATGACAGGGAGT
Organism: Phaeodactylibacter sp.; assembly: GCA_024103175.1. Taxonomy (GTDB): domain Bacteria; phylum Bacteroidota; class Bacteroidia; order Chitinophagales; family Saprospiraceae; genus JACJXW01. The sequence goes on from JAGFJE010000702.1 coordinate 772, forward strand.
GTTCGCAATTCGGTGTTCGCTGTTCGCAAGGCCCTGAAAATCAAGGGGCATTTTTCAGAAGAGGGTATCCGTCTAAGGTTGGACAGAAAGTTCGGGGGGCATGTACGATGTACGGGCCTATGGCAGCCTTTGGGCGTGTACGGTGTACGAAGCCGTCCAACCTTAGACGGGTAGCCTCAGAAGACACAGAAAAATGAACTATCCCAATTTCCTATGATGCATTAGCCCTGCCCAGTCTCCCCCTCACCTCGTCTCCCACTCTCCCACTCTCCCCATCTCCCACTCTCCCCATCTCCCACTCTCCTTGTCCCTACTGCCGCATCTGCTTATAGGCATTGATCAGGCCGTTGGTCGAGGAGTCGTGGTTGGTAACCTTCGCGTCGCCCTCCAGTTCCGGCAGGATTTTTTTGGCCAGTTGTTTGCCCAGTTCGACGCCCCACTGGTCGAAGCTGAAGATGTTCCAGATAATGCCCTGTACGAAGATCTTGTGCTCGTACATGGCGATCAGGCTGCCCAGGGCGCGGGGGGTGAGTTTCTGCATTAGAATGGAGTTTGTCGGGCGGTTGCCTTCGAACACCTTGAACGGCAGGAGGAACTCGATCTCCTCCTTCGACTTGCCCTCCTTTTCCAGTTCGGCGCGCACTTCTTCCTCGGTTTTGCCTGTCATCAGAGCCTCCGTCTGGGCGAAAAAGTTGGACAACAGCTTGGGGTGGTGGCCCCCCACAGGGTTGTGGCTGATGGCAGGCGCAATGAAATCGCAGGGGATCAGCTTGGTGCCCTGATGGATGAGCTGGTAGAAAGCGTGCTGGCCGTTGGTGCCCGGCTCGCCCCAGATGATGGGGCCGGTCTGGTAGCCCACTTTTTTGCCGTCGCGGCCGACATACTTGCCGTTGCTCTCCATGTTACCCTGCTGGAAATAGGCGGGAAAGCGGTGCATATACTGGTCGTAGGGCAGGATGGCCTCCGACTCGGCGCCGAAGAAGTTGTTGTACCAGATGCCGATCAGGGCCAGCAGGACGGGGATGTTGCGGTTGAGCGGCGTATCCCGAAAGTGAATGTCCATCACATCGAATCCTTCCAGCAACTGCCGGAAGCAATCGAAGCCAATGGTACAAACGATGGGCAGGCCGATGGCGGAGGTAAGCGAATAGCGGCCGCCCACCCAGTCCCAGAATTCGAACATATTTTTGGGGTCGATGCCGAAGGCCGTAACACCCTCTTCATTGGTGGATGCCGCCACGAAGTGTTTGGCAATATGGCTTTCATCCTTCGCCTGGGCCAGGAACCAGTTGCGTGCCGTGTGGGCATTGGCCATGGTTTCCTGGGTGGTGAAGGTTTTGGAGGCAATGACAAAAAGAGTGGTTTCCGCATTTACCTTCTTGAGAGTCTCCATAATATGCGTACCATCCACATTGGAGACAAAGTGCGCATTCATCCCCGGCTTCCAGCAAGGCCGCAGGGCTTCGGTGACCATCACCGGCCCGAGGTCGGAACCGCCGATGCCGATATTGACGACGTCGGTGATGCGTTTACCGGTATAGCCTTTCCACTTGCCGGAGATAATTTTGTTGGAAAAGGATTCCATTTGCCGGAGGACGGCGTTCACCTCCGGCATCACATCCTTGCCATCTACCTTGATGGGCATCTGGGTCCGGTTGCGAAGGGCGACATGGAGCACAGCCCTGTCTTCCGTTTCATTGATCTTCTCACCGGAGAACATCTTTTCGATGCTTTCCGATAGTTTGCATTCCTCCGCCAGCTCCAGCAACAGGCTCAGGGTCTCTTTCGTGATGCGGTTTTTGGAGTAGTCGACCAGGATATCTTCGAACTTAAGGGAGAACTGCTCGAAGCGGTCGGGATTTTCTGCAAAGAGCTCTTTCATGTGGCGCTCTTTCATAAGTTGGAAGTGGGCATCCAGTTTTCTCCAGGCTTTGGTTTGGGTTGGATCCTGTCGGTTGAGCATGGGTAGAATTTGGTTTGATGTAATGTGCCAATATCCCTTTTATTTCCAAAAAATGGTAATGCCCTCTGCCTTTTTTTTGGCCGAACATGCAGATAAAAACAGCGTTCTATCATTCGATAAAGAAAGCCGGAAAATTCAATCTTTGGCTTCCCTGAACATGTTTTAAAAATACAACCATTTTTAAACCATTAAAACCAACACCATGGCATACTACTTCAGCAAAAAGCTCAAAGGCGACGTGCAGAGCGCCGCCGAAAAAGTCAAAACCGCGCTCAAAAACCACGGCTTCGGCGTTATCAGCGAGATCGACATCCAAAAGACCTTTAAGGAAAAACTGGGTGAAGATTTCCGCCCCTACCTCATCCTCGGCGCCTGCAACCCGCACTTCGCCTTCCAGGCCCTGCAATCCGAGGACAAGATCGGCACCATGCTGCCCTGCAACATCATCATACAGCAGATGGACGGCGACAGCGTGGAAGTGGCGGCAGTAGACCCGGCGGCTTCCATGTCGGCCGTGGAAAATAAAGACCTGGGAAATATTGCCCATAATGTGCAGGGGCGGCTGGAGAAGATGATACAGGAGCTGTA
>JAGFJE010000723.1 GCA_024103175.1 Phaeodactylibacter sp.
CTGGGGCAGGGCAATATGGTGAAGCGCTACCAAATGATCAGTGACAGAACGCCTCAGTTCACCGTCGACATGAACCACTACACCGTAAAACTACCGCTCATCGAAACCATACAGGATGAAAGTGATCATCATTGAAGACGAGGCCATCGCCGCCGAGCGGCTGGAAAAACAGCTGAAAGAGATCGATCCGGACATCGAGGTGCTGGCCCGGCCCGGCTCCGTCAAAGAATCTGTCAAATGGCTGACGACGCATAGCGCCGACCTCATTTTTCTCGACATTCAGCTGTCCGATGGCCTGAGTTTCAGCATCTTCGAACAGGTACAGGTGCAGACGCCCGTCATTCTCACCACCGCCTATGACCAGTACGCCATCAGGGCCTTTCAGCTGAACAGCGTGGCCTACCTGCTGAAGCCCATCCGGAAGAGCGAACTGATGGAAAGCCTGCAGAAGCTGCAATCCCTGCGATCCGCCTTCAGTATCAATTTCGATCACCTGCTCTCCATGATGCAGGGCCGGCAGCCGGCCTACCGCCGCCACTTTCTCATCCAGGTGGGCGAAAAATTCCGACAGGTGCCCGCCGAAGAGGCCGCCTATTTCTTCGCCGCTCATAAAGCCGTTTTCCTCCGCACTTTCCAGGGCATGGCCTACCCGCTCGACCTCACCCTCGACGCTCTGGAAGAAACGCTCGACCCCGCCCGTTTCTTCCGCATCAACCGCAAGTACCTGATCAGCATGCCCGCCATCGACAAGATGATCGCCTGGCCGCGCAGCCGGATCCGGATCGAACTGCAGCCTCCTGTTGATGACAGCCACGATACCATCGTCAGCATCGACCGGGCGAAGGATTTTAAAGAATGGATGAATAAATAGCCCCAGCTTTTGGGATTTTCAGCCTAACCTCCCATATTGAAGGGAAAACATCCATTCTTATGCCCGACACCATCCATTATCTGCGTCATTGGAGCCGCCACCGGCAATGCCTCGGCCGGCGGGGAGAAAGCGCGGAAGAAGCGCTCAAAGCCATCACCGGCGTATACAGTACACACCCCTCCGGGCCGCTGTCCCTCTTTGCCCGGGTTCAGGATTTTACCGAAGAAGATTTCCGCAGGCTTGATGAACAAAAGCTCGGCCTGCGCGTGCCCGCCATGCGCGAATCGGTGTACCTGCTGCCCCGGGAAACGGCCCACCGGGCCATGGCCGCCTCCATCCCGCCGCCCGGCGACCCCAGCTGGGCGCGCCGCTATTCTCAAAGTGGCAGAAAGATCCCACCCGAGTTTTTTGAAGGATGGAAGGAAGAGGTCCTAAGGGTAGCGAAGGAACCGATGAAGGCATCGGAGCTGAAAAAGCAGGCCGATGTACCGGACGACAAGCTGAAGTTCGTCCTCAACCGCATGGCCTTCGAAGGCTTCCTGCTCAGGATCGGGGCCGACAGCCTGCGCTCCAATATCATCTCCTATGTGGGCGCCGAAGCCTGGCTGGGCGAGCCTTTACCGCTGGAAAATACCGCAAAGGCGCAGGGCTGGCTGGCCGAACGCTACCTCCACGCCTTCGGCCCGGCCCGCATTCAGGACTTTCAGTGGTGGGTGGGGGCCACCAAGGGGGCGGCTGTAGATGCTGTTGGCGCCGTGAATACTGTAGATGTGGGGGATGGATATCTGTTGCCGGCCTCCCTGGCCGATGAATTTGAGTCGTTCCGCCCTCCTCAAACCGATGCCATCGACCTTCTCCCGCAGTGGGACAGCTACACCATGGGCTACGCTCCCGACGGGCGGGATCGCCTGGCCAGCAGCGATACCCTGGAACGGATTTACGGCAAACTGGGCGCCACCGGCGGCAACGCCTTCGGCGTAATATTGGTGAACGGCCTGGCCCGAGCGGTATGGAAACCGAAATTCTCCGGCAGTAAAATGCAGGTGGAAATGGACGCTTTTGAGAAGTTTCCGGACAAAACCATGGATAAAGTAAAGGAGGAATTCCGGAAAATTGCTTTATTTTTAAATGCTAAAAGCGTTGAACTGCGGTGACATCTTTTTGGTTCTTTGTGCTTTTGTGTCTTTGTGGCGAAACAGGCCCTCATTCTCAAAAAAAATCACCCAATATGAGCGATCTCAAAACCACCCCTAATGACGCCAATGTTGAAGCATTCCTCAACAGCGTAGAACACGACAAGCGGCGCGAAGACAGCCTCGCCATGCTGGAGATCATGAAGGAGGCCACCGGCGAAGAACCCCGGATGTGGGGCCCCAGCATCGTCGGCTTCGGCAGCTACCACTACCAATACGAGAGCGGCCGCGAGGGCGACTGGTTCCTCACCGGCTTCTCCCCCCGCAAGCAAAGCCTGACGCTCTACATCATGTCCGGCTTCCGCCACTACGACGAGTTGCTGCAGAAACTGGGCAAACACAAAACGGGGAAATCCTGCCTGTACATCAATAAACTGGAAGATGTGGATATGGAAGTGCTGAAGCAGATGATCCGGGAATCGGTGGAGATGATGCGGGAGAAGTATGGCCAGAGGTAGAAATGCTTTGAAATGCGGTGGAACTGGGCGCCCTGCTTCATTCCCTCATTTCCATACATATCCACGCATTTCAGCCCAATCGCCCAGGCTATAATAGTAGCTCTCTGCATTCTCCTTTTGTTATTACGCCCCATCCGGTTTTTTGATCAGAACCCCATTTCACTTGAGCGCCCTCTCTCCTTTTTTGAGGGTAGTATGGCACTGAACCTTCCTTTGCCCCTATTTCGGGAAAAATAAGGCTGCCCACCCATCCAAGCAAGAAGAAGCACACCTCAATCAAATCCTCTTTCTTTCTGTTGCCGATGCCCGTAAACTTGTGGCATCAACCTCAGAAGCCAAATGGAAACGATTCTTTAAATCCTAAACCAACCCTTTATCATGAAAAAGCTTGGAGCTTCATTATTTGCAATTGTAGCCTACGCCATCGGCGTAGGCGCCCTGTTCACCTGGACTGCCTTTGTGGGCAACCTGATCCCCGGCATCGGCATTGACGGTGAGCCTGCAATGGGGGCAGTACCGGCCCTGCTCAAGAACCTGGCCCTGGTGGCCCTCTTTGCCGTGCAGCACATCATCATGGCGCGGCAGTCCTTCAAGAAGTGGCTCACGAAAACCGTGCACCCGCTGCTGGAGCGCTCCGTTTTCGTGCTCACCTCAGGCCTTACCTTCTTTCTCCTTCTCTGGCAGTGGGAGCCCCTGGGGGGTACCATCTGGCAGGTAGAAGCGGGCAGCACTGCTTACTATGTACATTATACCCTGTTCTTCATCGGCTGGGCCATCATGTACAGCAGCAGTTTCGTGATCAACCACTTCGACCTGTTCGGCCTCCGGCAAACGTACTGCTACGTTACCGATAAGCCCTACAAGCCGCTGCAGTTCCGCGTGGTAGCCTATTACAAGTACATGCGCCACCCACTGTATTTCGGCATGCTGCTGGGCCTGTGGTTCACTCCACATATGACCATTACGCACCTGGCGATGGCCGCCGGGCTGACTACCTTTATCCTGATCGCCATTACCTACGAAGAGAAAGACCTGATCCGTGAATTTGGCAATAAGTACATACAGTACCGGAAGCAAACCCCGAAGCTGATCCCGTTCCTGAAAACCGGCCGCACGGAGCCGACATCGCAGGATGTTCCCTCGATCGAAGCCGTCCCGGTAGATAATGATTAGTACTTTGTCCGGTAAGTTTTATAACGCCAGGAAAGACTTGACAAGTTTTCAGCGAAGCGCCTGCGAGGAAACTTGTCAAGTCTAACCTCAGGCAACATTTGTTATAGCATTTAACCCGCAAAACCCATAACATCATGAAAAGCAAACCTATTGCCCTGTTATTTCCGGCCGCTGCGCTGGCTGTCGCCACCCTGGCCGCCCTGCACCTGATCAGTATCGTCGCCGCCACCGGCACCATGCTATTCCTCGCGTTGATCAGCCTTACCGTTAGCGAAACAATCCCAAACCGCCAATGGCTAAACTAAGGCGGCCAGTGGCTCAAGAGCGCTTGACTCCCCGGCCCTTTCCAGCCTACCTTTGTAGAAAAGGATAATTCCATGAACACAACCTAAATCCAGATCCAAATGAAAACAACAGTGAAATCCCCGACGGAGGCTGCGTACCTCCCCCCCAACACCCAAATGGCCTACACCCGGAAGCAGCCAACCGGCCCGGCCCGGCGCTCTTCTTCCCTCTACGGACAGAGAACAGCCGCCGCGGCCTTCGCCGGCGCTGCCCTCCTGGTGGGGGCGCTTTCCGCCCTGCAACTGATAAGCGTTGCCATAACCATGAGCACGCTCACCGGGCTTGCCATTGCCGCCTTCTACTACTTCGCCCTACGGCCCGTCCTGACCATGGACTTCGACATCAGCCCGGCGAATGAAGAGATGGCGCAGATCATCCATGAATTGTGGGATTAGAACGTAATACGAAAGACGTAGCAATGCGGTGGAAATGAATTTCCATATGTTTTTCGCGCTCTGCCGGGTGACATCTTTCGCCTTTATTCCGGACTTTAGCTTTACTTACTGCCGTTTTAAGGCGAAAGGTGTAATCCGGCGGGGTCTATAACAGTTCCCGCACGCCAATTCCCAGTTCCTGTCAGAAGGTGCATCCTGGCTTAAAAAACAATTTCAAATTAAATTTTGCAAAGTATTTTCCTGAAAAATATTTTTTTACTATTTTTAAGGGCGCGATATCCGAATCTCAATCGGGTTTAACTTTACACATGTAACCAATGCCCCTCAGGATGACAGCATCTTTACGTTTTCAGGCTGCAGTTTTGGCCACTGTCCTTTGTATCGGTTTATTTTTTGCTTTGAAACAGGTAACTTTACCTAACCTTCACGAGCCGGCGCCGGGTTATGAGGAAGCGGCAGGAATGGAGCTGATGAGGATGTCGCCGACGAATTTGGAGATCTACCTCAGCGGGTTGCTGGAACGAGTAAAGAACGGAAAAGCAATTAGCCATGGTAGAGAGAAAGCATTACTTGATATCAGGCGAGAACTCGTAGCCAACATGGCTGATCAGCCTGATCTGTTAGCAAGATTACTAGCTATTATTGATGAAATCATACTTTTAAATGATGAACTAATTTATCCTGAAGATGGAGAAGCAAGAACTGATGAAGATAGTTGAACAATACCATGACTACTGGCGCACCTATATTCAACCTATGATTGACCGTGAACCTAAGCGATATGTACATTTCACGGACACTTTAACGCAAGTAGGCAGGCACTTCTACGGATCGAAATTTTCTCTGGAGTTTTGTTTAGCTGTTCTGTATTCTGTTTTTGAGGAACCTTCGGGAGAGGCAATATCAGATGAGACACAACAAGGAAGAAGGTAGACATCTCTTAAAGTCATGGAGAAGCAAGAACTGATGAAAATAGTTGACCAGTATCATACCTACTGGCAGACTTACATTCATCCACTAGCCGATAAAGAACCTAAGCGTTACAGCCATTTCAAAGACACTTTGAGGCTGGTAGGCAGACGTTTATATGGCCCTAAATTCTCCTTGGAGTTTAGTGTCGCAGTCCTTTACTCCGTATTTGAGGAGCCTGCCGGAGAGTCAACGTCGGATCAAATACAACAATAAGTAAAATCCAAGACTACCGGGGCGATGGAGAAGCAAGAACTGATGAAGAACGTTGAAATGTACCTCGCCTACTGGCGTACTTATATTCACCCTTTGGTTGACAAAGAACCAAGGCGGTATCTACATTTTACAGACACGTTGAACGAGGTAGGCAAACGCTTCTACGGCGCGGAATTTTCTATACAGTTCAATATCGCCGTTTTTCAGGCATTGGATCACATCCCCTCAGGCCCGATGTCTGATGTCCGATGAGCTTCTCCATCCCAGGCCGAAAGGCATTCCCTCCCCGCCATAGTGAAACCGAAAGGGTCAATCTCCCGTACAATTGGAATAGGACGGCAAAGTTCTGAATTCCAAACCGACATACTATGGCCCAGACAGCAACCCAACAAAACAGCTCCGTAAAATGGAATGCCCTTTTAGACGCCATCGAACGGGAAAAGTGCATCCTTTGCATAGGGCCGGGAATCTTCACCGATAAAAAAGGCCAAAAGCTGGAAGAACAGATCATCTCCTACCTGAAGAAAAACGGGGAACTGGATGAAGACATCACCTGCTACCCCGACGGCCTGTTCTACTTCAAACGAGACGCCAAGCGCAACAACATCCTGGCGGACATCAGCCGCTTCTACCAGCAGAAATTCCCGGAGGTAGAAAAGATCTTCCGCCAAATGGCCCACATCCCCTTCAACCTAATCCTCTTTCTCACCCCCGATAACAAGTATGCCCAGATTGCAGAACTGGAAGAGCTGCCCGTCAACTCCGATTTTTACTTCAAGAAACAGCCGCCCCGCATCAAAGGCCGGCCCACCCGGGAACACCCTGTGGCCTACAACCTCTTCGGCTCCTTCGATGATGACGAATCGATCATACTGACCTACGACGACCTGTTCGATTTTATGCAAAGCACTTTCGAAGGCAACAGCATGTCGGATGAAATGCGGCTCCTGATCAAAAACGCCCGCCACTTCATCTGCCTGGGCCTCCCCTTCGATAAGTGGTACATGCAACTCCTGCTGAGGATCCTGGAAATGCACTCCAACAAGCGCCTGACCAAGTACGCATCCAACGCCATCCAGCACGACCAGGAAACGCTGACTTTCTACCAGGACCAGTTTGACATCACCTTTGTGCCCAAGGACATAGCGGCCTTTATCAACGAGCTGCACCAGGAATGCCGGCAGGGAGGCCTGATCCGAAAAAAAGCCGCCGGGCAGGTATCGGCAAAAGACGAGATCAGGCAGCTCATCGCCAGCAACAAACTGGCCAGGGCGATGGACAAACTGGAAGGCCATTTAACCGCGGCGGGCGGCCGGGCCGAAGAACTGAAGGACAAACTGGCCCACCTCAGAAGGCGCCTGCGCATGAACCAGGAGGACAGAGACAAAGGGCTCATCGATGAAAAGGACTACCAGATGGTGATGAACCGGATCACCCAAATGCTGCTCAACTTTGTAAATGAAGTGCTTTAATATATCCAGCCCCCAAGATGAAAGATTTTGAAAAGAACAACACTGCAAGCCCAAAATTCCGCTATCCGGGGACACAGCCCTTTAACACCTCGGAAGCCGATATTTTCTTCGGCAGGGAGGACGCGATAGAGTCCCTGCACAACTTCATTCAGCTCCACCAGGTATCCGTCCTGTTCTCCAAATCAGGGCTGGGCAAAAGCTCCCTGATCAACGCCGGGCTGATCCCCCTGCTCGAAAAGCAGAAAAACCTGCGCCCCATCCACATCCGTTTCCAGTCCTACAATAAAGGACAGGAGCCGACCCCAACCTATATTACCCGGCGGAACATCGTCAAAGGGCGTTTCGAAGAGACGTTCCTCGACACCATCATCCGGAATGAGCCATCCCTCTGGCACGATGTAAAGGAACAACAGATCATTTCCGAGGAGCCCCCCGAATTCGTCCTCATCTTCGATCAGTTTGAAGAGCTGTTCACTTACCCCGCCGAACAAATACGGGAGTTTGAAGAACAGCTGGCCGAACTGTTGTTCTCCAGAGTCCCCCAGCGGTATCGGGATGTCATCAAGAAACAGGAAAAAGACGGCGTATTCTCCCTCGACAAAGGCCAGCTGGATCAGATCTATGCCCCCAATAACGTCAAAGTACTGCTGAGTATCCGGAGCGACCGGATGCATCTGCTCAATAATTTATCGGATCACTTCCCCTCCATTCTGGCCAATTGTTACGAACTGAAACCCCTGGCCAAGGCCCAGGCGCAGGACGCCATCTTTAACCCGGCCCTGAGCCGGGCCAAACACTTCATTTCCCCAAGCTTTGACTATTCTACCGAAGCGGTGAACGCCATCATCGACTTCCTGTCGAAGGGCGGCTCCAAACCGATCGAGAGCTTTTACCTGCAGATGATCTGCAACGCCATCGAAAAGAAAGTGATGGCCAACAACATCGACTGCGTCAACGCCTCCGACCTGGGCGACCTGGAGCGGCTGATCGAAAACTACTACCTCGACCAGCTCTCTACTATTGAAGAGGAACAGGAACGCAAAAAAGCCCAGCGCCTGATCGAGGAAGGCCTCATCTTCGAAGCCGAAAAAAGAAGGGTCAGCCTGATCGAAGGGCAGATCCGGCAAACGTACGGCGTGGGGCCTGAACTGCTCGAGCAACTCATCGACAGCCGCCTGATCCGGGCCGAATCGCTACCCGACGGCGGCTACGCCTACGAGCTGAGCCATGACGCTCTGGTCAGCCCGATCCTGAAGATCAAACAGAGCCGGAAGGAAAGGGAAGAAAAGGATGCGCTCATCCGGCAGGCGGCAGAAGCAAAGGAGCGGGAGCAAAAGGCCAGAGCCCGGCAGGCACGGGCACGAAGGATAACCGTAGCCCTGATCGGCTTGTCCATCCTGGCCTTTGGGTCTATGGTTCTGGCTACTTCCCAATATTGGAAAACCGAAAATGTGAAAGCCCAGCTTTCCGAGTTCACCAGGAAATACGGATACCCCAAACTTCAGGAACGGATCAGGAACCTTGAATACAGCAACGCTTTCCAGGACTGGAACTCCATTCATTTATCAATTCAGGACGACTCTTCGGCCATGTTGCAGCTGCTCGAGATCGCCTACGTCTTCAATGAGACAGGGAAGGTGGATTCAGCACGAGAGGTAATGGGGCTGGTCCGGGAGGTCAGCCAAACAGAGCCGGCAGGGGTTTCCTCCGGAAGGGATATCCGCCAATCCATCGAAGCCTACATGGATCAATACGGTTTAAACACCCCGGCCCTATCGGCCCGCTATTACCCCCAAATGGCCAGGCCGATCCTGGCGGGGGAGGATTCCGTGCGCTTTGCCAAAACCGAGGCCTCCGTCTGGCAGTATTATCTCTTTTGTGAATCTGAAGGGCTGGATATCACCCTTACGGCTTCCAATTGGGGGATAAGAGGAGATTATCCCGTGGTGAAAGTAGACTGGTACGAGGCCATTTCCTATGCCAACTGGCTGAGCAAACGGCAGGGGCTGGACACCGTTTACCAGATCGAAAAACCGGAAGGCGCCGAGGGCCTTTCCCTTCAGGAAGACACTACCAAGAACGAATGGGCGGTTGGGATCAACAGAGCGGCCGACGGCTACCGCCTGCCCACACTTGCCGAATGGAGGGCCGCCGCCGCTTACCCATCCGATCCCGGGCCGTTTATCGCCGGGCTTTCTCACCTCTCGGCCGCCGAAGCGGATCGGGCGGGCTCCATAGCCGGCTATGCCTGGTATCTGGACAACAGCAGGGTCATGGGCGTCTTGGAGCCCCATCCGGTTGCTCAACTAAAGCCCAACCTTCTGGGCCTGTACGACATGTCCGGAAATTTGTGGGAGTGGTGTGAAGATGAGAGTTCCGAAGAAGGCCACGAAGACGAAAAACTGAAGGCAATCGCCGGCGGCGCGTTCAATATGCCCGCCGGCGATTGCACGGCCGATAGCAAAAACAGCAGTTTTGCCTATAAGCCCAACCGCAAATGGTACAATACCACCGGCTTTCGGTTGTGCCGCACCGTGCATTCGGAATAAGGGCCGGCCAACTTGCCCTCAGTACGACAGATACTTCACTACTACCGGCTCATTCGGGTCGCGATCCGTATTTTGTTTTCCTTTAACGGTGACCATCAGCCGGAACCGCCCGGCCACCGGGGTGGCGCTGTCCGATTTCACCGTTCCGGAATCAGAATCGGCATCATTGTTGGTTTCCACCCGCTCATCCACCACGTCGTCTCTGTCGGTCACCAGCTTAAAACGATAGATCCCCGGTTCGGTAAAGATGAAGCCGTCGGTACTTTCCACGCTGAAGCCCGGCTCGATCTCATCGACCGGCGTGACGATCACGAAAACGATATTATTGTCCTCGTCCTGCAACTGGGCGGGTTCCCAGGGGGAGTCCTCATCGGGGCGGTATTCCAGGCTCAGCCCCCGCTGGCTTACCGCAGCGGCAAGGGTGGTGCACAGGTCGCAAGTGGCCTCCTCATTGAGGATGGAACTTCGCAGGACCAGGGGGTTTCCCGAATCCACTTCATCCGACTCCAGGTTGGCGAATTCATAGAGCAGGTCGGGTTTTTCTATCGATTCCTCATCACAACCGGAGCAGCCGGCCGCCAGAAGAAGGCCAGTTCCGATAAAAAGAGCCCATAGAGGAATGGCGCCAAAGTGTATGTTACGGTTATAAAACATAGGGTAATGAGATTTACTCAGTTATTGAGGTGCCATTGATACAATTGAAAAATGACCCCTTCATTGAGAAATTTTTCAAAGAAGATCAGTTCATCCATTTTCCCCTGGAACCCCTGAAGCAGGTCATTGTCCAGGGCAAAGTCGGAATTTCCCAGGTATACATGGTCGGCGTCGGCATCACTCAGCCAGGAGTGGATCTTCCCCCTCCGGTCAATATTTCCGTTGATGCACAACAGCAAGTCCTGGTTGCGATAGGAAAAGGCGATATGCGACCATTCGCCGGCCCGGATGGAGCCCGATGAGACGAAGCGCTGGAAATTGCTGAAACCGTCGTTCATTTCGAGCACCACTTTATCCTGCTCCAGGGAGAAAATAAAGGGCCCGTACTGCGGGATCTGGTGTTTGGCATACAGGATCTGCTTGGGCCAGGCGAGGGAGGTGGGGTTGATCCAGAAACTCACCGTCAACTCGTTATCTTCGCCCATTGCTGTTTTCAGGGACTCGTCAATGCACACCGCCGACCAGTTCGCGTTGAAACACACGGCCCTGCCGTCGATGCCGTCCGGACAGGACTCCACATCGCCGACCGTTCCGCAATGGTCGAGTTCCTCAAAGCTCAGCCAGTTGGCCTTCGGATAGTGATCGATATCAAAACGGCTGACCGTATAGGTATTAACCGAAGAGTCGCGCCTTAACAGAGACAGTTGTATGGTATCGGCAACGGGCTCCCCCTGCACCTGCCGGTTGTAGAGGTTGGTGACGAACTGTACTTTCAGCTGCTCTTCCGTCAGTTCCAGGAAACTGAAGTCCAGGGAATCGGTCCGGCAGGATTCGATATCGATCTCGAGGAGGTCGGAATACCGGCATTTATGGCAGTCGAAGTTGAGCCTGGCCGTGAGGCCCGAAGAATAAGGCAGCGGCTGCCGCTTGCCGAGGATCGTCCCCCAGTACAAGGCGCTTTCTTCGCAGGCCTTATTGTCTATTTCTATGAAGTCGTTTACTCTGGGGGAGGAGTCGTCATGGACAGCCCGCTTCCCTTCTTCAAAGGTTAAAGGCCGGATCGTCAGAATGGTGAACTGGTCACAATCGAAAACGTCATATTCCTCCCGGTTAATCTTATACGTAGGGCCCAACTGCCATTCGCCTTCCAGTTTTTCCCAGAATCCCGGAGGATTGACAAAGATACCGCTGGGCTGGCAGGACAGAGAGAACAAGGTAAAAACGACGATTATTTGTAAAATAGCTTTCGTTCTCATGGTAGTTTAGTGCTCATTATATGCTTGGCTTCCAATCATGCGGCCGGCGGCCCGCTCCTGTTGCCGGGTTGCGGGTTTTCCATATTGTTTCCGGCCCTGCTACTTGAATACGGACCCCTCCCCATAACCATCGCTGCCGAAATAATTAAATCCGATCGTGACGCGAAAAGCATTAATATTGAGGTCAAAGAACCGGGCTTCATTGCCTGGCTCCTTGAGGTTATCCGCCGAAATGGTGACAAAGATGATATTGGCGAACCGGGCGCCTATTCTCGGAAAAAGGGAAACCCGTGTTTTTTTGAGGATCCGGGTTGTTTTCAACAACTCGAAATCAAGCCCGATAAAGGGATGTATCCCATAGGTTACGTTGTTTTGAAGTATCCGGAAATCGACTCCCGCCTTTACGGAATAGTAGGGCAGGACCCGCTCCGTGGGTTTGGAATTGAATTTTCCCCCTTCCAGGCCAAAACTGAGCCGGACGTCGTCCCCGTCGTCCCCTCGGTATATCCGGCCGGCAAACCCTTCCTTTTTGGCCGCCAATACATATCCGAATTCTGCGCCCCAGTACCAATACTGTCCGACAGCCGTTGACGGAAAGGCCAGGAAGAGGAATGAAATAAGGAATAGAGAGGCGGGCCTGGGTGTAGTTTTCATAGAAAATAATATGTATGCAAAGCATCTTTTGGAAAGAGAAACGCTTGTATATTAAATACCTTTTTGATTACGGCTTTGAAAAAAACGCAATAAAAATAATAAAGTTTTTCAAAATACCGGGAGCCCCCTCGGTTCCTTCGAAAATCCCAAAATGCCGGTTGGATATTTTCCCGTTCAGGATCAAAAATATAGTTTTTCAAGAAACTATCTAATAGTTTTTTAAATTCCTGCCCGAAGAATAGCCTGCACCGCCCCTTTCTCCCATACTTTTTTGCAATTTTGCGCCAACAAATCTTTTTCCCATGCCTGCTAAACCCAAAGTAACGGCCGGCGCCATCGCCCGCGACCTGCGCCTCTTCCTGAAAGACCGCTTCAACCTGGACGACGACAAGGCCAGCGAGCGGCAAACCATCGAAGAGATCGAAAAAGGGGTTGTCTTCCGGGGCACCAACCTGTGGATCCTCATGTTCGCCATCATGGTGGCCTCGGTGGGGCTCAATGTGAACAGCCCGGCGGTCGTCATCGGCGCCATGTTGATCTCCCCGCTGATGGGCCCCATCATGGGCATCGGCCTGGGCGTGGGCATCAACGACCTGGAACTGATCGTCAAGGCCTTCCGCAACCTGGCCATCGCCGTGGGCATCAGCGTGCTGACCTCGGCGGCCTACTTTTGGATCTCCCCCCTCAACGACGCCCAGTCGGAACTCCTGGCGCGCACCTCCCCCACCCTGTGGGACGTGCTCATCGCCCTGTTCGGCGGACTAGCGGGCATCGTGGCCGGCAGCCGCAAGGAAAAGAGCAACGCCATCCCCGGCGTGGCCATCGCCACCGCCCTGATGCCGCCCCTGTGCACCGCCGGCTACGGGCTGGCCACCGCCCAGTGGAACTACTTCTTCGGCGCCTTTTACCTGTTCTTTATCAACAGCGTTTTCATCAGCTTTTCCACTTACCTGATCGTGCGCCTGCTGGGTTTCAAGACCAAGGACTTTGTAGACCCGGCCCGGGAACGGAGGGTCAAACAGTCTATTGCCGTCCTGATCATCCTGACCATCATTCCCAGCACCTACACCGCCTACCGGGTGGTCAGCCAGAGTATCTTCGAACGCAATGCCCAGCAGTTCGTTAACAAGGAAATGCGCTTCGACAACTGCCAGGTGATCGGGAAGAACTTTGTCGAGGAAGAAGGAGAGAAACGGATCGAAGTCACCCTTTTCGGCGAGCCGGTCGACAACGAACGCCTGCAGGAGCTGGAAGCGCGCCTGCCCGACTACCACCTGCCGGACGCCCGCCTGGTCGTCCGCCAGGGATATAATGGCAACGACACCCTCGACCTGGCCGCCATCGAAAAAATGAACCTGCAGATGCGCGCCGGCATTATCGAAGACCTGTACAAGAAGAATGAAGAGATCCTGCACGGCAAAGACGACCGAATCCGGCTGCTGGAGGAGGAGATTCTGCGCATGCGCGCCCGCGAGGCGCCCATCGCCGACCTGGCCGAAGAGGTAAAGGCCATCAATAAGAATGTTCAGGAACTGTCGGTCTCCCCCGCCGTTCTCTCCCGGGTAGACAGCGCCCGTTTCGACACCCTCCACCTGGCCTACGCCCACTTCAAGCGACGGCCCCGCAACTCGGAGGTCAGACAACTGGAGGACTGGCTGAAGGCCCGGGTGAAAACGGAGAAACTGAGGCTGGTGGTGAATTAGGGGGTCACAACACCATCTCCTCCCACGTAAACACCGTCTCAAACCCCTTCACCCGGAAATACTGCCGGGTGGCCTCTGCGGGTTTCTCGCTCAGCGCCATCACAAAATCACCGCCCCAGGCGCCCAGCGACTTGACGGCGCCGGGGAAGTTGTAAAAGTAACGCTCTTTGACTTTGGGGAGCTGCAGGGCATCCCCCACCAGCTTTTCATGAGCTTCCATGATGGCAATCCCCTCCTGCACCGTGCGGGCGCCCAGGAAGTCCAGTGTCAGGCGGGAAACGCCGTCGAGGAGGCGGGGGGAGTCCTTAACCACTTCGCGGTAACGGGCGATGCCCTCGCGGCTGTCCTGTTTTTTACCCAGGTAGATGAAACAGATATTTTCGGCGAAAGGAGGCTGGTAGGGGCATTCTACATAGTGCCCTTTGCCGCCGCGGCGCTGGAAGAGGATGGGCTGGCCGGCGAAGGCGCAGGCGATGTCGTAGCCGGAGCCGCCGAAGGTGTCCTCCAGGAGTTGGAAGGCGTCTACCTTCGCCCAGTCGGCCAGGGCGGCCACCAGGGTAGAACTGCTGCCCAGGCCCCACTGGCGGGGAAAGCCCAGGCGGGTCTCGAAGCGCAGGGGGAGCTTCCCCAGCCAGAAATCCGGACGCTGCCGCTCGATGGCCCGGAATAGCTGCTCCAGGCGGTTGCCCGTTTCTTCATTGTTGCCAGAGACGTAGGCCCCGGTAGGGGCAAAGCGGCCCTCGAACCAGGGGCGGCCCTGATGGCCGAGGCTCACCCATTGGTGGTTGTCCTGGTGGGGGCGTTCAGCTACTGTCAGCTGCTGGCCGAAGCGGACGGGCAGGGCCAGAGCCAGGGCGCCGTCGAGCACGAAATACTCGCCGGTGAGCAGGAGTTTGCCGTTGGTGTAGAATGTCTTTTCGATGGGAGCTGTTTTTTCGGGGAAATTTAAAGAATTTGCCGTATCCCTTCAACCGTAATTGCCGAAAAATCGGGAATGCACTTCTTCACATTGGGAAACTGCCGATTTCCTGTGGAAGGCCGAAGGTAAGCATTTCCTCCCACTGCCTGCACAGGCTTTGATAATTCTCACCTGCCTCCACTGACGAAAGTCATCCCGGATAACAATAGAAAGGCGGAATTTAATGGTGGATTATAAAATCCTTCTTTGATAAAGGATCACTAAACCGTAGCATTATGCGCACCCTAGAAAAAATATTCCCAGGCTTTTTCGCTGCGGTAGGGATTACCCTCGTAGCCACCTGGTTTGCCCTCCTCATCACGGGGGCAGCCAACATGATCGTTCACATTTTGTTCCTCTTTACCGTCGCCTTTATCTTCGAGATATATTCCAGCAACCAGGAGTATCAGGCCAATGAAGAAAAACGGAAGCGGGAAATGGAAGAGGTGGAAAAAATGCTGGACGAGCTGAAGGACGACGACCATGAAGAAATGATGGAAGAACTCGAAGAAGAGTACAACCTGTAACCCTCCCTGTGAACAAACCATATTTTTGAACAGCGAGCTGAAGCAGTAGCCGTTTTGTGGCTGCTGCTTCGTCATTTATTACGGGCCACATAAATGTCTGGACTTTGGACGTACAGCCATTTTAAGTCGGAAGTCGGAAGTCGGAAGTCGGAAGTCGGAATGGGGCCCTGAATGGGTACAAAAAGCCTGCTTTTACTCCCTGCCTGCCAGGCCGCCAAGGCTTGCCTGGCGGGTAGGCAGGCGTCAGTCGCTTCGCTCGTGTCCGCCTTCAACCCCGGCACGTCTAAAGTCTAGTAAATGTAGCCCGTCCGAAATAAAAAATCCCCCACTGCCCGAAGGCCATGGGGGAGATGAAACCTCTCAAAGATTTCCGGATACTACCTTACCACTACAAAACGCGTGCCAAAAGCTTCTCCTTCAATGTGCAACAGATAAGCGCCCGGTTGTAAATTGCTGGTGTCGAACACCTTCTCATTTTTCCCAGCTACCAGTTCCCATTGCCGGAGCTGCACCACCTGGCCCAGGAGGCTGGTGATGCGCACCTGCACGGCCCGTTCTTCTTTCGATTCGTACTGAACGGTGAGCCGTTCCTTCACCGGATTGGGGAAGAGCCGCAGGGTTTCCCGCCGGGGGCCATCCGCCACCTTTTTATTCGAGGCTGTAGCCGGGGTGGTTCGGGCGCCGGTATTGATGCAGAAATTCGTCGTTTCCTCGTACCCGAAAACGTCGCCGGCAGCCAATACGGCGCCCGTTGCATCTCTCAGAACATAATTCCCAAATCCGTAAGAACAGCAAATGCCGTCCCCATAAGAATCGTAGATGGTAAGATCGTAGCAGCCGGCGCTGAGGCAGGTTGTTTCGACGACGGTAGACCTATCGGGCTGGCTGCCATACGGGCCGCCGAAAGCGATGATATTGCCGTCGGCGTCGGTGATCTCCCAGTCGGTCTCTTCGGGATAGTTGTCCAGTACGATGGTCAGGGTGACATCCGCGCAGCCGCCGCCGGCGCCCGTCGTCAGTGTGAGGGCGTCTACGGCCATATCGCCCTGCCAGGTCGTTCCGGTAATGCCGACAAACCGGAGTTCCACGCCATCGCCGGCGTAGGCGCTGAGGTCTACAGTAGACAAAAGCCAGGCATTGCCCTGATTGCCGGTGCGCGACCAAACCGTGGCCCAGGTGCTACTGCCTGCCTGCCGCGCCTGCAGTTGCAGGCTGCCCATGAAGGAGGACCCGTACAGGTGATAGCGAAAACCGAACGAGGCGTTGCTGGCCGAAGACAGGTCGAAGCAGGGGCTGTTGAGTACCGCCACCTTATTGGAATAATTGGGGCTGGAAGATTCCACATACGCGTACCAGTCGCCGTCGACGGCGCTGGCCGGGCCTGTACCGCTGGAGGGGGTCCCCCCGCTATTGCGCGCCCAGTCGAAATCGTCGCCGCTTTCCTGTGTCCATCCGCCAAAACCGCTCTCCAAGCTTTCGCCGTAGGGGAAGGCGCTGATGCCGCCGGCACAACCGCCGCTGCCGGGAGGATTCACCCGGATGTAGGCCGTTTTGGTTTCCGTATCGCTGCCGCTGGCGTTGGTGGCCGTCAGGCTTACGTTGTAAGTGCCGGCGGTGTTGTAGGTTACCGAAGGGTTCTGGGCCGTGCTGGCGGAAGGGCTGCCGCCGGAGAAGGACCACGACCAGGAAGTAGGGCCATTGGTGGAAAGGTCGGTGAAGGTGACGCTCTGCCCTTCGGTAACGCTGGTGGCGCTGGCGCTGAAGTCAGCCACCGGCGGAGCGCTGTCGCTGGCCAGAACCGCGATATCATCAATGCAGATGTCGCCCTGCCAGGAGTTGGCGGTGGTGGCCAGGAAGCGGAGGCGCAG
>JAGFJE010000731.1 GCA_024103175.1 Phaeodactylibacter sp.
GTCGGCACTACATTGGCGTAGTCCCAGTTCGACATCCAGCCCATGAAGAGGCGCCGCCCGTCCGAATCCGGAATATCCGACCAGGTCACACCGGCGTAATTGTCGCGCCCGTGATCGAGCCAGACGGCCTGCTCGCCGCTTACCTGGGGGGCGAAAGAGGGGTCCAGGGTAAAGGTTTTCCCGTCAAAATCTCCGATGAAATACTGGGTGGCCGAGCCTCCGTTGGGGCCGCCGGGGTTGATGCTCAGCAAAAGCACCCATTTTGTCTCCCCGGTTCCTTCCACCTGCATGGGGAACAGGTCGGGGCATTCCCATACGCCGCCGTGCGAGCCCCATTCCCGGCCGAAATCGCTGAGGTATACCCAGCTTTTGAGATCAGGCGAAGCATAGAATTTTACGTGGTCCTGAACAGCAAGCGCCATGATCCATTGCCCGGAGCCCTCGTCCCAGATCACCTTAGGGTCGCGGAAATCCCGGATCTTTTCCGTGTTTGGAATTACCGGGTTGCCGGCGTACTTCGTCCAGGTGCGGCCCCGGTCGTTGCTGTAGGCAATGCTCTGATATTGGAAATCCTGTCGGCCGGCGCGCTCCAGTTCCGGTTGGTGGTGGGTGAAAATGGCGATGAGGGGCGGCTTGCCGTCCTCCCCAAGGCCGCTGGTGTTGTTCCAGTCTACCACGGCGCTGCCGGAAAAGATGTAACCCAGCGAATCGGGATAGAGGGCGATGGGCAGGTGTTCCCAGTTAACCAGGTCGCGGCTCACGGCATGCCCCCAGTGCATAGGGCCCCAGACGGTGCTGTCGGGGTAGTGCTGGTAGAAGAGGTGGTATTCCCCTTCGTAGTAGACCATGCCGTTGGGATCGTTCATCCACATCTTCGCGGGAGAAAAGTGGAACTGAGGGCGGTGCTGTTCTGTATAATAACCGGCGTTCCCGCCAGCGCCTGTAATTTCCTTTTCCATGTCTTTCTGACAGCCTGACAACAATGGCAGTAGAAATAAAATACTGAATATCAGGTTTTTCATTTTAACTTTCATCATTCCTTAATTATTTTAGAAGTGAAGACACCATACTTGTTTTCAAAATGAAGTATGTACACGCCCGCTTCGAGGTTTTGAAGGCAGATCTCTTCAGTACTCTCCGGATAAAAAGCGAGAAGGCGCCCATGGATATCAAAGATCCGGGTTTTGTTGGCTACATCTGATCTAATGTACAGCAAGCTCGTTGCCGGATTTGGGAAAACCGTTATTTGTTGTTGTTCGGGCAATTCAATGGTGCTGGTGTACAGCCCGCCGGGAAGATTGCCCGGAGGACAGGAAATATCTTCGAATGTATTTTCCTTGCTGTCTAATTGATAACCCTTAAACTCCCCGAGTACGGCCTCTCCACCTTCAACCGTTATATCGATCAGATCACTTGCCTCCGAGGGATACACCCGGGAAGAGAATACCACGAGATCATCGATAAATACCTCAAGCGTAGAGTGGTCCAGAAAGATACTGGCCTTGACAGCCCCGTCCGGACTAAAGGTATAATCCTGGTATCTCAGGTCTTCTACCGTAGGGTAAGGAGAAGATTGGGTGCGGTCCAGCCCGATTCGATTGTTCCCTTTGTCGAGAACCACGCTTGTCTTTTCCGAACTATTCGGATGCTTGTAGACTTGCAGGTTTATAATTTCAGCACTTGCAAAGTTCAGGTCAAATGACAGCTCGCACTGCGTGCCACTAAATTCCGGCAAGTTGTTGCTGGTGTTTGCCGCCAGGGTTCTATTCGTTACCGTAGTGGAATCCATCCGCAGGCGGCACAGATTGGGATGTGGAATGGAAGCTAGC
>JAGFJE010000740.1 GCA_024103175.1 Phaeodactylibacter sp.
TACAAAGGCGGCCTGGTGTTCGAATTCCAGAAGCTGTTTACCTTCCGCGCCATCGGCATCATCAATACGAAGCTGCCGGGCGGCGAACCGGGCTTTTCGCTCTTCATCATGATCACGGGGCAGTTTCCGCCCGTGCAGTTGAGCTTCGGTTTTACGCTCAGTGGGCTGGGCGGCCTGTTCGGTTACAACCGCACCATTGATACGGACGTACTCAACCAGATGGTATTGTCCGGGCGGGCGGCCAACCTGCTCTTCCCGCCGGCCGATACGGACCTCAACCAGATCGTCAACGACGCCGGGCAGGCCTTCCCGGTAAAGGCCGGCAACTTCGTATTCGGCCCCATGGCCAGGATCGGCTGGGGCACGCCCACCATCATTACGGCCGAGATCGGGCTGGCCATCGAAGTGCCCGACCCGGTGCGGGTGGCTATGCTGGGCGTTATCCGGGTTACCTTGCCGGAACCGGATGCGCCGGTGGCCCGGCTCAATATGGTTTTTCTGGGCGTGCTCGACTTCAGCCGCAAGTTGTTCACCCTGCAGGCCACCCTCTTTGATTCCCAACTGCTCTCCTTTGCGCTCACCGGCGATTTCGCCATGTACATCTCCTGGGGCCAACAGCCCCTGTTCATCTTCAGCGCCGGCGGCTTCCACCCGGCCTACAAGGAGGCGCCGCCGCAATTGAACGCGCTGCGGCGCCTGAGCCTGACGCTTATCGATACGCAGGAACTCAAGATCGGCGTACAGACGTATCTGGCCCTTACCTCCAATACCGTTCAGATAGGCGCGCGCGCCCAGGTGTGGGGGAAAACGGCGATAGCGGAGTTCAACGGACTACTCTGGTTCGACGTGCTCTTCCAATTGGATCCCTTCCAGTTCCAGGCGGAGGCCCAACTTATTGCCGGCGTGAAAATATTCGGGCAGGACATCGCCGCCGTCCATCTCACAGCCGTCCTGGCCGGCCCCGGCCCCTGGCATTTTCGCGGGCATGGCTACGTCGAAATAGCTCGCTTAAAAAAAGAGGTCAGGTGTGAGCTGGCCTGGGGCATACAGGCGCCTAACCTGGCCCCTCCCTCGGTTGACGTTTGGGAAATGCTGAAGCAGGAGGTTGCCAAAAAGGAGAACTGGCAAAGCACGCCGCTGCCGGACAGCAGCCTGAGCGGCGTCAGCGTAAAGGATCTAAGCCAGGAGGAAGGGATTGTCCTGTTGCCGAATGTGCAGCTTACCTTCAAACAGAAGCTGGTTCCTTTCGGCGTTGAACTCCAAAAGTTCGGCAATGCTATTCCGCAACAGCGTTATTTTGAGATTCAAAGTGTCCGTCTTGGGAAAGTGTCGTTGGCAACCCAAGAAATGATCAGGGTTGACGAGCTATTCGCTCCCGCTAGTTTCCTCCAACTTTCCGACGCCGAAAAGCTGTCCCGGCCCTCCTTTGAAAACATGCAGGGCGGGGTGGCGATCCGGGCGGCTTCGGCTTCCGGCGAAGTCAGGGGAACCCCCACCGAGTGCCCGGTTGAGTATGAACTGAAATACATCCGCGCCAAAGAGATCATACCGCAGAAGGCCGCCGTGCCGCTATCTCCGACCGAAATGCTGCAGGAGGCCCGCGCCGGTTCGTCCTTCCGGTCTCCATTGTCGCGCGAACAAACCCGCCCTTCTTACGCGGCCGTTGCGAGCGTGATGCCCCGGCAGGAGGGTTTTGTATTGGTGCAGGGAAGAGAGCTTTCTCCATTCTCGGAAAATGGCCAGCCGCTCCTTTTTACCAGTCAAACGGAAGCGTACCAGAAAAGGCAGAAACTGGGCCGGGAAGATCTGTTAGTAATGTCCACCCTCGAAATGGAAAACTGATGGCAACAGAAACAATTGCGAAATATACCTTTTTTCCCTTCCTGCGAAGAGGGGTCGCCAATGCCGTAGAAAGTGAAAGGGACGGCCGGGGAATTGTGCAGGCCGCTTTGTCCTTCAATGATGCAACGGCCCCAACTCAGGAATTTGAGCTGATCGGCCCCGGCAATATTCTGGGCTTCAGCCGCGACAAGATAATCCGCACTGAACCGACGGATTGGAACACCAATTTTGCGCCGAATAACCTGGCCTTCATCGAGTTTTATGAGGAAGATTTCCCCTGGCGGTTCACGCCGGCCCCCAACCCTCCGGATGATAAGCTGAGGCCCTGGATATTCCTAATGGTTTTTAAGGAGGGTGAATTCAAAAGAGGGGAGGATGTTACCCAACCTACTATTACCATTGAAGAAGAAGGGCTGCGTAACAGTTTATCCACCCTGCGTACCAGTCAGCTTTGGGCCTGGGCCCATGTCCAACGCACCGATCAGGAAGATCCCGCCAATCCTGGCCGCGACCCCGACCGCATCATCAGCCGGCTGGTGTGCCCGCGGCGGCTCGAACCGAATACGCCTTACACCGCTTTTGTGCTGTCGGCCTATGATGAAGGGATAAAGGCCGGCGGAGGAAATGCCGATAACCATACTTATCCGGTTTACTATG
The DNA here is from genome assembly GCA_024103175.1 of Phaeodactylibacter sp. Lineage (GTDB taxonomy): Bacteria > Bacteroidota > Bacteroidia > Chitinophagales > Saprospiraceae > JACJXW01. The sequence continues at coordinate 2,500 of JAGFJE010000740.1, forward strand.
AATGGCATTTCCACACCGGCAACGGCCTGGATTTTGAATACCTGGCCGGCTTGCTCGAACCCAAAGCGATGCCACACGAAGTCGGGCGGCGGGTGATCGACTGCGAACAGGCCGGTTACGGCCTGGAGGTTCCCTCTTTGAGCAAATACCTGCCCCTTGAAGGCGCGTTGCAAGCGCCCACTGTCGCCGAACCGGCGGAAAACCCCGTGCTACAAGAAGCGCGGATTTTGCTGCGAACCCAGATTGCCGGCGAGGTCAACAAAGGCCTGGACATCCGGCCGTTTTCGGAAGAGGAACCCTTCCCGATCGTCAGCCCCGCTGCTTATGGGCACAAACACGTTCTTTATCCTCAACTCATACAACCCGGCGGCGCCGACAAGCCCTGGCTGCACCGGCTGAACGCCAACCCGAGCCATCGCGCCGTAGCGGGCCTGGGCGTAAAGGTGATCCGGGAAAACCAGGATAAGTATGTACAGCGGGCCTGGGAGCAACTGGAAAGCCTGGAAAATGCCG
>JAGFJE010000763.1 GCA_024103175.1 Phaeodactylibacter sp.
CCCCATTGCCAGTCCGTACCCGCGTCGCCCAGGAAGAAGGCCATGTTGTACGACATCAGGTAGGCAAGCAGAAAGCTGATGCCGTATATTTTAAGGGGGCTGGCTTTCTGGATATCCTCGTCCGTCAGGCCATTTTCCTTTTTCCAGGCATTGTAGAACAGGGGCGGCGAGTACCACAACGCCCCCAGCAGCATGTTGAAAACGGCACAGGACAGCACTGCCCAGTGGTTGATGATCATATTTTCCATCGCTTTTTGACAAAGGTCGGAAGAATGATCCGGGTGGGATTGTAAAAAATTTACCTCATCGAATGTATAAAAGTGGATGAGTGTAAAGGTGTAAAAGGAGGAGCCGTATAGGTTCACCCACACTTTTCCACGTTCACACCTTTACACCTAAGCACCTTTACACCCTCACCCCACCGGCACATAATTCACCACCCCGTTCTTCCGCCGCAGGTACTCCTCCGGCGTGAAGCCCGAAAAGCGCTTGAAATCGCGGATGAAGTGCGCCTGGTCGTAGTAGCCGCAGTCGAGGGCCAGGTGGCTCCACTCGATGCCGCCCCGCTGTTCGATCTCGGCGATGGCGCGTTGGAAGCGAATGATGCGCAGGAAGGCCTTGGGCGGCAGGCCGACGTGCTCTTTGAACAGCTGGATGAGGTGCTTCTGGGAGTAGCCTACTTTGTTCGATAACGCTTCCAGAGACAACTGCCCGGGATGGAGTAAAATCTGATTGACGGCATACTGCACAAAGGGATTGGGTTGCAGATCACCTCCCGCCATAGCCAGCAGGCGCCGCTCGGCAGCCCTCATTTTAGTTTCCGGGCTAACGGCTTCCAGCAGGGCCTCCCGCAGCGCCAGTATGGGCGGGCCAAAAACCAGATCTCCTTCGACAACCTGCTCCGTCAGTTCTGTTAAAGGCATTCCGGTAATAGCACGGGCAGCGCCCTTTTGAAAGGTAATAACGAACATCTCCGCATCCTGCCCGGCGTGGATGGAAATGAACTCCTTGCGCAAACCGGAGATCCAGGCCCGGCGGAAGGAATGCCGTACCGCCAGCGTCTCGTTGTCGTACACTTGCTTCGGGAAATCCGTCAGGTCAATGACCAGCTCTACGTTCCCGTCCGGCAGGAAACGGTCGATGCGGTGCCCGGGCTGATAGCCTTTGTAATAGGTGAAGAGGGATACCAGGTGGCCGAGGGGCGGGAGCGGGGTGTGAAATTTAAGGGTCATTGGATTTTTGATGTGCGATTTCTGATTTTCGATTTTTGATGTACCCGCTTCGGCTGCACACTAAGAGCTGCCCTTTTCAGGCTACATCACACATCAAAAATCGCGATTCATAAATCAAAAATTGCACTGCCCCTACCGCTTCCTCAACTCAAACAAGTCCGTCCTTCTGCCCTGCAGGTTGCGCAGGCTGCCGTAGGCGTGCAGGTGTTTGAGCAGGGCCAGGTCGAGCTCGGCCACCAGGGTGGTTTCGGTATTGGGCGGGGCTTCGGCCAGGACGCCGTTGCCCGGGAAGGCGAAGTCGGCGGGCGTGAAGACGGCCGACTGCGCCATCTGAATATCCATATTGCTCACCCTGGGCAGGTTGCCCACGCTGCCGGCGATGGCCACGTAGCACTCGTCTTCGATGGCGCGGGCGCGGGCGCACTGCTGTACGCGGATAAACTCGTTCTGGGTATTGGTATTGAAGGGCACGAACAGGATCTGCACCTCTTCCTCGGCGAGCAGGCGGGACAGCTCGGGGAATTCTATATCGTAGCCGATCAGCACGCCTACCTTGCCGCAGTCCGTATCGAAGGCGGTAAGTTTGTCGCCCCCTACCATGCCCCAGTAGTTGGCCTCATTGGGCGTGACATGGAGTTTTTCGTAGGAATCGGTGGCGCCGTCCCGCCGGCAGAGGAAGCCGATGTTGACCAGCTGCCCGTCGCGGATGAAGGGCATGCTGCCGCCGACGATGTTGACGTTGTAAGAGATGGCAAATTCGCGGAGCTTATCCCGCACCGGCTCGGTGTATTCGGCCAGGCCGCGGATGGCGTCCGCCTCGGCGAGGTTGTCGAAGCCCGCCAGCAGGGGGGCGTTGAAGAGCTCGGGAAAGAGCACAAAGTCGGTCTGATAGGCCGAAACGGCGTCGACGAAGAACTCCACCTGCCCGAAGAGGGCCTCGAGGCTGTTGAAAGGGCGCATCTGCCACTGCACCAGCCCGACGCGCGCCACCTGCTTGGTCGCCTGGGCCAGCTTCTGTGGCTTTTGGTAGTAGATGTTGTCCCACTCCAGCAGAACGGCGTATTCCAGGGAGCTTTCGTCCTCGGGCAGGTAGCCTTTGAGGACTTTCTTGGCGTGGAAGTCGTTGCTCAGCTGAAAGGAAAGCACCGGGTCGTGGATCTCTTTGTGGCGCACCTTGCGCATGTACTCACGGGGCGTAAGCTTATCGGCGTATTTCCCGTAGTTGGGAATGCGGCCGCCAAACACGATGCCCCGGAGGTTGAGCCGTTCGCAGAGTTCCTTGCGGGCATCGTACAGGCGGCGGCCCAGGCGCAGGCCCCGGTAGGCCGGATGGACGAATACATCGATGCCGTACAGTACGTCGCCCTCCGGTTTGTGGGTGTCAAAAGAGTAATAACCCGTTTCCTCCTGCCTGCGGTTATCCCTGGCCTTAAACCCCGTGATCTCGTCGTAGGAGTGGTTTTCATCCAGGCTCGCATAATCGACGATGATGGACAGGGCGCCGCCCACCACCTTGCCGTCGGCGAGGATGACGAACTGCCCCTCCGGGAATTTCTCTGTCAGGGTGCGGATCTCCTCCTCCTTCCACTGTGGTTCCTCTATATCGCTGTAGGCCTCGATCATGGAGGCTTTGATCTCGCGGTAATCGCTGAGCTCGAGGTTGCGGAGTTCTATTTTTTTGATGTCTTGTGACATGGTGGTTGCTGGATTGTTGAATAGTTATATTGCTATATTGCTTTTATTGTTATATTAATGCCCTGCTGCTTTGCCGGTCGGGCTTTTTGCAAAGGCGGGGCCAACAATATAACAATTTAGCCATTCAACAATTTAACAATGCCCTCCAAACTCACACCTGCACCTTAAGCAGCCGCCCCAGTTTCAGGAAGGCGTCCTCCCACTCCTTACTGGCAAAGACCCACTCTCCGGCCTTGTACCCCTTAAGCATGAAGAAGTAGGTATTCTGGCTACGCCAGAAGTCGAGGTTGAAGTTGAGGGCTTCCAGCATTTCCAGGATGGTGATCAGGCTTTGCAGGCGGTCCAGGTCGGCATCGTTGGTGTCCAGTTGCTGGATCTCTTTGAAGACGCGCTCGCTGGCGGCCAGTTTGAAGGCCTGTTCGTCGATCAGCTTGACGTTCCAGCGGCGGAACTCGGCGTAGAGGCGGCGCAGCTCCCGGATGTTGAGGTTGCCGTTTTCGAACTGGCGCAGCAGGTCGCGGTTGACGATGAACTCCACGGCGCTGCGGTAGAAATCCGGAACCGGGATATCATCCATCGCAATGCCGCGCATCAGTTGGTAGTGGTCGTTGTAGATGGAGCGCATCTCGTTTTCCATCTGGTCCAGGCTTTGCTGAGTGATCTGGCCGAGGATCTTGCGTTTCTCATCGCGGAACAACTGCTGGATGGTGTATTTGTTTTTGCCGAAATAATCCTGCATGATGCCGATGACATCGCCCAGGTTGGTGCTCCGGAAAGCCGCTCTGATCTTTTCCGCCATCTCGTCGAACTGCTCCCGGCCCATATCGAGCAGGAGGTTGCCGATGATGTGGTGCTGGCCGAGGTAGAGGACGGCGAAGCTGAACTGCCGTTCGGAAAAAGTCGCTTTGGACTTGATGGCCGCTCTGCCTACTGCCAGGCGGTGGGTGCCGGCGGCAAGGCGGTAATAGGATTCGCTTTCTGCGATGTAGTTGAAGAATTCCAGGTGTTCGGGGTATTCCTCAAAAATGGAGGACACCGCGTAGTGCATGCCCACTCGCACCAGGTCGACCTGAGCGGGCACCACGTATTTTTTGTAACTGACAGCGCCGTTTTCGTAGGCGTTGCTGGGCGCCTTTTCCAGGCGGCGGACGAATTCCTCGTGCAGGTCAACGCCGGCCACATTGAAAGCGTAGTGAATGGCGCGGTTGGCGTACTGCAGGATTTGGTTGGTCTCGATGCCGGAGATCTCATCGAAGAACCAGCCGCAACTGGTGTACATAAGCAGGGCATGCCGCTGCATTTCCATGAGGCGGAGCAGTCGGGTCATTTCCTCCGGGGCCAGCTCCTTTTTGGCGTTGCGCTGCAGGAAGGCGTTGATCGTTTTATTGGAACGGTTCAGCAGCACGTGGATGTAGTCGTTGCGGGCTGCCCAGGGGTTTTTCAGCAGTTTGCCGCCTTCCCTTTCGTAGATGGGGATAAGTTCGTCGCGCAGCCAGTCGAGGGCTTCGCGCAGGGGCCGGCGCCACTCCTGCGTCCATCCCGGGCGCCCCCCGGAGTTGCAGCCGCAGTTGGAGCGCCAGCGCTCTACGCCGTGGACGCAGCTCCAGGAGCTGTTCTCGTGGATCTGCGCTTCGTACTCCGGCGGGAATAACTCCAGGTATTGGCCGTAATTGGTAAGGGTGGCGATGCCCTGGTCTTCGATGTGTTTGAGGCAGGAGGCCAGGGCCATCTCTCCGTGGCGGTGGTGGTGGCCGTAGCTCTCCCCGTCCGTGGCGATGTGCACCAGCTGAGGAGTTTCATCAACATCGAACTCTCCGGCAAAGCGTTCCGCAAAATAGCTGCCGTTGTTGAGCAGGCCCTCAAAGGCAACGCCCTGGGCGATGCCACCGTGATAGAAGAACAGGGAGATGCTGCGGCCCGAGGGCAGGCGGCACAGGTAAGGGCGGCGGGTATCAATGCCGCCGCCGCCGACAGGCGTCCATTCGCCGGCGCCCGCCTTGCGGAAGGCCTTCGCCTGGCGGGGCGCCAGGATGGTAAACTGTATGCCGTTCTCGGCCAGCACCTCAAGGGTCGGGGTGTCCGCCGCCGTTTCGGCCAGCCACATGCCTTCCGGCTTGCGGCCAAAGCGGTATTCAAAATCGGCAATGCCCCATTTTACCTGCGCTTCCTTGTCGCGCCGGTTGCACAACGGCAGGATGAGGTGGCTGTGCACCTGCGCTATGGCGGAACCATGGCCATCAAAGTATTCCCGGCTCAGCTTATCGGCGTCGAGAATGCCCTGATAGGCCTCCGGGTCCGCTTTCTCCATCCAGGAGAGCAGGGTGGGGCCAAAGTTGAAACTGATGCGTGCGTAATTATTGATGATGCCTACGATGAAGTCCTCTTTGTCCAGTATCCGCGCGGCGGTATTCGGCGCATAGCATTCGAAGTTGATGCGCTCGTTCCAATCGTGGAAAGGCGCCGCCGAATCCTGCTTCTCTACCGCTTCCAGCCAGGCGTTCTCGCGGGGAGGCTGGTAGAAATGGCCGTGGATGCAGGCATATTTATTGGCTTTGCTCATATTTTCCTGTTTTGTTCGGGTATGATAACAACGAATGAATCCCGATATAAGTGTAAGATATACAATAAGCCGATAGGAAGAAACGGATTTTGGGAAAGCTTGTTCTTGAATATCGCGCAATTTTTTCCACACGCCCTTCCCGGAAAAGGAAAATTTTAACATTTCTTTAAGAAAACGAATAAGAAAAGGAGCCCGGCCAACGTTCTAATGAACGCGAATCAGCTTACTTTAAACTAAAAAGATGTATTATGCGCAAACTGATCACGTTAATCATCCTGGCTCTGGCCTTTTCTTCCTGCAGCAATGTGGGCAAGTTTAAGGAATCCATCGAATCGCTGTCCAGTGAATGGGAAACCACCACTGCCAAAGTCAGCGCCACGGTAGACCAGATCACCCAGGCCCAGGAACAAGCCAAGTCCGTCCTGGATGCCATGGCAGTGCCGGAAGGCGCCAGCCTGACAGAGGAGCAAACCAACCAGGTCGCCAGCCTGAAACAGACTGTTCAGGACCAGATGGGCAACCTCGGCCAACTGGCTCAGAAGGCCTTCGAATTCGTCGAACAGTGGCAGAATGAAGGCGAAAAGCTGGACGCTCTCAAAAGCGGCCTGGCTGAAGGCAAGCTGCCGGGAGACGTACAGGCCACGATCGACAGCCTGAAAGGACTGGTGGGCACCGCCGGTGAAAAAGTTTCCGAATGGGAAGGCCAGGTGAACTCCGCCAACGAAGCCGTACAGTCGGCTGCAGACTCCTACAATGAAATAATCGCTACCGTACAGGGGCCCGCAGAGATGTAACAAACAGGTGTAAGGGTGTAAAAGTGTAAACGGCCGACAGCCTTTTCCTTTACGCCCTTACACCCTTACACTTTTACCCTCCCCTCTCAACCATTCTCTTCCTCATTCCTTTCTATATTTGTGCCCTCGAAACAGTCTCAAACCAGAAAATGGATCCATGCTTATGATGAACTGGAAACACCTGCTTCTTTTTGCCTTATTGATAGTGGCCCAGCTGCGGCTGCCGGCCCAGGCGCCGAAAAGATGGACATCCGCTGACATTCACAAGGCCATACAAAAACTCAGCTTCCTGGGCTCCGCCCTTTATGTAGCCGCCCATCCGGACGATGAGAACCAACGGCTGATCGCTTATCTGTCGAACGAGGCCAACGCCACCACTACCTATCTGGCCATGACGCGCGGCGACGGCGGGCAGAACGAGATCGGCCCCGAGATCGAGGAGTTGCTGGGTGTGATCCGCACCCAGGAGCTGCTGGCCGCCCGCCGGATCGACGGAGGCAACCAAATGTTCACCCGTTCCAACGACTTCGGCTTCTCCAAAACTCCGGAAGAGACCCTGGAGTTCTGGGGGCGCAAGGAAGCGCTGTCCGATGTGGTGTGGGCCATCCGGAAATGGCGGCCCGACATCATCATCAACCGTTTCCGGCACGAGGTTGATCCGGACTGGTACGGCCGCATGCACGGCCACCATACCGCATCGGCCATGCTCTCCTTTGAAGCGTTCGATATCGCCGCCGATGAGGAGGTATTCCCGGAGCAGCTGGAATACGTCGAACCCTGGCAACCCAAACGGCTCTTCTTCAATACCTCCTGGTGGTTCTACGGCAGCCGCGAGAATTTTGAAAAAGCCGACAAATCCAGGTTGACGAGTATCGACATAGGGGTGTACTACCCCTCCCTGGGAAAGTCCAACACAGAGATTGCCGCCCAGGCCCGCAGCATGCACAAGGCCCAGGGCTTCGGCGACATGGGTACCCGCGGCTCCCAGATGGAATACCTGGAACTGCTCAAAGGCGATATGCCTGAAGACAAGGAGAACTTATTCGAGGGCATCAACACCACCTGGAGCCGCGTGGAAGGCGGAGCCCCCATCGGCGAGCTCCTTTCCGAGATCGAGGCCTCCTTCCGGTTTACCGACCCGGCCGCCAGCGTCCCTCAGCTGATGGATGCGCTGAATATGATGAAAGCCCTGCCGGACGGGTTCTGGAAAGAGATAAAGATGAAGGAAGCCAAAGACGTCATTCAGGCCTGTCTCGGCCTGTACGCCGAGGCCGTAGCCGGCGGCCCGTCCGCTACGCCGGGCGGCCAGGTGGAACTGGCCCTGGAAGTGATCAACCGTTCCCATATACCGGCCGTACTGGAATCGATCAGCATTCTGCCGGCCGGGCAGGACACCGCCCTCGCCCTGCCCCTGGCCTTCAACGAAGGCCATAAGGTCTTCAAAACGACAACGCTGCCGGAAAACATGGAAATCACCAGCCCCTACTGGCTGAAGCAAAAATGGGCGGAAGGCCGCTACACCGTGGAAGGCCAGCAACTTCGCGGCCTGCCCGAAGCCCCGCGTGCCTTCCGCGTCCGGTTTGCCTTTTCGGTCTCCGGGCAGCCGCTCGAACTGGAAAAAGATGTCGTCTACAAATACGAAGACGCCGTGAAGGGAGAAGTGTATCAGCCTTTTGAGGCCACCCCTCCGGTTTATGTCAGGACGGCGGAAAAGGCTTATGTATTCGGCGACAGCCAGCCCCAAACGGTGGAGGTCACCCTGAAGGCGGGCCGGGAAAACGTGGAAGGAGCCCTGGAACTGAGCCACGGCGAAGGTTGGTCGGTTGAACCCGCCACTTACGATTTCAAGCTCGCCTTTCAGGGAGAGGAAAAAACCTTCCGGTTTGAACTCATCCCGCCGAAAGAACAGGGAGAGGGCCTCATCGTCCCCCTGGCTAAAGTGAGCGGGCGGCCATACAGTAAAAAGATGGTCAGGATCGACTACAACCATATCCCCCTTCAGTCCGTCCTTCTCGACGCCTCCTCCAAGGTGGCCCGGGTAGAGCTGGAAAAGGCCGGTGAAAAAGTGGGCTACCTGATGGGCCTGGGCGACGAAGTGCCGGCCAGCCTCCGGCAGATCGGCTATGAAGTGTCCCTCCTGGATGAATCAGATATTACTGCCGAGAACCTTCGGCAGTACGACGCGGTGATCCTCGGCGTCCGCGTATACAACGGCCTGGAACGCATGCGCTTCCACCAGGACGCCCTCTTCGAATACGTGAAAAACGGAGGAACGCTGATCGTACAGTACAACAAGAATTACGGCATGACCATCCCCATGGAAGAGATCGCTCCCTATCCGCTGAAAATATCCCGGGAGAGGGTTACCGTAGAAAACGCCCCCGTTCGCTTCCTGAAGCCCAACCACCCCCTCCTCAACTGGCCCAATAAGATCACCGAAAAGGACTTCGACGGCTGGGTGCAGGAACGGGGCCTGTACTTCCCCAATGAATGGGCCGAACAATATGAAACGGTCATTGCCAGCAACGATCCCGGCGAAGAACCGCTGGAAGGAGGGCTCCTGGTAGCAGAATACGGCGAGGGCCACTACATCTACACCGGCTACAGCTGGTTCCGGCAGTTGCCGGCCGGCGTGCCCGGCGCCTTCCGCCTGTTTGCCAATATGATCTCTCTGGGGCAGAAGCCGCGGAGGTAGGCCGATTGGTTGATTTTTACCTGGCCGAGGGACGAGGACGGGCGTGTCCGATCAGGAAGGCGAGCCCCGAATCAACGAATCACGGGCTACGAGTTACGGATCACGACGCCGGCCGCCGGCCACTTTCGGCCTTGCCGAGGATCTCGAGGTAGACTTCTTCGATGCTCGGCCGGCTCTGCATCACCTCATCCTCTTCGTCCTGAACTTCCCGGACGGCCAGCCTGGAGTTGACATACTGGTAGTCGGCTTCGTCGTATTCGTAGATGGACCAGCGGCCCCACTGGTACTCCAAGGCGGTGAGGTTTTCCACCCAGTCTCCGGAATTGAGGTAAGTCACTGTTTTACCGCCCGCCTCCTCAACCCGCATCTGCGGGCGGTGGATATGGCCACAGATGACGTAATCGTAGTCCTCCTCGGCGGCCAGTTTCAGGGCGGTGTCCTCGAAGTCGCTGATGAACTTCACCGCTTCCTTAACGCTGTGTTTCACCTTTTTGGCAAACGACATGCGGGGCAGGCCAAAAGCCACCCTGATCTTATTGATGAACCGGTTGAGCCGGATGAGCCAGTCATATCCCTGGCCACCCAAGCGGGAGAGAAGAGGAGAATAGCGGATAAACAGGTCAAAGATGTCTCCGTGGAAGATCCAGTAGTTCTGCCCTTTGAGGTTCAGGATAAGCTTGTCGCGCAGGTGGATGTTGCCGGAAGAAAAATCGGAATAACGCCGCAAAATATCGTCGTGGTTGCCGGTGATGTAATACACTTTGGCGCCGTTGGCCGCCATTTTCAGTATGCGTTGAATGACCTGTATGTGCTCTTTGGGGAAGTACCGCTTTCGGAACTGCCACATGTCGATGAAGTCGCCATTGAGGATCAGCATCTCCGGCTTGATGCTCTTCAGGTAGTTGAGCAGTTCCCTGGCGTGGCAGCCGTAAGTGCCGAGGTGGACGTCGGAGAGGATGACAATATCTGGTTCCCTTTTCATTAAACCGGGTTGTTTATTTTGGTCAGGCTAATTTGCGGACAGGCTGCAATTTTCCCGAAAGGTCCGGTTTAATTGTAAAGTGAATGTAAAACGGGAATTATATAAAGATTAATTTTAATGCACCATACCCTGCCGGGGGGCGTGGGCAGGAACGAAAATGCGCTTGTGAAAAATGCCGGATTCGGGGCTCGGTGGGGAAAGCGCTAAACTTTTTCTGTTAAACTAGCCCCGGCCGGTGCGATTTAGGAGACCACCTTTTTCAACCCTTTCCGGTAGTCTCGTGGGCTCAGCCCGGTGATGCTTTTGAACTGCCGGTTGAAGTGAGAGAGGTTGTTGAAGCCGCTTTCGAAACTCACGGCGGCGATCGTCAGGGTATCATCCCCCAGCAGGCGGCAGGAATGAGCGATGCGGTACTCATTGACGAACTGGCTGAACGTTTTGCGGGTCAGCTTTTTAAAATAGCGGCAAAAAGCAGGCACCGTCATGCTGGCCCGGGAAGCGGCTTCGTCCAGGTTGACGTCCTGCTGAAAGTTATCCTCTACGTAAGTATACACCGATTCTATGCGCCGCTCGTCCCTGGCATTTACCTCCAGGGCAAACCCGCTGGCATTCAGCATCCTGAACTCCGATGCGTTGGCCATCAACTGCAGTATGGACAACAATTCCAGCAGCCGTTCAAACCCGCTGAGCTTCATCATTTTCAGCAACCTGTTCCCAACTTCTTCCTTGAGCGGCCCCGAAAAGGAGATCCCCTGGCGGGAGCGTTCGAAAAGGCGGCGGATGGCTTCCATTTCCGGCTTGTTCAAAAACTCCTGGCCCAGAAAATCCTCCTTCATCTGTACGACGATCTCGATATGGTCTTCGAAGAGTTCCTCCGTAAAACCGAAATGCGGAAGGTTGGGGCCCAGAAAGATCAGGTCGCCATCCTCAAAAAAAGAAATATGGTCGCCTATGTGGCGCTTTCCCCGGCCGTTGGAAACATATACGATCTCGTATTCCGGGTGAAAATGCCAGTGCGGCCGGTTACACTCTTCTTTATCGTCAAATCGCCGGATCGTAAACGAATTGCCGAAAGCCGGTTCGATCTTTTCCAATATTGCCTTCATACTCATTCTTGTTTGTCCTGGAAAATGCACAGCGGAAGGTGGGCGGGTGGGGTGTTGGTTGATTGGTTGATTGGGTTGATTGGTTGATTGGGTTGATTGGTTGATTGGGGGCTCCCAACTCAATAAACCTAATCAACCCATCAACTTATCAACCAACTCACGATCTGGTCAGGGCTACGGAAATCCACTTTCCGCAGCTGCATTCTTCCTAATGTTATCAACAACAATCGAAACGGGAAAAGGGTTCT
>JAGFJE010000788.1 GCA_024103175.1 Phaeodactylibacter sp.
ATGCCCCATCCTTCATCTTGCTTGAAGCCCGCAGCGGCAGCCATGCCTATGGCACGGCCCTGCCCGCTTCCGATGTAGACATCCGTGGCGTTTTCTTCCTCCCCAAAGCGTCGTTCTACAGCATGGCGTACACCCCGCAGCTCAGTGATGATAAAAATGATACCGTATTCTACGAGCTGGGGCGCTTCGCAGAGCTGTTGTCCAAAAACAATCCCAACATCCTGGAGCTGCTGGCCATACCGGAGGACTGCCTACTTCGCCGCCACCCCATCCTGGGCTGCCTGCGGCCGGAGGATTTCCTGTCTAAAAAGTGCAAAGACACCTTCGGCGGATATGCCCTCACGCAGGTGCGCAAGGCGCGGGGGCTGAACAAGAAGATCGTCAACCCCATGCCGAAGGAGCGGAAAACGCCGCTTGGCTTCTGCTATGTGCTCTGGAAGCAGGGCAGCATCCCGGTAAAAGACTGGCTGGAGCGAATGGGTTACCGGCAGGAAAACTGTGGCCTGGTGAACATCCCCCACTTCCGCGACACCTACGGGCTGTACTACGACGAGAGCGGCGAACTCGGCTTCAACGGCATCCTTCGCAAGCCCACCAGCAATGAGCTGTCGCTGAGCAGTATCCCCAAGGGGATGCCGCAGGTAGCGGTTCTTTCTTTCAACAAGGACGGCTACCAAACCTACTGCAAAGACTACCGCCAGTACTGGGAGTGGGTGGACAAGCGCAACGAGGCCCGCTACGAAAATACCCGCTCCCACGGCAAGAACTACGACGCCAAGAACATGATGCACACCTTTCGCCTGCTGGATATGGCCGAGGAGATCGCCCGGGAGGGCGTCATCCGGGTGCGGCGGCCCAACCGGGAGTTCCTGCTGGACATCCGCAGCGGAAAATTTGAGTACGATCAATTGGTGGAGTGGGCGGAGGAGCGCATGGCGCGCATCGATCGGCTCTTTGAGGAAAGCGCCCTGCCGGAGGCGCCGGATGTGGAGCGGATCAACCGGATACTGGTGGAGATGCGGGAAACGTTGTATGGGTAGGGGCAGTCGGAAGTTTACCCGGAAGAGCCCCGTACTTCAAAGAAGTCGGGGCGAAGACGGGCCGGAAGGCGGAAGTTGGGGCGGAAAGCCAAAAGGTTTAATTCGGAGTAAAAAATCATCAAAGCACCTTTTTACACAACTTCGGGCCGGGGGAGGCTCCTCCCGGCAATGATTTCAAAGTCCGGCCTCCGCGAAAGCCCCGAAAATAAGAGATTTCCAACCCTGCAACCCCAAAAGAAAACCACCGTATAATTATATTTACGACACAACCTAATTCCACTCATGCCCCCAAGCGATTTCGACTACGAAGACATCATCGACGCCCTCCGGGAGGGCGACGCCGTGCTTTTCCTCGGCCCGCAGCTGCTGCGCGATGTGCAGGGGCGGGCGCTGGAAGAGGGCCTGTACGACGAGCTGGGCGCCCGGCAGGAGGATCACCCTCTGATCCGCACCTTCTATGAAGAGGACGGCTTTTTCCTGCTGAAAGAGGAGAACCATCGCCGTCGGCTGGTGCGCCAGATCCGCCGTTTTTACGAAAAGGAACACCCCGCCGCCGATGCCCTGCTGCAGCAGCTGGCGCGCATCCCCTTCCCGCTCTTCGTTTCCCTGACGCCCGACGGGCTGCTGCAGCGCGCCTTCGGCGCTCAGCGGCAGGACTACCGCTCCGATTTCTACTATCGCGGCCAGCCCTACGAGCCCTACGTGGCCGCCACCCGGGAGCGCCCTCTGCTGTACGGCATGCTGGGCAGCCTCTCCCAGGCCGACAGCCTGGTGCTGACCCATAAAGACCTCTTCGCCTACTTAGAGTCCATCTTCGCCGGCAAGAGCATGGCGCCCGAGCTGCGCAAGCATATCCAGGACGCTCGCACTTTCATCTTTCTGGGGCTGCCTTTTGAGAAATGGTACATGCAGCTGTTGCTGCGTGTGCTGTACCACATATCCTCGCGCCTGGAAAGCCTGGAGCAGTACGCCAGCCATCCGGAGGAACAGATGAAGGATACTATATTCGAGGAGGAGTTCAAAATAAAATTCGTGCCCGAGGCCGGCCCCGATTTCATCTGGGAGCTGTACCGGCGCTGTGAGGAGGAAGGCCTCCTGAAGCCCGTCCCCGAAGAGAGCCCCCGCCACCGCTACCGGAGCCTCCTCCAGGAATCGCAGGGCCTGCTGCGCAAGAACCGCATCCCGGAGGGCATTAACCAGTTGCGGCTGGTGCTGGAAGCCCACCGCCCCCTGAGCGACGGGCAGCTCGACGACCTCACCCTGCAGGAACGCGCCTACAACGAGCTCAACCACAAGATCATCAACGGCATGGCGCAGGAGGCCGACCGCGCCGCCCTCAACCAGGCCATCTACCGCTGCATTACCCTCGTTTCGGACACCCAAAAACTGCTGGAGCTATGAGCCGCCGCTATCCCGGAGCCAAACCCTTCACCCGAGGCCAACAGGCGCTCTTCTACGGGCGCGATAAAGATATCGCCGAGCTGCACCGCCTCGTCAGCCTGGAGCCGCTGGCAGTGCTGTACGGCAAGTCGGGCCTGGGCAAAAGCTCCCTGCTGAACGCCGGGCTGATCCCCAAACTGGAGGAAAATGAAAACAACCGGCCCCTGCTGCTCCGCTTTCAGGCGTGGACGGAAGAGAGTCGGCAATCGCCGCTCGATAAAGTTACGGAAACGCTCGACACCCTGCCCCAGGATGCCGCCGCCCTGAGCCGCCTCGCTCCGGGCGACGACTCCCTCTGGCGCCAGGCCAAAGCCATACAGTACGCCCGGCCCCAGGCGCGCCTGCTCCTGCTCTTCGACCAGTTTGAAGAGCTGTTCAGCTACCCCGAGGCAGAGATACAGGCCTATAAGCAGCAACTGGCCGAGTTGCTGCGCCAGCAACCGCCGGAGCGCTACGAGCAGGTGCTCGACATCGCCGCCGGGCGCGGCGAAACCCCCCTGAGCGCCGAAGAAGAAGCCCTCCTCTACGCCCCCCTCAACCTGCGCATCCTCTTCAGCATCCGCTCCGACCGCCTCCACCTGCTCGACCAGCTATCGGACTACCTGCCCACCGTGCTCAAGAACAACTACGAGCTGCTGGCCCTCACGCCGGATGCGGCCCGCCGCGCCCTCATTGTTCCCGCCGGCCTGGAGGGCGAAGGGTTTGACTCCAAGCCCTTCAAATATACCGAGCCTGCCGCAAAGCACATCCTGGGCTTCCTGAAGGACAAGGAGACTGGCCTGGTGGAGGCTATACAGCTGCAGATCCTCTGCACCAGCTTTGAGGACAAGGCCATCGCCGAAGGCATCCGCACTTTCGATCAGGACACCATTGGCAACCTGGAAGATATTATCCGGAACTTCTACCATCGCCAGTTGGAAAAGGTACACGGCCCGGAGGATCGCCTGGCCGCTGCCCGGCTCCTGGAAGAAGGCTTGCTGGACAAGAGCCGCAAGCAGCGCCTCACCCTGCACGAGAGCCAGATCGGCGAACTCTTTGATGTCTCCCCCACCCTGCTCAACCAACTGGTGAACAACAACCTCCTGCGCCGCGAGCCCGACCGCCGGCAGGGCTACACCTATGAACTGAGCCACGACACCCTCATCGCCCCCGCCCTGGCCGCCCGCGAGCAGCGGGAAAAGGAAGAGGCGGAAGCTGAACGGCAGCGGCAGGCCGCGGAGCTGGAGGAGGAGAAGCACAAGCGCAAGCTGGCTAACCGCCGCGCCTATCTGGCGGGGCTGATCACCCTGGTGGCCTTT
This sequence comes from Phaeodactylibacter sp., assembly GCA_024103175.1. Lineage (GTDB taxonomy): Bacteria > Bacteroidota > Bacteroidia > Chitinophagales > Saprospiraceae > JACJXW01. The sequence continues at coordinate 3,779 of JAGFJE010000788.1, forward strand.
ATCGCTACCTACTGGGCCTTTAGCGAAAGCCGGCGGGCGAAAAAGGCAGAGTCCACTGCGGAGTTTGCCAAGGAAGTGGCCCTGATGCAGGCGCAGCGGGCGGACAGCCTGCTGGACATCTCAGAGGCCCGGCTGAATGAGATCAAAGCCGCCAAGGCCGCCACAGACACCGCCCTGCAACGCGCCGACAGCTTGTATAACGAGGCGGAACTGCAGCGCCGGCTGGCGGAGCTGGAGGCAGCCAAGGGGCGGCAATTGGAAAGCACGCTGGCGGGGGAAGATACCGAGGCCTTCGGTTATTTGCTGGAGCAGGGCAGGCAGCATTTTGAACAGGGGGAGTATCGCAATGCGCTGACGTACTGGGCAAATGCGCGCTTTTTGCGGCCGGGAAATGGGAAAGTGGAGAAATGGGTGGACCTGGCGCAAATTGGAGCAGAGGCGGAACAAGCTTTCCGGGAAGGATATTTAGAAGAGGCCGAAAGAAAGTTTGCTGTTATTAAAGCGGCGAACCCCGGCCTGAACCTTAAAAGCATCAATACGAGGCTGGTGCAAATTTCAACCTCATGGGACGTATGGAAGGCGGCAATAAAAAGAAGTGGAAATGGAAAAAAACCGGAAGAAATAGTCAACCTCTACCTTTATGGGGATATTACTTCTATCCCTCAGTCCGCCAAGGGCATGGCCTCTTTGCGAAACTGCCGTATTACGAGCAACAACCAGGAAGAAATTTTTCTTTCTGCTCTGCCAAAGCAACTGGATAGCCTGGAATTTTTCGAAGTTGGATTTATTAATATACCTGCCGCCGTCTTTACACAAAAGCAGTTGAAAAAACTGGAAATTTACAGGGCTTCCCGCATCGTGAATATCCCGGAACAAATAGGGGATCTGGCCGAACTTATAAAGCTGGGGATCAATGATAACAACAACCTAAAAGCCATACCGGAGGCCATTCACCGCCTGCAAAAGCTGCAACAACTCAGGATCTATGACAACGACATATTACATGGCCTTCCGGCTTCTTTAGGGGAATTGGCCGAACTCCAACAGCTGGATATTGAAAGCAATCACAACCTGACATATATCCCGGAATCCATTGGCCAATTGAAAAAGCTCCGCAAACTGGTGATTGGCAGCAATTGGGACCTGGATAGCCTGCCAGGGTCCATTGGCCAGTTGCAGCAGCTCCTTCAACTGGAAATCAGCGACAACTGGCGCCTGAAAAGCATACCCGAGTCCATAGGCCGGTTGCAGCAACTCCAACAACTAGAGATCTTTAAAAATGAAGATCTGACGAGTTTACCGGGATCGATCGGACAACTGAAAGAACTCCGGCAGCTCGCCATCTCCTGGAACGAAAACCTGGAAAGCCTCCCCACATCCCTGATGGGCCTTCCCATGTTAAGTAACCTGACAATCAGCTACGTGTATGAAAGTGGCAAACCTCATAATGCTCCTCAGGTTTTGGAACAGATGCAAGGGTTAAAGCGCCTTACCATTATCCGCAGTGATAGCACCGGTATGGACCACCTGATTCGGAGCGCTTCATCATTGAGGCAACTTCTTCAACTGGATATTGGTTATAACCACCTCCTCAAGAGCCTCCCGGAATCGATCGGCCAATGCCGTCAGCTTCAACAACTATTCATTTACGACAACGAAAACCTTCAGCGGTTGCCGGAAAGCCTGGGGCAGCTTACCTCCCTGCGCACTCTTGGTTTTACAGGGGGGCATGAGCTTTGGAATCAATATATTTCCCAACTTCCTTCTTCCATTGGCCAATTGGCTAACCTGGATACGCTTAACCTCCGGCGCCTGGACCTTAATACGCTCCCTTCCACCCTGGAAAACCTCAAAGGCAACCTCGGCTATCTCAACCTCCGTGACACCCCCATCGTTAAGAATGAGGAAGCGATTGAGCAATGGAGAGAAAAGTTGCCCGATACGAAAATCGTTATTGGCTGGGAATGGTAATTGAGAACAGCATCGAGCTGTTTCACAACCTAAAAGCGCTCACCCTTATCGACAACCGGCTGAAGGCCTTTCCTTCCGGGATCGGAGCGCTGAAGAAACTGGAGAACCTTTATCTTTCTGAAGAACAGTTGGATTTGCTGCCCGGCTCGTTCTATGAACTTCCGCTGAAAAACATCTGGCTAGAACCCACCCGGCGCTCGCCGACACCTATACACTTATACACATTTACACCTTAGCGCCTCCATTACCCCATTTCCGCCACCACTTCCTTCACTTCGGGGATCATGCGCTTGAGCATGCCTTCGATGCCGGCCTTGAGGGTGACGGTAGAGGAGGGGCATCCGCTGCAGGCGCCCTGCATGATGAGCACCACAGTGCCGTTATCCCAGGATTTGAACTCGATGTTGCCGCCGTCCATTTCCACGGCTGGCTTGACGTAGGTCTCGATCAGGTCTTTGACCTTCTTGACGATCTCGGCCTCGTCTTCGGAGTATTCATAGCTGGCGCCGCGTTCCTCCTCAATCTTGGCCATAGCCTCATCGAAGCCATCGTTGATGATCTCGCCTCCGTCTTCGATATATTTCTTGATAAACTCCTTGAGCTTGAGCATAATGTCGGCCCACTCGTAGTTCATCTCCTTGGTCACCGTAACGAAGTTGTTGCAGATATAGACTCCTTTCACGTAAGGCAGCTCGAATATAGCGGTAGCCAGGGGCGACCATTCTTTGGCCATCTCCTCTTCCCGGAAATCGGCAGTGCCTTTATACAGCATGCGGTTGGTGACGAACTTGAGCGACTCCGGGTTCGGGGTCTGCTCGGTATAGAGCATCACGGGGCTCTTCGTTATTGGGTTGCTCATTATATTTTGCTTTTTTACAACTGTTGCTTATTTAGACCAAATCTAACAACTTAACAGATAAAAACAAAGGAGGTTTGAGGGGGAATAAAAATCTTTGCCCTCCGGGAGGCAATTTGGCGCTGTACCGAACAAGCCAGGGCCATCAATTTTCGTTACTTTTACCCTAAACAACCACCAATCAATGCTCAATACGACGCCCAGGTTTTTTCTATTTTCCATCATCAGCCTGATTACCATGTCCAGTTCCTGTAATGACAATAACGCCCGTCAGGGGGGAGCATCTACTGCCCGGGAGGGGTATTTCACCAGCGAGAGCGACATCCGCCTGTACTACCGCATCCTTGGGCAGGGCCCGGACACTCTGGTGGTGGTCCACGGCGGCCCCGGCATGGACAGCGAGTACATGATCGCCGATTTCGAACCGCTGGCCGAGCAATTCAAGCTGCTGTTCTACGACCAGCGGGGCGGCGGGCGGTCTACCCTTCCGGAAGACACTTCCCGCCTCCACATGACGGACCACCTAGCGGATCTGGAGGCCTTGCGGCAGCACTTTGGTTTTGAGAAGCTAAATCTCGTGGCTCACTCCTTCGGCCCCGCCCTGGCCGCCAGTTATGCTCTTACCCACCCGGGGCGGGTGGAACGCATGGTATTCCTGGGGCCGGTGCCCCCCATGCGGGAGAATTTCTGGGAACGTTTCGGAGAGGCTGTCAACCGGCGCCTTACCCCCCCTGAGAAAAAAGAGTTGTCCGAGCAGTACAACGCCATGATCGAAGGGCCCGATACCAAGGAAGCTTGCCGGAAGTTCTGGGCCATCGCCCTCAAGCCCCGCCTGGCCGCCGGGCGCAGGGTCTCTATTATCAAAGGCGACTGCTGTGCGGCTTCCGCCGAGGCAATCCGATACGGGATGAGCATTACCAACAATGTCACCCTCTCTTCCATGGGCAACTGGGATTACCGGCCGGAATTGCCACTGCTCGATGTTCCCACCCTCATCCTTCACGGGGAGGAAGAGGCCATCCCGATGGATATGGTGGAGGAATGGGTAGACGACATGCCCCATGCACAGCTTATCAAAGTGCCAAGGGCGGCGCACTTTCCCTATGTCGAGCGGCCGGAAGTGGTATGGCCGGCGATAACGGCGTTCTTTCGGGGGGGAGATTGATGGGGGGGCGTCTCCTTCGGAGCCGGGTAAAATTGGTTGATAGGTTGATTGTCAGGCGATAAAGGCCCGGCAAACCATAAGCCGGCCCAACAATGGGAACGTTGAAAGAGGGGCTTTCAGTATTTTATCATTTTCCGGATCAAGGGGCCGGGCAAACCTTCCCCTTCCAAACGCAAGAAGTAAATGCCGGGCATTAACCGGCTGATGCTCACCGGCTGGTTCCATTCCACCCGCCCCCCCTGCTGAACCACCATTCCCGTGAGGCTGTAAATGGTGTATCCGGAGACAGAACGCTGAGCCGGGCCGTCCGGCGCCAGCATGAAGTGATCTTTTGCCGGATTGGGGATGATCCGGAAAGACGGCATGGGCAGTGACTCGCCGCCGGAACTATTCACCAGGTCATTGATGCGGGACAGCGTCAGCTGGTTGACGATGCGCTTGCTGAAGCTGTTGTACGCCACGTCGAAAGCGGCGCCGACGGTGAAAACATCGACATTGGGCGCTACGTAGTGCTGGCTGGAAAACTCCAATGGCCCCTCGGGAAGGGGCCGCTGGAACTGCTGGCCATAGTTGAACCCAACATGCGGGTAAAAAATATACTGCAGTTCCGTACCGGAAACAAAGTCCGGTGAAGGGGTAACCTGATAGTTCACCTCCACCTGTCCGCCCTGCCAGAAGTCCTCATCCGTTATACTGATCCCGATGGTGGGCAAAACCACTGCTCTTCCGGTGATCAGGATGTTCTTTTCCTCGGTTTTCACCAGGTTGCCGGCAGCGTCGTAGGCGTGAAAAATCAGGGTGGCATCGCGCAGGTCCTGAACGGCAAACTCCAGGGTGTCCAGCAGGTAGTTATCGGTTATTTGTTGTTGGAAAACCCGTTCGTTGCCAAGATAGGCCTCGACGCGGGCTATGGTGCTGTTGAGAAAGGCCTCCACCGGCGCCCGGCCGGAGTAAATTTCGGAGGAGCGGGGTTGGGTGATGACGGCAGACTGGAAGGCCCGCGCGGCGTCCCAGACGGGGCGTTCCGTTCCGAATTCGTCAGACAGGCTGCTGTATCCCACCAGGCCGAACCACTCCTCCGGGCTGTCATTGTGCACAAACTCATCGCCGCCTTTCCACCAGCCGTCGCTGTAATTGAATAGAAAGGAGCCGGCGGCGCCCCCGTCCACCAGGGATTTATACATGTGAAGATCCCCTTCCAGTTGTTGCTGTAGGCTGTTGCCGCCATACCCCCAGGCGCCCGGGCCGGAGGGGGAAACGGACAGGCCGTACTCGGTGATGACCAGGGGCTTGCCCGGAACATTCAATTGCTGCAGATAGCGGACAAAATCCCGGTAGCCGTGCAGGTAGTTGACGGTCACCGGGTTATAGATGTACACGTTGTAGGCGCTGAAGTCGAATACGGCCGGGTTGATGTAGGTGCCATTGCTGGTGTTGGCAATGCTCACCGGCCGCCCGGGGTGCTCGGCGTGTATGATCTGGATCAGTTCCTTCCAGAGATACTCGGTGGCTTCGTAACCCGCCGCAGCGATGGTTTCGGGCAGCGGCTCGTTCATGATGAGGTAGGCGATGATGTTGTCGTAGTTTTTGGAATAGCTGAGCACGTCCGCGACGATAGAACGCGCCTGATTGACAAAGGCCGGCTGGGAGAAATCGGCGTGCGGGTCGATCCAGATGCCCATGATGATCTTGATGTCGTATTCCTGCAGGAGGCTCAGTTCTTGTTCGGTAAAGGGCGCCCAGGTGCGGATGGTGTTGAACCCGCCGGCCAGTATGCGCTGCATGTCGGCGTGCAGCACTTCGGGGTTGAACGTACGGGCCCAGGGCAGTTCGCCGGGGGTGGCGCCTACTTCGTAGCCGATGCCCTTTAGGAAGAACTTCTGGCCGTCGAGGTAGAAGAAATTGTTTTTCAGCTCGATTTCCTGGGCGCTGGCCAACAAAGGAAAAAGGAGGCAACATAAGAGCCACTTTGTAAAACTGGTATTTTTCATTTCTCCGTTTTTCTGTTCTTCTCTTCCAGCAATTGCTTCATCCAATTCCGGGCGTCTTCGCCAAAGGGTGGCGGCGGCGGATCTTCATGATAATCGATCGATAAATGATAAAGCCCGCGGCGGCAGATCATTTTCAGCGCTTTGCCCAAATCCAGAACAACCTCCTTGTCCGGGGTTTTGAGGGGGACGGGCGCCACCGGCAGGGCATCCTGAACATGGAAGGCCCAAGCGTCGGCAAAAAGGCTTTTGGATACAGGCATGGTTCTCTGATTTTTATTCTCTGATGCAAATTTATCGGCCTGGCTACATCCAAAACAGGGTATTGTGTGCCAGATAGTTATTTGCGACGCCTTATTTTGACCTCATTACTGTCGGCCAGGCCATCCATTGGTACGGCTTCAGGCGCTTTTATGCCGTTGCAAAACAGGTGCTACTCCAGAATGCCCCAGTAAAAAGGAACCCACCGGTAAAAGTAGGCCTCTTCGACGGCCCGGAACCCTTCGGCTTTCAGCAGTTCGTCGGTAGGGCGGTCGAGGTGGCAGCCTTCTGCCAGGTGTTTCCATACGGGGGTAGCGGCCTGCTGCAGCCAGCGCTGGGGTTGGCGCTTGTCCTGAATGTGTTCGATGGCCAACAGTTTACCCCCGGGTTTCAGCCACTGCCGGAGAAGCTGTATGGACTCCCTCAGCCGGGGAACGGTGCAAAGCACCAGGGTACAGACGATCTGGTCAAAGCCTCCTTCCGGGACGCTTTCCCGGACGATGCCGTCGCCCATCCCGGCTTCCAGCAATTCGATGCGGGTTTCGGTTAGGCCCCGTTCCAGCTTCCCACGGGCATATTTCAGCATGGACGCAGAAGGTTCGATGGCCAGTACCTCTGCCTCGGGAGGGTAGAGGTGAAAATTGGCGCCGGTGCCGGCTCCTACTTCCAGGATTTTTCCCCCGGCGCCCCGGAGTAATTCGCGGCGTTTGTCCTCCAGGAAATCGTGTTCCATCCCTATCATTACGGGGTCGTAGAGCCTGGCGAAGAGGCGGGAGTAGAGAGATTCGGGATGGGAGCAATGGGGCATGGTTTGATTGTTAGATGGCTATATTGTTAGATGGCTATATTGTTAAATTGATGACAATGTCAGCGGTGGTGGTGGGGAGGATAAGCGGCCTTTCCTTCTCCCAACAGGGGCGAACGCTAACCGTCAGACAGTAGGGGTAGCCATCCAGCCATATAACAATTCAACAATATAACAATTCAACAATAAACTCACCTACCACGTCCCTGTCGAGAACCAGTCATCATCGCGTTCCCGTTGGCGTTCCTGTTTGGTCTTTTCGAAGGTATCGCGGCCGAGGAAGTATTCCCCTTCCTGTTCGGGTTCCTGTTCCCAGGAGTAGGTGGGGCGTTCTTCATCTTTTTCGATGGTGTTTTTGAACCAGAAGGAAGTGAAGATACCAACCAGGCCGCCCAGCAGGTGGCTTTCCCAGGAGATATTGGCTTCGCCATTGGGCAGTATGCCCATGAACATAGAACCATAATAGAAGACGACGACCAGGGCCAGAACGATAGATTTGAGGTTGCGCCGGAAAATGCCATTCCAGAACACGAAGGCCACCAGCCCGTAAACAACGCCGCTGGCGCCGATGTGGAAGGCGTTATCTCTGGCAAACAGCCATACGGCGGCCCCGGTGAGCAAATAGATCATGATGAAGCTCGGTATGGCGATGCGCCGGTAGAAGAACAGCACAATGGCGCTGAGCATGAACAGGGGAGGAGTATTGGACAGCAGGTGGGGCCAGCCCGAATGGATCAGCGGAGCAAAGAGGATACCCCGCAATCCGAATGATTCCCGGGGGAAGATACCGTATATTCCGAAGTCTATTCCGGTAAGGGCCTGGAAAAGCTGTATGCACCACAGGATGGCGATCAGCCAGAACGGCAGAAGCAGGCTTTCCCGGAATTTTTTCGTGATGCTCATTGGCAATGGTTATAATGCTGGATGGTAATATCGTTTTTGTCCAGGGGCTTACCCGTTTAATAAAGCAAGAGCCGGCGGGTAACTGGCCTGCGACACTATTTCAACCTCTGCCAACTCCTTAAAGTTGAACGTTTCATCGAGTTTACCTGTCCGTTGGTATAGATCGATGCTGAGGGGAGCCCACTCCGGGTTCACTGGTACCGGCGCCGCACCAGCTTGATGAAATCGCGGGCCACCGGTTGCCGTTCCTCTTCAGTCCAGTTGTACTGTTCGGCGATGTTCAAAAGCAGGTTGCGGGCTTCATCCATATTCCGGTAATTGTTCAGGATGCCGAGCGTATCGTTGAGGGCATTGAGGTCTTTGCCGAAGAGTTCATTCATGTAGAGCAGGCGGTCGTTGATGGCCAGGGCCTTGGTCAGGTCGTTTACGGGGCGCTCGCTCAGTTTTTCGGAGAGTTCGGTAGCTGCTTTAAATTCGAATAAAGCGTTTACCCCCTTACTGGCCGGCTGCTGAGGCTCTCCGGTAGGCGGCGTGGGCGTGGGTTGTGGTTTTGGGGGCGGCACGGGTTCGGGCCGGGGCGGTTGCGGAGTGGGCCGGGGATCTGGCTCCGGCTCCGGTTCGCGTTTGGGCTCGGGGTCCGGCTCATCCGGCATGGGGTCGGGGACCGGGTCGGGGCCGGGGGCCATTTTATGGCTCCGCTGCGTATCGGGGATCTCGATGATGCGGGGCGGCGTATAGGTGCGCTTAACTGCCGGCCGCTCCTGGCGGGCGCTGCCGGTAACATTCATCTCTACCGGCATGCTGTTCTCGCTGTGGAGGAAGTGCTCATACAACTGCTTGATGTAGCTTAGCATGAGGTCGCGCTCTATGGAAGCCACATTGCTTTCGTCCATGCTCATGCTTTTATGAAGGGCATTGATCTTGTCGAGAATGGCCTTTGACTGCTTCAGGTTCATGTTTGTTTTATTATTTCTCTTTTGGTTTTCAGTAATTTATCGATTCTGCAGGCTGATTGCAAATATAAGGCGTAGACTTTTTTCCTGCTGGAAAAGATCTTCCTACTTTCAAAGAAAGTCAAAGTTTATGCCGGATCTCTTCAGCTGGTACGGATGAAATTTCTAACTTTATCGTAAAGTTTGAGCATTATATAAAATATGTTTTTAGAACCACACTTTAAGGGACAACGCAGCGGCTGGATAGAAGTTATTTGCGGCTCCATGTTTTCTGGAAAAACAGAGGAACTCATCCGAAGGTTGAAACGGGCCAAGATCGCCAACCAGCGGGTAGAGATTTTCAAACCCAAAATAGACACGCGTTACGATGAGGCCAAGGTGGTTTCCCACGACGCCAACTTCATCCTGTCTACCCCGATCGAACATTCCTCAAAGCTGCTGGAACTGGCCGAAGGCGTCAACGTGATCGGCATTGACGAAGCCCAGTTCTTCGATGCAGAGCTGCCGGATAACTGCCAGCGGTTGGCCCTGCGCGGCATCCGCATCATCGTCGCCGGGCTCGATATGGACTTTCGCGGCAAGCCCTTCGGCCCCATGCCCAACCTTTTGGCCGTAGCTGAATACATCACCAAAGTGCACGCCATCTGCCAGCATTGCGGCAACCTGGCCACCCACTCCTACCGCCTGTCCAACAACCCCGACACCGTCGTCCTGGGGGAAAAAGACACCTATGAGCCCCGCTGTCGAACCTGCTACCACATGGGGAATATTCTGGACCTGCATGCCAAAGAGGAACCAAAACCGGGAAAAGGGGAGGCCAAGGAACGGAAGCTGGCGTAGGACTGTACATTGGTGTTTTGGTGCATTCGTGTATTCGCAATCTCCGGATCCCAAACCAACGAATCCCGAATCCCGAATCCCGAATAACGAACTACCCCACCACCTTCAGGCTCAGGTCCAGGCTCACCGCCGAGTGGGTCAGGGCGCCCACGGAGACATAATCGACGCCGGACAGGGCCACCTGGCGAACGTTGTGGATATTGACGCCCCCTGATGCTTCGGTCTCGAATCGTTTGTTGACCGTCAGTACGGCTTCGCGGAGGAGGGGGGTCTCAAAATTGTCGAGCAGCAGGCGGTTAAACCTTCCGACTTCAAGGGCTTCGTATAGTTCCACCAGGTTTCGGATTTCTACCGTGACGCCCAGGTTCAGGCCGTTTTCCTTCTGGTAGGCCGCCACGCGCTCGATGGCCGGGCGGATCCCCCCACAGGCATCGATGTGGTTGTCTTTGATCATGATCCAGTCGTAGAGGCCGAAGCGGTAATTGTGGCAGCCGCCGAGGCGCACCGCCCATTTTTCGAGAAAGCGGATGAGGGGGGTCGTCTTGCGGGTATCGAGGATCTTGACCGGCAGGTCTTCCACTTCGAATTTGAAGCGGTTGCTCAGGGTGGCGATACCGGCCATGCGCTGCATAGTGTTGAGCACCAGGCGCTCGGCCCTAAGCAGGGCGCGGGTGTTGCATTCCACCTCAAAGGCCACATCGCCGGCGCTCATAGCGTTCCCGTCTTCCAGGAAAACTTCCAGTTTGGCGGTGGGGTCTACCTTTTGGAAAATATGGCGGGCCACTTCCAGGCCGGCCAGTACGCCCGGGTCCTTGATCAGGAGGCGGGCCCGGCTGCGGCTGTCGGCAGGGATGCAGGCTTGCGAAGTGTGGTCTCCCGTTCCGACATCCTCTTTTAGGGCATTTTCAACAAAGAAATCCAGGAAGGTTTTTGTGCGCTGCTCATCTGCGATCATTGGCCTTTTTGCCCGCAAAAATAAACATTTCCGGGAGAATAGATAATGAATGAAGGAATGAAGGAATGAAGGAATGAATGGTGGGATGCCCCCTCATAATCAATCCTTCATTCCTTCAGTAAATCATTCCTTAAAAGATAACGCCCAGCTTAATGACAAAAGCGCGGATGAGCCCCCGGGAATCTTCCACAACGGGTTCATTGAGGCTGGTGGGATAAACTTCATCATCATCTTTACTGGCATCGAGGAAGCCGAACTGCAGGCCGGCGCCGCCGACCAGAGAAGTGCTTTCCGATACGCTGTATTCTATACCGGCATTGATACCCCAGAAGAGGTTGAGGAGGTTAACGTCTGACCGGATATTGATGTCCTGGCAGGCTTCTCCCTGGCTGGTGATATCGCCGGTGGCCTGTGTCCTGAACCCTAAGCCTAAGTGGGGTTCAATAAAATAGCGGATATAGCCGAATTCCCGGGTACGCATCTTCAGGCCAATGGGGATCTCCACGTACTGAAGGTTGTACTTCAGCTTTGTCATGGTTTCGTTTTTCGTCGCAGCGCGGCAGCTCTCGGGGAGTTCGGAGTTGACCCAGAAGTCTCCGCGCCTTTCGTGCAGCAGCGTGCCGCCGGTATTGAAGAAAAATCCAATGCCGCTGGTCACCGCGTAGTTTTCCTGGAAGTAATATTCGCCTATCATGCCGAGCTTGAGGCCCAGGTTGGTGCCGCTGCTGTTAACGTTGTTCGTATTGGTAGTCATCCAGCTGAAGGCGGGGCTGAGTTGAAAGCCAAAGCGAACATTCTGGGCCTGGGCGGCCGTCAGCAGGAGCGTCAAAAAGGCAGTGAATGCAACAATTTTTTTCATTATTCTTCAGTTTTTTGTGAATTCAGTTCAACAATACACAGCCCGAAAATCGCCATTTTTTTGGTAATAATACCAGGGAGCGCCTACTTTTGCGCCTCTTGTGGCAAAATTAAGGACTATAAAAGTATGATTTGTAAAAAAGGTTATTTGTTCAGCGTTTTCCTCATTATGCTGTCGGCTATTCTTGTTATCGGAGGCTGCCGGCCCGATAGCCGGCGCGATGTCCCCGATGTGTCGGAAATGGAAGCGGATGTTTCCATACGGAGATTTGAGCGCGATCTGTTCGCCCTGGATACCAGCCGGATGGACGCCGGGCTGGAGGCACTGGAAGCAGCATACCCGGAATTTGCCCCTCTCTTTTTCGGGCAGGTACTCGGGGCGCCGGCTACCGATACGGCCTTTTACCAGGGGTTTATAACCCACCCTTCAGTCCGCTCCCTTTACGATTCCTGCCAGGTAGTATACGAAGATATGCAGGACATCGAAGCGGAATTTGAAGAGGCATTCCGCTTTTTCCAATACTATTTTCCCGGAGAACCGGCGCCCACGGTTACCACCTGCATTTCGGAATTTACGGTCGCCGCCTTTGTCTACGGGGATAACGGCCTGGCGACAGGGCTCGACTTCTTCCTGGGCGAAGCTTTCCCCTACCGGAAAATAGACCCCAACAACCCGATGTTTTCCGAGTACCTTATCCGTACTTTCAACCGGGAGCACCTCGTATCCAAAACCATACAAGCCCTAATTGACGGCATGGCCGGCCCTCCCGGCGGCAACCGCCTGCTCGATATTATGGTGCACAATGGCAAGAAGATCTATGCCCTGGACCTCCTGCTTCCCTATACCCCCGACAGCATTAAGCTGGAAGTCACTTCCCGTCAGGCCGAATGGCTGCAGGACAACGAACTGGAGATGTGGGCCCATTTCCTCAAGGAAGAACTGCTTTATTCGAGTGACTGGCAGCGCATCCGCAAGCTGGTGGACTACAGCCCCCATTCGCCGGGTATGCCGTCGGAAGCGCCGGGGCGCACGGCCAACTGGGTGGGCTGGCAGATCGTAAAGGCCTACATGAAGCGGCGTCCGGATACCACCCTGCCACAGTTGTTTTCCCTGCGGGATGCACAGGCCCTGCTGGATGAGTCACGCTACAAACCGGGGAGGTAGAGGAGGAAAGGGGAAAATTCGGCTAGCGGTCTAGCGTTGGACAAAAGTCGGAAGTCGGAAAGCGGAAGTCGGAATGACTTTGGACGTTCCGCAACTCTTTGGCTATCAATAGTGTCCAACATTAGACGGGTAGCCGAAAATTCACTCCCCGACTTCGCTACTGGCTCAGCCGGGTAAAATTCACTCCCCGTCCTCGCCACGGCTCGGCCGGGTAAAATTCCTTTATTCCATGCAAAAATACTGCCTCACCCTCGACCTCAAAGACGACCCCTCCCTGATCGCCGAATACGAAGCCTACCACCGGGAGGTGTGGCCGGAGATCCTGGAAAGCATCCGCAGCGCCGGCATTCTCAATATGGAGATCTACCGCTTCGGCGCCCGCCTGTTCATGATCATGGAAACGGCGGACGATTTTTCCTTTGAACGAAAGGCCGCCATGGACGCCGCCAACCCGCGGGTACAGGAGTGGGAAAAGCTGATGTGGAAATACCAACAGGCCGTGCCCGGAGCGAAGCCGGGGGAGAAGTGGGTGGTGATGGAGAAGATATTTGAATTGTTGCCCCGGTTTTCAGGGTCTCGGAAGATCTGAACCCCGGGCCTTAACCCTTCTTTTAATCTTCGTTCTCTTCTTCCCGCTCTCTTCCATAGACGCCGCCGCCTTCCCGGCCGCCGGCATCCGCCTGTACGGCGGCCCCGCCGATCTCCGGATGGCGGATCTTGCCGCCCGTGGCACCCACCTGCGTGGCGACGCCCACAGCAACCAGGGAGACGATAAGTGTGACGGCATATAGGGCTTTGCTGAGGGTATTGTCCCTCAGGCTGGCGGCCAGGGTGGCCAGGGAGAGCAGCCCCAGCCCGCTGATGAGCCAGATGAAAATGGAGGCCATATCTTCATGCCGGCCTGCACTTCCGCAGTGGGGGGAATGTCGATCTTTATTTTGGCCTGTTTCCGGTTCAGTTTGGCCTG
>JAGFJE010000790.1 GCA_024103175.1 Phaeodactylibacter sp.
GGCTACCCTTCTAAGGTTGGACACTATTGATAGCCAAAGAGTTGCAGAACGTCCAAAGTCATTCCGACTTCCGCTTTCCGACTTCCGACTTTTGTCCAACACTAGACCGCTAGCCAAACCGTGTTCAAAAACACTGATTATCAATGATTTGCGAACCCCATTCCAGCCCAAGTGGGACCACTATGAAAAAGCCTGGCTACGATATTAGCCAGGCTTTTTGCGTAATAAAGCCTCCTGGGCAGAAGATTAACAGTTTACTTGAATAGACGACGCTCGCCGGTACAGGCAATGTGAGTGTCGCAGGTCGTTGTACTGTATACAGGATGGATTATGTATGAAAAAACAACAAAAACGGCATTGTTGAGACGATCGAGGTAATTATTGATAAATACGCCTCCCTTCTTTCGCAAATTACCTCCTACCTTTAACCGCAACAAGCATTTGATCACATAACCCCCTTTATGATGAGATCCAAAATAATGGCCGCTTGGCTGCTGTCCGGATTGTTTCTGCTCTTCGGAAACGCACAGGCGCAGGAAATCCCGAACAAGGGCATCGACATTGACGGCTTTTCCAAAAACTATTACAGCCTGCCCTTTATTGACCTGGATAAGGATACCGGGCGACAGGTAGTGGTCGACAAGGAAAAAGGACAATATCTTGGGCATCCCACCACCGTATTGCTGGAAGATGGGAAAACGATCTATTGTGTTTATCCCAAAGGGCACGGCCGGGGGAGCATTGTCATGAAGCGGAGCGAGGACGGCGGGTTGTCCTGGAGTGAGCGGCTGCCTACTCCCAAAAGCTGGGAGACTTCCCTTGAGGTACCCACCCTCTATCCGGTGGAGGATGCGGCAGGCAACAAGCGGATGATTATGTTCTCCGGCCTGTACCCGGCCCGGATGGCCGTTTCGGAAGACAACTGCCAAAGCTGGACCGAGCTGGAGCAGGTTGGCGATTGGGGAGGTATTGTCGTCATGGCCGACCTTGTGCCGCTGAACACCGGCAAAGGGCATTACATGGCCGTATTTCACGATGACCAGCGGTTTATCTCTAAAGAAGGAAGGCCGGAAGGATGGGAAAAGCAGTCGGCCAATAACCTGGGGCTTATGACCCTGTATAAAACCTATTCCTATGACGGAGGCCTGAGCTGGACTTTCCCCCAGGAGATCTTTAAATCGAGGGTTATCCACCTTTGCGAGCCCGGCCTTATCCGCTCGCCGGATGGTAAGGAACTGGCCATGCTGCTCCGGGAAAACGCCCGCCGGATGAACTCCTATATTATGTTCTCGAGAGACGAAGGAAAATCATGGACAGCGCCGCGGCAGCTGCCGAACGCCCTTACCGGCGACCGCCACCAGGCTGTCTACACGCCCGATGGCCGCCTGCTCATCTCCTTCCGGGACAACCCGCCGGCTTACGGGCGCTTTGCCAGCCTGAAGAGGGAATGCAGCGATTGCGATGAAAAAATACTCTACGAGCAGGCTGGCCCCATCAGCCCTACTGCGGGCGACTGGGTGGCCTGGGTAGGCGCCTACGAAGACCTGGCGGAGGGCAGAGAGGGCCAGTACCGCATCCGGCTGAAGGACAATACCCGGGGGTTTGACACCACTTACCCGGCCCTGGAACTGCTGCCGGATGGCACTATTGTGACTACCACCTACGGCCATTGGGACGAAGGCGAAGAGCCCTATATTCTGAGTGTGCGGTTCAAAATGGAAGAAGTAGACGCCCTGGCGAAGTAGGTGGTGTCAACACAGAAATCCAACAATTTCAAAAAATCAGCAGCCCCTTCATTTTTACTCGTCCGTAGCTTTAGCGAAGGCGGGCCATCATTCCATCATTCCATCATTCCTTCATTCCTTCATTCCTTCATCTCCCCCCTCAACCATCCCCCACCTCCCGGCGTTTTCAATTGCTGTGCAAACCCTCAACCCTATCATGCAAAAAAGTAAAGTAACCCTTCGCCAGGCCTTCCAGGCCTTCGTCTGGCCCCGCCGGGGCCTCATCTTCCTCGGCCTTGTGCTTATTGTCATCAGCCGCCTGGCGGGGCTGGTGCTGCCGGGCGCCAGCAAATACCTGATCGACAACGTGATCGTCGAGAAGGACCTGCAGATGCTGAAAGTCCTGCTGGCGGTAGTTGCCGGCGCCATTATCGTTCAGGCGGTTACCTCCTTCTGGCTGACCCAGTTGCTGAGCGTAGAGGCCCAGCGGCTCATCTCCAAACTGCGGGCACGGGTGCAGAAGAAGATCCTCTCCCTGCCGATCAGCTATTTCGACAACAACAAATCGGGCGCGCTGGTGTCCCGTATCATGACCGATGTGGAAGGGGTGCGCAACCTGGTGGGCACCGGGCTGGTCCAACTGGTCGGCGGCACGCTCACCGCTGTGGCCTCCCTCATCCTGCTGATCCGCATCAGCCCTATGATGACCCTCTACGTGCTGGCGCCAGTCTCCATCTTCGCTTTCATCGCCCTGAAGGCTTTCGGCTATATCCGGCCCATTTTCCGGGAGCGGGGCGTGCTGAATGCGCAGGTCACCGGGCGGTTGGTGGAAACGCTGAACGGCGTTCGGGTCATCAAAGGCTTCAATGCCGAGCAGCAGGAAAATGAAACCTTCGAGCAGGGTGTGGAAATGCTGTTCCAGAACGTCAAAAAGAGCCTTACCTCCACTTCTCTGATGACGAGTTCCGCCACCTTCCTGCTGGGCATGGCCAGCGCCGGCATCATGGGCATCGGCGGCTACCAGATCATACAGGGGAATATGACGTTCGGCGATTTTCTGGCCTTCACGCTCTACCTCGGTTTTATGATCGCGCCCATCGTGCAGATGAGCAACATCGGCAGCCAGCTGACCGAGGCCTTCGCCGGCCTCGACCGCACCGAAGAGATCATGAATTTGGACCCGGAGGACGATCCTTCCGTGCGGACGGTGCAGCTGCAGGCCGTCGAAGGAAATATCCGTTTTGAAAAAGTATCTTTTGCCTACATCGAAGGCAAGGAAGTAGTGCATGACATCACTTTCGACGCCCCATCCGGCTCAGTAACCGCTCTGGTGGGTACCTCGGGCTCCGGCAAAACGACCATCGCCGGGCTGGCGGCTTCTTTCCTGAACCCGGATTCCGGTAAAGTTACCATCGACGGTATCGACCTGTCGACAGTGAGCCTGAGCAGCTACCGCCGCCACCTGGGCGTCGTCCTTCAGGACGATTTTCTGTTCGAAGGCGCCATCCGGGAGAATATCCTCTTCCCCCGGCCAGAAGCAACGGAGGAGCAGTTGCAGCAGGCGGTCAAAGCGGCCTATGTCAATGAATTTACCGACCGCTTCGAGGACGGCCTCGACACCCTTATCGGCGAGCGGGGCGTCAAGCTGTCGGGCGGGCAGCGGCAGCGCATCGCCATCGCCCGCGCCATTCTCGCTGATCCGAAGATCATCATCCTGGATGAAGCGACCTCCAACCTGGATACGGAAAGTGAGTCGCTCATTCAAAAAAGCCTGAATGACCTGATGCGGGGCCGCACCACCTTTGTCATCGCCCACCGCCTCAGTACCATCCGCAAGGCGGATCAGATACTCGTCATCGAAAACGGCTACATCGTGGAGCGGGGCAACCACCAGGAGCTGATCAGCCGGCAGGGAAGGTATTATCAATTGTATACGTATCAGGCGCGGATATAAGACGGTCCTCACAACGGCCACCAGAGTGGCACCACTACCAGGATAACCACCAGCGCCAGCAGGTTCAGCGGCAGGCCAAATTTTACATAGTCGGTAGCCCGGTAGTTTCCGGGGCCCTGCACCATATAGGGGGCGGGATGCCCGTAGGGAAGTAGGAAAGTGGTGGAACAGGCTACCAGCACCGCTACGCAATAGGCGCGGGGGTCGACGTCCATGAGCGCGGCGGCATTGATGGCGATCGGGGTCATGATCACCGCCACGGCGGCATTGTGTATGGGCTGGGTGAGGATCATGGCCAGCACCACAATGCCTGCCATCACGGCAATGGGGCCGTAACCGCCCAGGGTATTGATCAGCGTATCGCCGATCACGTCGGCGGCGCCTGTTTCGTTCAGGGCAATGCCGAGGGGGTACATGCCGCCGATTAGGACGATGGTCTTCCAGTCGATGGCGTCGTAGGCCTTGAAGGGGTTGACGATGCCGGTGATCATCATCAAAACTGCGCCCGCCAGGGCGGAAATGGCGATGGGCATGATGTCAACGGCCGCTACGGCGACTACCGCCACCAGGATGAGGGCCGCCCAGGGAGCTTTCTTTCTTTGCTTGGCCGACACTTCCGGCTCCCCTGGCTTGTGGTAGATCAGGATGCTCTTGTCGGGGGCGAAGTCCCTAATCTTGTGGCGCGGGCCGTAGAAGAGCAGGCCGTCGCCTTCCTGCATTTTTTCTTCACTGACAAAGGTGCGGTGGGGCCGGCCGTCGCGGTAGTAGGCAATGACCGTAAGCCCGAATTCCTCCCGGAACCCCATTTCCTCCGGCGTTTTTCCGATGGCTACCGAACGAGGCGGCACAACGGCTTCCGCCAGCTCGGCCGTACTTACCGGGTATTTCTCCTGGGAGCGGGGCGGGCCCATAAAGGAAATGCCTTCGTAGGCTTCACAAAATTCCTTTACCTTCTCTTCCCGCCCCTGCAAAAGCAGCATGTCGCCACCTTGCAGAATGGTGTCTTCCCCTTTGAGCAGGAACTGGTCTCCCTCGCGGATGACCTCGATCAGGCTCAGGCCGAATTGGTTGTGCAGTGTGAAATTCTTTACCGTGTACTCTTTAGATTCAAACTCAGGAGTGATCCAGGCTTCAGAAAGGCGGTCTTTGAGCGCATAATCCTCCACCAGGTTAGATGTTTCCGTTGCTTCCTTTGGCTTTCCCAGTTTCTCCCGTTCGGGTAACAGCCGGTGGCCGATGAAAAGAGTATACAACATGCCCACCAGGAGCAGTACGCCTCCTACTACCGTAAATTCGAAAAAGCCGAACCCCATCCCTTGCGATTCTTCCAGCAGGCTGTGGACGACCAGGTTGTGGGAAGCGCCAATAAGGGTGAGGTTGGCGCCGATCAGCGCCAGAGAGGCCATGGGCAGCAGGATCTTGGAGGGAGATACCTTCATCTTGAGGCATAGCCTCAGAATGACAGGAATGAAGAAGGATGCGGCAGCGACTATATTCACAAACCCCGAAAGCAGGCCCGGGGCAGCAGTATTGATGGCCAGCAGGCGGGTGAAGCTCCTGCCGGTAACCCTTTCTATCTTCCGGGCCACCCATTCCACGACACCGGTGCGCTCCAGGCCGTTGCCGATAATCAGCAGGCCGGCGATGGCCATCACCGCAAAACTGCTGAAGCCCTGAAAGGAATCCGCCGGGCTGACTACGCCGGCTACGACAAGGCTCAGCAACACGAGCATGGCAATGATGTCGGGGCGCAGCCAACCCGTCAGGAAGAGAATAAAAGACAGGGCGAGTACGGACAGTACAATGATCACTGTTGCTGTCATGGATTATTGTTTGCTGGTGAAAGGGGGCAGCCGGTCATTATCCGAATACACTTTTTACCTCAGCCGGCATCTGGCCTTTGATATGGGCCATCTGGCCTTCGGAGACATATTCTTTCAGGGAATCCAGGGTAGTGGCGATGATCTCTTCGGTCGGCATGTCCCAGTTGAATTCCGCTTCGCCGTACCGGCTCTGCAGGTTTTTCACCATGTTCTTCATCTGCTCGACCGTATCGTAGTCCTTGGGCGGCTTTTCGTGGTATTTCCACTGGTCTACATACATTCCCTTTAGGAATAAGGGAAACTGAGAAATGAGGTCGAGCGATTCGGAGAT
>JAGFJE010000021.1 GCA_024103175.1 Phaeodactylibacter sp.
TTGCAGGTGCCCAGGCCGTTGGTGGCGAAGTCGAGGCAGGAGCAGTAGTTGTCGCCGGGCTCCTGGCCGCGCAGGGCCAGCCGGTAGACGGTATTGCGTTCGGGATTGCCCACGGTAAAATCCGACCATACCGGGTGGCCGCCGAGGTTGGTGAGTTTGAAGCTCTGTTCCTTGCCAAACTGCCGGCGCAGGCCAATCTGCCATTCCCGCAGGCTCATCTCCTCCGGTTGCTTGTGGTAGCTGATGCGTTTGGATTTTTTCTTTTTTTGTTTCCCGCTGTTTTTTTCTTTTGCCATAGTATAAAGCGATGAATTGGTAGAGTTGCTAAGCTAAAGATTTTTACTGCCCGAACGCCCAATATTTCCTCTGATTTTTCTTTTTGTCCACCAGCTCCCGTTTCTCCGCATTCCATCCCCTGTTGATCACCTCATACAGGTCCTGGATCAACAGCCAGGTGTTGGCAAAGTAGGTATGGCCCAGAAAATCGGTGTCGATAGACGACGCATCGACGGTTTCTATTGTTTCGACGACGACGAGGTTCCTTCCCCCTTCTCCGGCGCGGGGCGCTTTGTTGAACTGCTGGGAAGCGGCCAGGGCCTTATCTTTGGAGGAAGCGTAGAGGGTTACGTTGTCGGCCGTCTGCCGGATCAGGGGGGCGATCTCCTGGACGAACTCTTTGGCATCCACATCGGGCGCCGCCAGGATGACCTGGCCGAACAGCCGTTTTTGGGGATTTTTCCGGGCGAGGGCGATCAGGGATTTAGTCAGCGTCCGGTTGCCCATGCTGTGGGCGATGATGTGGATTTTGTTCCAACAGTTTTGCCGGGCCAGCTCCTCCAGAAAGTACTCGAGGTGGGGGGCCGACCAGGCATTGTTCTCACCATCCTGCCAGTACCCCAAGAGGCTGCCCGTCGAAGGCCAGCTGTAGAGAATGGGAATGCCCTTGAAACTCACATCGTACGCTACCTGTGCTGCTCTCAGTGCCGCTTCATCAAAGGAAGTGTTGTATCCGTGAATGAATACCAGCGCCTCCTGCTTATCCGCCAGGCGGGCATTCAGGTTGAGCTCGGAGAAAAAGCTGTTTTCCCCCATTGGCTCTATTTTCTTCAGGATAATATGCTCTTCCGGGTTTTCGCTGAACTCGAGGCTCCACCAGGACGGCCGTTCGATCTCACCGATCTCGTGGATCTTCGGTATGGTCACCGTGCATTTGCCGAACCGAAGGCCGGCGGCGCTCCGTTCGCCCCCGTAAAACGCATAGGGGCTGCTGCTGCCGGTGGGCTCCCGGTCGGTGGCATAATACACCGGGACCGTTGAAAATTTCGCTCCCTTTTCGCTCCTGATGAATCCGGATTCGGCGGCGCTATCCGGCCTCGGTTGCCCTGCCTCTTCCAGCCTCCTTTGCAAAATGGCCTGATAAATGCTGTCGCTGCCAGGGCCCACTTCCGTTGTTTCGGCCGGGGATTGCCCGGGGGCGGTGCTTTTACAGGAGGGAAGTATTAGTATGGCAACCAGGAAAGAAAATAAGAATAAGCGTTTGTAATGCTTTCTCATTGGCGGTGTTTTTCTGGTTGAAAGTGCTTCAAAAAGCTGTTGTACATTGAACTAAATTAATGAAAATTGCAGTGCTGGCAACAGGTTGTCTAAATTAAAATGTGTGAATCGGCATGCTCTTTAGTTGGAGCCTGCGTATCTTAGGCTAAATATTTCACATAAAACCCTAAATGCTATGAGGTATCAAAATCTTCTCGGAGGAGCAAGCCTGCTCCTGTTACTTCTTGTTTGTTCTCCCACTCTTTTGGCTCAGGATTGCCCACATCAGGCCCTACTCGACAAAATGGATAAGGCCATGATGGAAAAGAATGCCGACATGGTGGATGAGTTCTATCATGCCGATGCCGTCCGGCACACCCAGGAAGGCAAGATCGAAGGGGTGGAAAAGATCAAGGCCCAAACGGCTGAGTTTTACAAGAATGTTCCCGATGCGGAGGGGAAAAATATCGACATCATCTGCAGCGGGGATTACGCAGTGGTTCGGTGGGAAGGCAAGGGCACGCCGGCGGGCGCTCCCCAACCGGTGAACGTCACCGGGATCACGATCTACAAAATAGTAGACGGCAAGGTGGCGGAAGAATGGGAGGAGATGAATTCTCTTTCGCTGATGATGCAGATGGGCTACGAGCTGAAGCCGCCGGCAGAAGGGAAGGATTAATCCCCCTGTGCACAGGTATCGAGGCCCGGCTCACGGCATTGGACGTAGCCGGGCCTTGTGCTTTTTTACCGCTTTCCTTTTTTATCTCTGGAAGAACCCGAAACTGGCGTACCCCACCACACTTTCACGATCCTGGCTCACATCGCCGGAATTGCTATAGTGCAGCAAGCGGGGCCGCCATCCTTTCCGGCGGGCGATTTCCATGGCCATGAGAATGGAGGTTTTACCGCAGGCGATCCCTGCTTTTTCCATGCGCTCGTAATCCAGTGCTTCGATAGCCTGGTTGGTGGCGTGGTCGAGTTCGGCCGCCGTTCCATAATCGTAAAAATGGCTGAGATCGGAGCTGATGAGGAGCAAACTGTCTTCCGAAAGGATGTTTTCTACCGCCTGGCAGAAGTCCTTCGGGTTGATCTTCCCGGTGAGCAGGGGAAGGAACTGAAATTCTCCGAGTACATACTGCAGGAAGGGCAGCTGTACTTCCAGGCAGTGCTCCTGGATATGGGCAGACTCCTGTACGGCGAAGCCGTCGTGCAGGACCTTCACCCGGCCCAGTGGGGTTTCCCAGTAATCATTGGCGTCGGTGGCCAGCGTATGCATCATCAAGGTATGGGCCGGGCCGATGGCTATTACCTTCTTCCATTTTTCCGGGGTGTTTTTCAGCAGGGAGTAGGCATAGGCCGCCACCTGGCCGGAGTACAGGTATCCGGCATGGGGGACGATGAGGGCTTTCAATCGGTTATCTCCAGAAGGGACCGGCGCCTGGCTCAGAAAATGAGAGATGTTCTGGATGAGCCGAGCCTTATCTGCCGGGTAGAAATAGCCTGCAACGGCTGCCTTTCTTGTTCTCACTGCCATATCCCTGGAATTTTGGTTTTGCACCGGAGGCACTGCCCCCCACTGAAAGCTTTTTCCATCCACGTGCGGTATCCCGTCCGCCGGATCAGCGCCGCCCCGCAGTTGGGGCAGTAGGTCGCCGACCGCCCCTCATCCTGAATGTTGCCTACGTAGATGAATTTCAGCCCGGCCCCAAGGCCGATGTCATACGCCTTTTCCAGGGCCGCCCGGCTGGTATATGGGGTATCTTTCATCCGGTAGGCGGGGTGGAACGCCGAGATGTGCCACGGTATGTTGTTGTCGACCGAAGCGATGAAGCCGGCAATGTCCCTGAGTTCTGCCTCCGAGTCATTCTGCCCGGGGATCACCAGCGTAGTGACTTCCAGCCAGACGCCCCTTTTGTGTACATCCCGGATGGTATCCAGTACCGGCTGCAGCCTGGCCTTGCAGAGTTTTTTATAGAATTCATCGCGGAAGGACTTCAGGTCGATGTTCATGGCGTCGAGGTAGCCGGCGGCAGCATCCAGCGCTTCCTCCGATTCGTAGCCGTTGCTGACAAAAACGGTGCGGATACCATGTCGGCGGGCCAGCGTCGATGCATCGTGCAGGTATTCGAAAAAGATGACGGGTTCGTTGTACGTATAGGCGATGGAAGGTACTTTTTTCTCCAGGCACAATTTGACTATCCTTTCGGGAGACAGCTCATAGCCGTATTGGCCCACTTCCAGTTCGATGTCTTCAATGTGTTTCTCTTTCATCAGCTTTTCCCGCAGGGTGCGGGCGAGCTGGGAGAGGTCCCAGTTCTGGCAGAAGCTGCAGGCGAAATTGCAGCCGATGGCGCCGATGGAAAAGATCTGAGAGCCGGGCAGGAAATGATACAGGGGTTTCTTTTCGATGGGGTCGATATTGACCGCCGAGGCTTTTCCATAGACAAGGAGGTAGAGCTTGCCGCCTTTGTTCTGGCGCACGCCGCAAACGCCCGCCCCTCCCGGTTTGACCACACAGCGGATCTTACAGGCCGTGCAGCGGACGGCCTTCTTTTCCATGGGTTCGTACAGAATGGCCTCGTGCATGGGATGGTGGTTGAGTTGGTAAAAAGAAAAACTTCTCCCCTTTTTCTTTAAAATAAAAAGCCCCTTCCTTCTCTTTGGGACAGAGGATACCGGGACAAAAAGCAGGAGAACGGTCAACCCGCTTTCCGTGCCGTTTTCTCCGGCGAAGCTTTCATGCGGACCACCTTGGCCGCTTCTTCGCTGTCTCCTCCAAAGCGGTACCCCAGGACGGCGCTGATGGCAATTGCCATGACCACAGGAACCAGCCACATCTGATGGGTGGCTACGGCAATGATGGTGACCAGCATCATCAGGTAATACCGCAGGATCAGGATATGGATCCGTAATTTGAACATAATGAATGCGGTTTAATCTCGTTCAACTCAATAAGTTAATCGATTGGCCGTCATAGGGAAATGATAAGGGTCAGGAAAAAAGTTGACTTTGGTCAGGGAAGGGGTGGAAGTGGGAAGCCGGAATTGGGAAGTCGGAAGGCTTCAAAGCGCCCCTCCCGGTGCCCGTTCCGCCTTCCGCCTTCCCCATTCCGCCTTTTTCTTATCCCAGCCCCGGCAGCAGCTGCCCCGCTGCCCAGAACCCCAGGAAGGTGCCGAGGGCATTGCCCAGGGCGCCCAGCAGGACTGCCGGCAGCACCAGGTCGTTGCGGCCGATGCCGCGCGCCAGAGCCAGCGCCGAGGTGCCTCCGCCGACATTGGCCTGGGAAGCTACGGCCGCCATATCCAGGTCCATTTTCATCAGGCGGGCGGCGCCGAAGGTGGCCAGCCCGTGGACGAGAACGGTGGTGAGGGCAAAGCCGAAAAGGGCCAGCCCCAGGAAGCCCAGGCTCTGAAGGGCTTGTATGTCGCAGAAGGCGCCGATCACCGCCAGGAAAAGGTATACGGAGAACATGCCCAGCGCCTGGGCGCCTTTCAGCCTTTTGGCGATGGGGAACTGGGCGATGACGAGTGCAAAAATGGTGATGATGATGATGGAGGGCACGGTATAGCCCAGCGTGGCCGTCCAATCAGCGATCAGGTTGGAAGCCAGCAGGGCGCCCATGCCCAGCGCCAGGGTTAGCCCCAGGTCGATGGGATGGAGGTGTTCGGTATCGTCCTCAATGCCGAGAGTGGGCTCATCGCTTTTGTTTATTGTACTGTCTTTCCGGGGCCAGAAGGGCGCCAGCAGCCGGGGCAGCGCCAGGGTGGCCACCATCCACAGGGTGGTCAGAATGTTGTCGACCGCCACGGAGCCGCCGTAGAGCACGCCTTCCCGCATCACTTCGTAGTGTAGCGCCAGCGCATTGAAGTTGATGCTGCCTCCGGTGTAGGTGCCCACGAACATGCCGCCCACGGCGTTGTAGAGCGGGCCGATGGCCTGCGGGCCGTTGACCAGCCACATGCCGCCTACCGCTCCCAGCGTAGTGGCCAGAGAACCGACAATGAAGAGGAAGACAATGGGCAGGCCCGCCGCCAGCACATCCCTGAGGTTGACCCGCAGGAGCAGCCAGAAAATGGAAATGGGGGCGAGGTAGGCAAAGACGGCCTCGTAGGCAGGCACCGGCCGCTCTTCGGAAGACCCCGCCGGCAAAATGCCGAGGTTGGCCACTACGGCTGTCAGGACGATGACCAGCAGGGCCGTTCCCAGGCCGCGCAGTGCAGTATGGCGCACCAACCACTCCGACAAAACGACCAGGAGGCAGAGTATGGTGAGGACGTAGAGGGGTGAGGTTAGCATAACTGAACGATTTAGAAGCCTCCAAAGGTATACATTTTGCCGGATCACTGCGCCCTTCCGTACCGTTTCGCCGTCCTTCGGCCCGATTATCAGGCTCCATTATATATCCAAGCTCCCCTATTCCATCGAGAAGAAACAGAATGCGTTTCATCCGGGAACTCTTCTTGGATTTAGCAGGTTTATTGCGTAACTTTGCATCCGCTTCGAAAGCGAAGCTGCTTTGATGTTTATTGGTCCCATAGCTCAGCTACCCCGACGTCTATCGGGGCTGAGGCATAAATAAGCTTTTATTTTAATATTCAAATTTGACATTAACTGGTCCCATAGCTCAGCTGGTTACCCCGATAGTTATCGGGGCTGACTCATCCAAGCGCAAGAGAAATGTTCAAACGTATGTGAATAAATTATTCAATCCTGTTTATGGCACATCATGTTTACATTCTCTTCAGTAGAAAATTAGGCCGGTATTACATCGGCAATACTGAGTTGCCTCCAAATGAACGCCTGAAACAGCACAATCAGGCATATAATGCTGGGAGTTTTACCATTAAAGGAATACCTTGGGAGTTGTTTTTGGTATTAAGCTGTACTTCCAGAGAGCAGGCTCGAAAAGTCGAGCTGCACATAAAGAAAATGAAAAGTAAAAAGTATATCCAGAA
>JAGFJE010000023.1 GCA_024103175.1 Phaeodactylibacter sp.
CCCCGCCTTAAAACCCAACTTGCTAAATCGTTGCCTGTTGTTTGTTCGGGCATGCCCGTGGGGTAAAGCGGTAGCGGTACGCTTTCGCCGGCATTGACTGGCTTCAGGGCATACCTTCCCCCTGCGCCTCCCGCACGGACATAGGCGCCAATGCACACATGAGAGCACTCCGGAAAGTCAAAATGGGGAATTCCGGTATTGAACCCGGGAAACTTTATTTGGGCTCCACCCCCTAGCGTGAGTTTACTACGGGGTAGGTCAAAAATAGTTGCAACTAACTGGTTGTCAGTTAGTTATTTTGATTTTAGCTGTATACACTAACTTTTATTTTGATTATTGTTTGGAGAGCAAATTTTTGGTAAGATACGAATATCGCCTTTGTTTTAGTTAGTATATACACTTTTTTTGATGCCAAACGTCTTCTATTCTGTTCACAATCAGCTATTTAAGAGCTGAAAAAAGAGTAAAATTTCGTTTTCCGTAGTAAACTCACGCTAGGTGACATCTTTCGCCTATTCACCGAACCTTCCGCTTGTAGCATTACTGTTCAACGGCGAAAGATGTCATCTGGAAAGGCCTGGCACTGGAACGAGATGACCCCCTTTTTGCCCTCAATCTGTAGAAATAAGCTTAATCGCCAGGAGCAGGGGCAAAAAGGATGTCACCTCGGCGCTAAACACATACTTCGTTCCGGAGGCACTAGTAAAGCTCCAGCCCTTCCGTAAACGGAATGTGCTTTTTTTCCAGGAGCGTACCCTGCCGGTCGAGCAGCTCGATGACCACTTCTTCGAAAGTTTCGGATTCGATGCGATAGAGAAAACCGCCGGGGTGCAGCACTTTGGCCATGAAGGTGACATCGGCGTCGCTCTGGATACTTTCCAGGTATTTGAAGACAGCCCGGGGCAGCTGGCTGGTGTAAAGCCTGACACGGGTTTCCAGCCATTCGCCATCCTGAGCGAAAAAGGCCTTCTTCAGGCCGCCGCCTTCATTGAAAGTGGCAACGATCGCCTCTTTACGCACTTCCCAGTGTACATCCAGTTCATGGACATCAGGGTGCATCTGTTCGAATGCCGCTTTAACACTTTCCGGAACCTGGTCATTAGCTTGGGCGGAGCCTACCGCCAGGAAAAAGAGTAACAAGGCCAATAATCTCATAGGGGTGCGTGGTTTATTGTTCTGACGCCAATAATTACAATTTGAAAAGGATTTGGTTGCCGGCGCAAGGGTGTTTTGAAAAAAAAGGTGCAGAAACGATGATCAGGCTTACAGTAAATTGCCCTCCAGCACCCCTTTCATGCGCTTGGCAAATGCTTTAGGGGGTTCAGTGTACACCAGGGCGCCCTGTTTCCGGGAATCCTCCAGCAGTTTGTGTTTATGCCCCTCGGCAATTGCCGCCAGGACGCGGCGGGCCTCTTCGGGCAGTTCCTCCCCATAGCTTTCCATCTTGTCCATCAGCAGGGCGAGGTCGTGATAATCGCCGAGGTGATCGGCCAGTACTTTGGTTTCCTTTTTGTAGGCCCGGAAAACGCGGGGCCAGGCCATGCGCAGGAGGCGATAGTGATACCACAGGTATTTGACGCGCTTGCGCCATTCGTGCATCTCCTCTACCGTCGGGCTGCCCAGGGAGCGTTCAAAACCCTTGTACCCGCGCCGGTACACCCGATGGAGGCTCCCGATGGTTTGCTTCAGGCATTTGTCCCGCACCGGAAGCTGCAGAAAGCGGCCGCGCTCCTCCCGAAGCAGCTCAATGGCCTCTTCGACCTTGTTGCCTTCTTCCACTTCCTGTTCTTTAATGGCCTTTCGTTCTTCATCGAGCAGGCCGCGCAGGATGTCGAAGGCTTCGGAATTGACCATATTGCCGAATTGTTCCTGCAAAAGACCGATCGTCTCTATTCGGGAAGTGATGTCCCGCAGCGGGGCGAGTTTACGGCCCAGGTCGCGGTAAAAGACGTTGCCTTCTTTATACACCTCGTGTCCGGCTTCGTCCCGGACGAGGCGGTAGAGGGCGCGCAGCTTCTTGAAGTGTTTTCTGGCCTTGTGTATGCCGCTGTGGAGGTCATCGTCATTGGCCAGCGCATCGATGGCCATGTTGTTCTGCTCCATGCCAATGCGCTTGACGCCTTCAGAGAAAGATTCGCTCTTTTCAAGGTAGTATGCCATAAAAGAAGGTTTTCCTACCCAAAGAAACGGCATTAATGGCGGAAAGTGCACGCCGGCGCGCGAAAATCTGAAAGTAAAGGCCGTTGATGCGTGCGCCTCCCTCATTTCCATTCGTTAGTAACCTAAAACCCAACCGGATCAATGATGAATATTTCCATTCGCCTTTTTCTCCTGGGAGCGCTTCTGGCGGCTGCCTTCCCCGCCCTGGCCCAATACGAAGCCATCGACCGCCACGCCCGCCGGGCGCCGGACAGCCTGCGCATCAACCTGCCCGAACTGGTAAATTACCTGGTGGAACCGGCCCGCGACGAACGGGAGAAAGCCCGCAGCCTCTACGCCTGGCTGGCGCACGCCATTGCCTACGATGACGATGCCAGCCGGGAAGATCGCCGGATCAACCGAACGATAGGCGACATTCTTCGCCGCCGGCGGGGCACCTGTTTCGATTATTCCCTGTTGTACGCCGAGCTGTGCCGCCGCGCCGGCCTGCGGTGCGTTCCCGTATCCGGCTATTCCCGGCCCGGGCTCGATGCATTGGCCCTTCCTTCCACGCCCAACCACTCCTGGAACGCCGTTTTCCTGGATGGGCAATGGCAGCTTATCGACCCTACCTGGGGGGCCGCCCCCGGCCAGGACGCCTTCACGGCCGCCTTCGACGCCGATTATTTCCTGACGCCCCCCCGCCTTTTTATCCTCAACCACCTGCCGGCAATGGCCATGTGGCAGTTGCTGCCCTGCCCCATTTCTCCGGAAGATTTCTCCCGCCCGGCAGAAGCCCTCCTGCCAATGGTTGAAGCGCGGGACCCCTGCTATGCCTATGAGGACACCATCCGGGCTTTCCTCCTCCTGCCCGCAGAAGAACAGCGGCTGAAAGAGGCGGAGGCCACCTACCGGTTTCACCCCACCGAAGAGAACAAAAGGGCCTGGGCACAGTCTATTATCGACTATGCGGTGCATTTATCACAACTGGCCGAACCACTGCAGCAGGCGGATTCCCTCCCGGCCTTCCTCGCCCTGCAAAATGAAGCCATCCGCCTCTGCCGGAAAGCCGAAAGCTACACTCCGCCGCTCCCCTGGCAAACCGAGTTCTTCGCCGGCCTGCTGATCAACGAGGCGGTGGCGCTCAATCAGATGAGCGATGAGGCCGAAACCGCAGAGCAGGAACTGGGCTGGCTTAAAGCCGCACAACGCAGCCTGGAAGAAGCCCGGCAAAGCCTGCGCTCCCTGCCCGAGGACAACTACTACCGGCAATACGCCCTGCAACAGTGCGCCGCCTACCTGGAAGCGGTCATGTATAATATCCGGAGGCTGGAGTGAGGGCAGTTGATTTTTGATGTGTGATTTTTGATGTGTGATTTTTGATGTGCATTTGGCAGGCTGCCGCCAGTTAGCCACATCGAACATCAAACATCCTCAAATCAAAAATCAAAAATCTTATCCCTTCAGCGCCTGCCGGTGGTTAACCAGCATCCAGTTGCCGCCGACGTCGAGGTAGGCGCCATGGGGGAAAACGGAGAGAAAATGGCGCTCGAAGAAATACTGAGTTGCCCGCCGGTCTTTATCATTATCCGCCAGGCGGTTGTAGAGGAGCAGGCCCCCGGGGGACAGGGCGCTTTTCAGGGCCTCCAGGAATTCCCGGCTTTCAAAGGGGCGGGGCACCACGTCATCCAGGAAAATATCCATGCATATCAGCCCGTACTGCTTTTCATTCTGCAGCATAAAGGCATAGGCGTCGGCACAGGCTGTATCTATCGGAGAGGAGAGCCCATCCAGGCCGTAGCGGCCGGCCAGGTAGACGACGGCTTCATCCAGTTCGACGGCGGTATAGTGGAACTGCTTGTGGAACTTCTTCTCCAGGATGAGCGGTATGCTTCCGAGCCCGAGGCCCAGGACCAGCGCCTCCTCATTGGGGAGGGCGTCCAGGTTGACGTGCTCAAAGGCCCACAGGTAGTTGGTGTAGAGGTCTTCGTAGGAATAAACGGCATTGGCTGTGGAGAGTTGGTAGCGCCCGCTCCTGAGGCTGACGTACAAATGCGGGTTGATTTCGCTGGGCGCACTTTCGATGTGCCATTCGAACAGATAACTCAGCAGCCGTTTCCAAAGGGGTTGCTTCAAGGTGTATCGGATTATCAGTCATTCTTCTCCCAGCGGCGGAACTTTGCCGTTTCCTCAAAGACCCGGAGCAGGATGAGGCGTTCCTGAACGTCAAAATCCACACCGCGGCGGGCCATGACGCGCTCTGCCGTTTCGAAGGCCTTATCGGTGCGGTAAGTCTGAAAGCCGTGCTTGCCCCCCCAGGAAAAAGAAGGGATGAAGTTGCGGGGAAAGCCCTCGCCAAACACGTTGGAAGACACGCCCACCACCGTGCCGGTATTGAACATGGTATTGATGCCCGTCTTGGAATGGTCGCCCATGATCAGGCCGCAGAATTGCTGGCCCGTCTCGACAAAACCTTCAGTAGCATAACTCCACAGCTTTATCTTGTCGTAATTGTTCTTCAGGTTGGAGGTATTGGCATCGGCGCCGATATTGCACCACTCGCCGATCACCGAATTGCCGAGATACCCTTCATGAGCTTTGTTCGAATACCCCAGGATCACGCAATTGTTGAGTTCTCCGCTCACTTTCGACCAGGGGCCTACGGTAGTACCCCCGTATACTCTGGCGCCCATTTTCACGATCCCGTGCTCACAAACGGCCAACCCGCCGCGGATATGGCTGCCTTCCATTATTTCAGCATTCTTGCCGACGTAAATGGGCCCTCCGTTGGTATTCAGGGTAGAGCACTCCACCCGGGCGCCCTCTTCCAGGAAGATCTTTTCCACCGGGCCCAGCACCCGGTTGGTGTCGCTGATGGGCTGCGACTGCCTGCCTTTTGTCAGAAGCGCAAAATCCTGCTCGATGGCCTGTGCATTCTGGGTAAAGATGTCCCAGAGGTTATCGGCCTTGAGGTAATCGGTGCCTTCCAGGTCATACCCCCGGAGTTCACCGATGTCGTCATCCCGGATGAGGGTTTCGATCTGCTCCTCGTCCAGTTTGGCGGCAATGAGTTCTTCGCCGCGAAGGAAGGCCTCGTTATAATCCATCTGGTGAATGAGCCGTACCAGTTGGGGCGAGGGCAGCACTGAACCGTTAATGATGTAATTGACCTTACTGTGCTCGATGGGGTATTTCTCCGAAAGATAATCCTGGGTAATGTAGGAAACCTTGCCTTTCAGCCAGCGTTCCCACTTCTCCCGGATCGTCAGAATGCCCATGCGGATCTCACAGGTGGGCCGGGTAAAAGTCAGTGGCAACAACCGGTCTCTGGCCTCATTATCGAACAGAATAATTCTTACCATATATGCAGTTTATTAGGATGCTTCTGTGCCGACCCCACTTTAGTTCATTCCATGGCCTTCAAATATAAACGGATAGGGTGGTTCAATACAAGAATCAGATCCACTTATTTTCTCTATTTTCCGAGCCGCAGCCATCGCGTAGGAGGCCAGGGTGGGGAGGCCCGTCCAAACCGGGCAGGAGATGAGGGCGAACTTTGCCCGCTTCTACCGCTCCTATTACGGGCCGCCTGAAGCTTGCCCGGCTGAGAGCATGTTTGGAGGCGCGAAGACGGGGCAGCCCGTCCGAAATAAAAAAGCCCCGATCGCACTGACAGGGGCTTTTTTATTTTCCCGGTGGTAATTTTTTCAGGATTCAGTCGACTCCTCTTCCTTCTTGGCGAAGCGGGATTTGGCGAACTTCTTATTGAACTTGTCAATGCGGCCGGCCGTGTCCACAAACTTCATCTTCCCGGTGAAGAAGGGGTGCGAGTACGAGGAGATCTCCAGCTTGACCAGCGGATATTCCTTGCCGTCTTCCCAGGTGATGGTATCTTTCGTGGGCGCGCAGGAGCGCGTCAGGAAAGCATCCCCCGAGGAGAAATCCTTGAATACTACCATCCTATAATTGTCCGGATGAATCTCTTTTTTCATGACTCTGAGCTTTACTTCTTCTAAACAAGGGTGCAAAGATAAGGTTTTCCTTTTATTTTGGAAAGCAGCGCTTGGGATTTGTTGAAAAAATGTGGTTGATTGGTGTGATGGGTTGATGGGTTGATTGGGGGGCGATGGATAGAAAAAACATAATTTTGCCCAAAAACTCAATTATGGAAGTCAAACCCGGCATCAAGCGCACTGCCGCTATGGTGGTGCTTCGCCACGAAGAGGAATTTCTGCTGCTCCGCCGAAACAAGGAGCCCAACGCCGGCCGCTACGTACCCATTGGCGGCAAGCTGGAGCCCCACGAACGGCCCATCGACGCCGCCATCCGGGAAACATACGAAGAGGCCAGGCTGCAAATAAATAAGGATCAGCTGCGCTACGCCGGCGTGCTGGCAGAAAGCTCGCCGACGAACTACAACTGGCTATGCTTCATTTACGTGGTTGATATTGGCCGCGTTCCTCCCCCACCCTGCGACGAGGGCAGCCTGGAATGGATCTCCTTTGACAAGATCCCCGATATTCCTACCCCTCCCACCGACTGGCAGATCTACCAGTACCTGATGCGCCGGCAACCCTTCGCCCTGGACGCGGTCTATGACGAACACCTGAACATGCTGGAAATGAGGGAAGAGATCGGGGGAGAAGTGGTTTGGCAAAAGGATTGAGCAGGTAGGGAGGCCGTTTCTAAACAATTCTGCTTAAAGAATAAAAACTGCGCCCACCACGGTATTATTCCGGTGATGGGCGCAGCCTCATTATTTATCTTTTCCGCGGTTCAGCTAAATGGAGGCCGTTTTGACGAAGCCCTCCCGCTCGAGGCTGTCGAAGAAGCGCTCCAGGTAACGGGCCACCTCTCTGCGGGAACCTTTATCCAGCAAGGAAAATTCTTCAACGCATTGGAGCAACTCTTCTTTTTTGGATTGAAAGAAACGGATGGTTTCTTCCAGTTGTGAACGGCCGGACTTTTCCCCCATGTAGACCCGTTCTCCGACGAAACGCTGCCCGACGTTCTGGTCGGGCACCGCATAATTGGCGTTCACCAGGCCGGA
Source organism: Phaeodactylibacter sp. (assembly GCA_024103175.1). GTDB lineage: Bacteria > Bacteroidota > Bacteroidia > Chitinophagales > Saprospiraceae > JACJXW01. The sequence goes on from JAGFJE010000023.1 coordinate 7,190, forward strand.
AAAGTCAAAATCGTAGGGGATGATCCAGTAATCGCCGCCGTCCAGCGGCTTCATGATCTTCAGGTTGCGGCTCATTGCCAGCGACCAGTCGGTATTGCCGATCATATACTGGAACATTGCATGGGTGAGGTATACGTCCTGGTCGATCCGGGAAGCGTCCAGCCCATAACATTCTTCACACTCTTCGCTGTTCTGCCGGGCGGCCAGCTCATCGGTATCTTCCAGCAGGATGCCGTATTTTTTGAAGCGGGTATCGCTATCCGTATCGATATAGGTGATCTCAACCAGCTGAGCCCGGTAATTGAGAGGCGTCAGTTTGCTGTAAAGCTTATAGGCAAGGTATTCACGAAGCACAGCTTCTTCGCCTTCCTCTCCTTCCTGGCAATGGGTGACGAGCTTGAGGTCATCGTACGGGAGCAGGCCGCGGGCTTCCAGGCCCTTCTTGGAAAAATCGATCTTGATGGGCGGGAAATCGCAGACGCGCCGGCGGAACCGCCCGCGGACATTGGCCTCCACATTCCATTCCTGGGCCCGGCCCTGCTTATCGGTAAAGCGGAAGAGGGCGGGTTGTTCCTCGCCGTTATTCACATTGCTTTGCAGGACGGACAGGCTGAGTTCGAGTTCTACCTGCAGGGCGCCTTCGCGTTCCAACTCATTGAAGATGGTCTGCGAGTTGGCTGAAATCCGGCCTGGCGCCAAACATAATACCAGTAAAAGGGTTTGAAAAAAGGTTTTCATGCTATTATTTCAATTTCTGTGTTGGGTAATATGATGGTTTCAGGCGTCAAAAGGTTACACCAAAAGTGAAGTTTTCACCGGCCGGTTTCAAGTTTATTTGATCAAGGCGCCGTTTATTTTTATCAACTGGCCGTTTCCGGCGATAGAGTGAAAAATTATTTTTTTTCTGAAATGAACTCCTTATTTTTGAGCGCCCGGCCACCGAGATTACCCTGCCAAAACCATTTTCCCGTTCTTTTCTATTGCAGAACCATAAATCAACCATTTACCATATATGGACAAAACCAAGATCACTTTAGAACAGGTTTTCGCGATGGACCTGCCGCCCATCATTATTTATGCAGCTCCGGTAATGATCTCTCTGGTTTTTCTGGAGTATTTCCTTCGGCTCTACCACAACCGAAAGGATTATGACAAACTGGACGGCCTGGCCGCCGCCGGCGTGGGCGTGGGCAACCTGGTCTCCACCGCGCTGACCAAAGTCGCCACTTTTGCCGCAGTACTCTTTGCCTACAACCTGGTGCCCTGGAGTATTCCCACCACCTGGTGGTCTTACCTTCTGTGTATTGTGTTTCTGGATTTTTGCCGGTACTGGGCCCACCGCATTGCCCACGAACAACGGTTCTGGTGGGCTACTCACGTCACGCACCATTCTTCCGAACAATACAATTTCACCGTTTCCTTCCGCCTTTCGTGGATACAGCAGCTCAAGGTGATCTTCTTCCTGCCGGTGGCGCTGGCGGGTTTCCATCCGGTCGTATTTTTCATCTGTCATCAGATCGAGGTCCTCTATCAGTTCTGGATCCATACCGAGCTCATCGGGAAATTGCCCCGGCCTATAGAATTTATATTCACCACCCCCTCCCACCACCGCGTGCATCACGCCAAAAACGGGAAATACCTGGACAAGAACTACGGCTCCACTTTCATCATCTGGGACCGTATGTTCGGCACGTTCCAGCCCGAAGAAGAAAAGCCGGAATACGGAATACTGAAGCCCGTCAATTCCTACAACCCTGTTTACCTGGTCTTCCACGAAGCCGTCGACATTGTAAAAGATATGGCCAAATACCGCTCCCTCAAGGCATGGCGGCTGATCCTCTTCGGAAGCCCCGGCCTGACCCTCGACAAGAACATCTACGCCAAAGCGGCCGGTATCGAGGCCGAGGAAGAGCCTGAACTGAAAGGGGAAGCCGAAGCGGTAAGGGCTTCTCAGCAATAACGCGCCGCCTAAGGGCCCGGCGAAGAATAACTTCTCCGGCCCCTAAAAGTCTAACAATAGCCCGCCCGAAAAAGAAAGAGCTTTCCCGGAGTTCCGGAAAAGCTCTTTTTTTAATGGGGGAACCCGCAACCCTTCGGGTTGAAAGAGGTTCCCTGCAAATAGCATTGCATTTTTTTACATGTTGTTCGTGTGTTTACAGGCTTAAGGCCAGGGACAATGATAAAAAAGGGTTTTAGGTGTTTCCCCGGGAATAAAGCCTGCTGCAATTTATGACAAAATCCTATCTGGGATATGGACTTATCTTCCAAAAACCTGGACATATATTGCATTTTGGGCTGAAAGTGCTATTTTCATAGCGCTAATCTCGAACAGAACACACGATGACAGCTTTAAAACCATTCCTCAGTTATTTCTACGAGTGGGAAAAAACGACCCCCAACGAAGTATATCTGCGGCAGCCTTTCGGGGATACCTGGGAGGAGTACACCTGGGCAGAAACGGGCCAGATGGCCCGCCGCCTGGCGACGGGCCTGCGCTCCCTCGGCCTGCCCGACGGCGCCCACATCGGTATCGTATCCAAGAACTGCCGGGAGTGGATCATCGCCGACCTGGCCATCATGATGGGCGGCTATGTGTCGGCGCCTTTCTTTCCCACCCTGCGTTCCGATCAGATCCGCGAAGTGCTGGAGCTGGGCGACGTACAGGCGCTGTTCGTCGGCAAGCTGGAAGGCTGGGACGAGATGAAGCAGGGAGTACCCGAAGGTATGCCCATCATCGCTTTCCCCCATTACGAGGGCAACTCCCGGGTGGAGGAAGGAGAACGGTGGCATGATCTCATCAGCCGGTCCGAACCCCTGGCGGAAAGCCCCGTACCCGGCCTGGACAGCCTGTTCACCATCATCTTCACCTCCGGCACCACGGGCACGCCCAAGGGAGTGATGCTCACCTACCGCAAGCCGGCGGAGCTGGTAAAAATGGAAAAGGAGGAGGACCTGCTCAAGCTGCGCTCCGGCGAGAACCGGCTCATTTCCTACCTGCCGCTCAACCACATCGCCGAACGGGCGCTGACCGAGGTGTTGAGTATCGTCTACCGCGGCCAGGTATCCTTTGTGGAAAGCCTGGATACCTTCACCGCCAATTTGCAGGCCATTCAGCCTACGCTGTTCTTCGGCGTGCCCCGGATCTGGACGAAATTCCAGCTGGGCATCCTGGAGCGCATGCCGCAGCCCCGGCTCAACCTCCTGCTCAGCCTCCCCGTCCTCTCCGGCATCGTCAAAAGGAAGATCCGCCGGGCCCTGGGGCTCAGCCACGCCCGCATGCTGATCACCGCCGCCGCCCCCATGCCCGACACCATGAAGGCCTGGTACCGGCGCCTCGGCTTTAACATACAGGAGATCTACGGCCTGACCGAAACCTGCGGCGGCTTCACCATGACCCGCGAATGGGAGGACGCCACCGGCACGGTGGGCCGCGCCCTGAAAGGGGCGGAAATGAAAACCGACCCCGAAACCGGCGAAGTGCTGGCCCGCGGCCCCTGGTTCATGGACGGCTACTACAAAAACCCGGAAAAGACGGCCGAGGTGTTCCGCGATGGATGGTTCCATACCGGCGACAGCGGGCAGGTAGACGAAAAAGGGTTCCTCCACCTCACCGGAAGGGTGTCGGAAGCGTTTAAGACCGCCAAGGGCAAGTTCGTCGTGCCGGCCCCCATCGAATGGGAGTTCGCCGGCAACCCGGACATCGAGCAGATCTGCGTCACCGGCCTGGGCCTGGCGCAACCCATCGCCCTGGTCGCGCTCTCCGAACTGGGGCGCGCCAAAGAACAGGCCGCCATCGAACAGAGCCTGCGGGAAACCCTGGAAGCCGTCAACAAAAAACTGGCCAACTACGAAAAGGTGGCCACCATGGTCATCACCCAAGAGCTGTGGAGCGTGGAAAACGGCCTGCTGACCCCGACCCTGAAGGTGAAGCGCAACGAGCTCGCCGGCCGCTACGGGCTGCATTTTGAGAACTGGCTGGTGGCCGGGGAGGCGGTGGTGTGGGAATGAAGGAAGGAAGGAAGGAAGGAAGGAAGGAAGGAATGAAGGAATGAATGAAGGAATGAAGGAATGAAGGAAGGAGGGAGGGAAGGAACAATTTTTTGTTATCTTTACTATTATGAAGAAGTACCCCATCGGCATACAGGATTTTCAGAAACTGAGAGAAGAGGGTTATTTCTACGTAGACAAGACCCGAGAGCTCTTCCAGTTGATTAAATCAGGGCAGTATTACTTCCTGTCCCGCCCCCGGCGGTTCGGCAAGTCTTTGCTCATTTCCACGCTAAAATATTTGTTTCAGGGAGAGCGGGAATTGTTCGAGGGCCTTTGGATAGAGGACAAATACGATTTCCAGCCCCACCCGGTGCTGCATTTCTCCTTCAGCAGTATCGGATATAAAACCATGGGCCTTGCGGCTGCCCTGGACGCTAAAGTAAAAAACCTTGCGGCTTCCCATGGAATTGAGTTGGAAAGAGAAACGTATGACCAGAAATTTGCCGAAATCCTGGAGAAGTTAAGCGCCGGGGAGGCAAAGGTGGTGTTGCTTATAGACGAATACGACAAGCCGCTGGTAGATTACATCGATCAACCGGAACAGGCGGAGATCAACCGGGACATACTGAAAACCTTTTTCTCCGTCATCAAAGATGCCGATCCGTTCCTGCGTTTCTTTTTGATCACCGGCGTATCCAAATTCAGTAAGGTCTCGCTATTCTCAGATCTGAACCATCTGCGGGACATTACGCTGGTGGAACAATTTGAAACGATTGCCGGATATACCCAAGTTGAACTGGAAACCTCCTTTGTGCCGGATATCGAGCGGGTAGCCCGGAAAATGGCAATCCCGGCCGATGTCCTGAAGGAAAAAATAAAGCTCTGGTACAACGGCTATAGCTGGGGAACAGATACCCGGTTATACAATCCTTTTTCAATACTCAACTTCTTTGCTTCCGAGAGATTCGCTAATTACTGGTGGGAAACCGGTACGCCCACTTTTCTGATCAAAAAATTACGCAACGAGTTCCACTATGACCTGGACCAGCTGGAAGCCGGGCAGGTGATGTTCGAAAGCTTCACCATCGATGACCTCAACTGGCTGGCGCTCCTCTTTCAGACAGGCTACCTCACCATTCTGAATTATGATCCGGAATTCAGGCTCTATACCCTGGGTTATCCCAACCTGGAAGTGAAAGACACCATGCACCAACACCTGCTGGCAGCATTCCGCGAGACAACCGCCACCGACAGCTTACCTCTGCTCATCAGGATGAAAAAGGCGCTGGATCAGGGCGACCTTGAACGGACGGTAGAACTCATCGACGTTCTCTTTTCCACGATCCCCTACCAACTCTTCCAGCAAAAGCAGGAGGCTTTTTTTCATGCCGTACTACACCTTTCGTTCTCGGGGATCGGCATGTTCGTTCAATCGGAGGTGAGCACGTCGAAGGGAAGAGTGGACACTGTAGTGCATACCAAAGACAGGATATACATCATGGAGTTCAAGCTCGATGCCTCGGCGGAATCGGCGCTTCAGCAGATCCGGGAGAAGCGCTATGGCAGCCCGTTCCTCGGCGGAGATAAGGAGGTCATTGCCCTGGGCGTGAGCTTCAGCTCTACGGAAAAAGCAGTGGCGGAATGGGAGGCAGTTCCCTACGAAACGCTTTTGGTAGAAGGTTAGGCCACAGAAGCAGCCGTCCGCCCAACAATACAACCATCCGGCAATTTAACCATGGCCTCCGGAGCAGTACCCCCGCCATCATGCGTTCGAAGTTGTATTAGGTAGAAAGAGATACGCTCAACCTCCCTACCACCCCGCGTTCAGCCCCCCTGCCAGGCTCTGCCGGTATTTTTCCTCGTCGAACTCATACAGCCAGGGTGATTTGTGCGCTCCGCCCGTCCGCCGCTCTCCGGTGCGGATGAGGATGCCGTAGCCCATCATTTTGCGCTGGAAGTTCCGCCGGTCGAGTTTCTGGCCGAGGAGGGTCTCGTACAGGGCCTGCAATTCGGGCATGGTGAACCGCCGGGGAAGGAGGTTCAGGCCGATGGGCTGGTAGTTGAGCTGCCGCTTGAGCGTGGCGTGAGCCTTTTCCAGTATGCGCCCGTGGTCGAGCATCAGCTCCGGCAGGGCGCTGAGGGAACGCCATTCACAGGACTCGGACAGGTAATCGGGCTGGGGCGCTTCCACCTGCGAATACTCCACCAGGGCATAATACCCCACCGTGACAAACCGCTGCTTCAACCAGCCGGCGAGCTCCCTGTCGATAACGCCCTTCTGCACCAAGCCTTCCACATGGCCTTCCTCTTCCCTGCCGACGTCCCCGAAAAGATAAAACTGCTGGAGAAAAATATCCTTCAGGCCCGTCCTTTCCCACAGGACGCGGACAGCGGCCTTGTCCACATCCTCCTCTTTCTCCACAAAGCCCCCCGGCAATGCCCATTTATCCATCTTTTTCATTTTCAGGAGCAGGGCTTTCAGCTCATTCTGGTGAAACCCCAGGATAACGCAGTCTACAGACAGCCCCGGATGAAATTTGTCCACGCTTAAGGCCGGCATGATATTTTTTTCCTCAAAGATGGTAAAAACTGGCCTATTATTGTATCTTTATTGCGTCAAAGTGACACATTAAGTTAAAAAAGATTTCCCCTCATGAGAAAAACTTCCAGCATCTTCCTGGCTTTAAGCCTCGCCTGCAGCCTTAACCTGGCCGGGCAGGCCGCCTACCGCGACCTCAATAACAATGGCAAAAAGGACCTCTACGAGGATACGCAGGCGCCAATCGCCCAACGGGTGGAGGACCTTCTTTCCCGCCTCTCCCTCGAGCAGAAGGCCGGCCTTGTCGTGGGTATGGGCATGACCATCCCCGGGTTCTCGAAAGCCGAAAAGCCGGAAAAAGTGCCGGGAGCGGCCGGCAGCACCTATGACATTCCCGGGCTGGGCGTTCCCGGCATAGTATTGGCGGACGGGCCGGCCGGCCTGCGCATCGTGCCGGTGCGGGACAGCAGCAGCGGCAAAACCTACTACTGCACCGCCTTTCCGATCGCCACCCTCCTGGCTTCTTCCTGGGATACCGGGCTGGTAGAGGAAGTGGGAAAGGCCATGGGCCGGGAGGTCAAAGAATACGGAGTGGATATTTTGCTTGCTCCGGGAATGAACATCCACCGCGACCCGCTTTCCGGGCGCAATTTCGAGTATTATTCCGAGGACCCGTTCCTGAGCGGGTACATGGCCGCGGCCATGGTCAACGGCATCGAGTCCAACGGCGTCGGCACTTCCATAAAGCACTTCGTCGCCAACAACCAGGAGACGAACCGGATGCTGGTCAATGTGGTTGCCGGCGAACGGGCGCTGCGGGAGATTTACCTGCGCGGATTCGAGATCGCCGTAAAGGAGGCCCAGCCCTGGACGGTCATGAGTTCCTACAACAAGGTGAACGGCCCCTACACTTCCCAGAACGGAGAATTGCTCAATACCATCCTCCGCGAGGAGTGGGGCTTCCGGGGGCTGGTCATGACCGACTGGTTTGCCGGCAACGACCCCGTGGCCCAGATGCGGGCGGGCAACGACCTCATCATGCCGGGCAACCCCAAACAGCGCAAGGCCATCCTGGAGGCGGTTGAAAAAGGCGAACTGGACGAAAGCATCCTGGATGAAAACGTTAGCCGTATACTTGCCGTGGTCCTGCAATCTCCTGCCTTTGAAGGTTACGAATACTCGGATGCGCCCGCCCTTATCGCTCATGCCGCGCTGGCCCGCCGGGCGGCCGCCGAAGGGGCGGTGCTCCTGAAAAACGACGACGCGCTCCCGCTGAGCCCGGCGGCCGGCAAGATCGCCGCTTTCGGAAATGCGTCTTATGAATTCATCGCCGGCGGCACCGGCAGCGGCGATGTGAACGAAGCCTATACCGTGGCACTGGTGGAAGGCCTGGAAAAGGCAGGGCGGCCGGTGGATCCCCAGGTGAAAGCCGTCTATGAAAAATACATCGAAGGGGAAAAGGCCAAACAGCCGAAAAAACAATTTTTCTTCGAACTGACGCCGCCCATCCCGGAAATGCCCGTCGATAGAGGGCTGGCCGCCGCCAAAGCCCGGGAAACGGACATCGCCTTCATCACCATCGGCCGCAACTCCGGGGAATTGCAGGACCGGAAAGAAGAGGGGGACTTCTACCTCACCCAGGCCGAAAAGGAAATGATCAAGGCCGTCGCCGACGCCTTTCACAACGAAGGCAAGAAGGTGGTGGTGATCCTCAACATCGGCAACGTCATCGAAACAGCCAGCTGGCGGGACTGGGCAGACGCCATCGTACTGGCCTGGCAGGGCGGGCAGGAAGCCGGCCATGCCGTAGCCGATGTCGTCCTCGGTAAGGTATCCCCCTCCGGCAAACTGCCCACTTCCTTCCCCATCAGCTACGATGATGTGCCCAGCGCCAGGAACTTCCCCGGCGAAGAACTGCCCGGCGCTGAGGAAGAAAAGATCAGCTTTTTCACCATGGGCAAGCCCTCGGAAGTGGCTTATGAAGAGGGAATCTACGTGGGTTACCGCTATTATGAGACTTTCGGTGTGGAAACGTCCTTTCCCTTTGGGTACGGCCTGTCTTACACCAGCTTTTCCTATAAGAACCTGAAACTCGACAGCGATAAATTTGACGGCGCCCTTACCGCTTCCATTGATATCGTAAATACGGGTAAAACAGCCGGAAAGGAAGCCGTTCAGCTCTACCTCTCCGCTCCGGCCGGGAGCCTGCACAAGCCGGCCATGGAACTGAAGGGCTTTGCCAAAACCCGGCTGATGCAACCCGGCGAAAAGCAAACCCTGACGATCACCATCGGAGAAAAGGAACTGGCATCCTTCAGCCCGGGCCGAAACGCCTGGATCGCCGAGCCGGGAACGTACACCGTGAAAATCGGCGCTTCAAGCGAAGACATCCGGGGGGAGGCAACCTTCACCCTGGAAAATGAGATCGTAGTGGAAAAAGTGAACCCGGTACTGCTACCGGGAAGGAAGATCGAAGAGATGGTTCCGGCAAGCACGAAACAATAATCACAACCATGAAAATCATTAACCTCCTTTTACCGGCCCTCCTGTTATTTCCCTGGCAGGGGGGCGCCCAACCCGCCCCTGCCCTGCACACCTATTCGGTGGCCAAAGACGTCGTCTGGGCCTCGCCCGGCGGCTTCAACCTGACAATGGACATCTACACGCCCGATACCGGGAAAAAGAAGTACCCGGTACTGGTGATCTTCCACGGCGGCGGCTGGCTGATCAACAACAAATCGATCATGGATCAGATGGCGCAGTACATCGCCGAACACGGAGAGTACGTGGTGTGTAACGTCAACTACCGCCTGTTGGTGGACAACGGCAACACCGTCACGATGGACCAGATCGTCGAAGACGCCTTCGGCGCGGTATTGTGGATCAAAGACAATATCAAAAAGTACAAAGGCGACAAGAAAAAGGTCGCCGTCACCGGCGACAGCGCCGGCGGCCACCTGGCCTCGATGGTGGTGGTGATGGGCAACCGGCTGAGCTCCGCCGGCTTCGATGCAGACCCCCCGGGTTTCAACCCCAGCTACCTGCCGCGTGGGAAAACCGCCGAGAAGGTAGCCGGAAAAGCCGGCCTTGAAGTGCAGGCCGCCATCATCAGCTACGGCGCCTTCGACATTTACGAGGCCTGCCTGGGTGATTTCGAAAAGCCTTCCAATTTCTTCTGGCAGATGGGAGGAGCGGAGGCCCGGCCCATCTTCGGCGCGCCGTTCAATGTGGAGGACAACCCCGAGCGCTACAAGGCGGTGTCTCCCATATACCACCTTCCCGATGCCGCCGAGCGAAAGCTTCCCCCCCAATTGCTCACAGTAGGGTCGGAAGACAACCTCACGACGCCGGAATCGGTGAAAATGTACCGGGACAAACTGCAGGCGGCGGGCCATCCGGTGGAGTACTGGGAGTACGAAGGGCGCCCGCACGCTTTCCTGGATTCGGGGGCCAACCCCTTCCTGGGCACCAGCTTCGAGAAGGATGCCCCGGAAGCCATCGACAGGATGATCGCTTTTCTGGATTCGGTATTTTACTAACGGTTGACCCGCTTTAGAATATACGGCCGGCCGATGAATACAAGTACGATCAGGCCCAAAATGACGAGGAGCGGCGCCGGCCGCGACTGCAGCTGCTCCCAGGAAGACAGCAGCATGGCCAGCAGGCAGCCAACGGCGCCGATAAAGCACAGCACCCGGTATTTTACCTTCTGCAGGTAGGCCAGAAAATTGACAATGCCAAAGGTGATCAGGAAGATCAGGCTGGCCGCATCCACCAGCGCGCCCAGCGAGCCGATCACCGCCAGTACGGCCGCCAGCCCGCCAATGATCAGGATGGCGTAGTACGGGATGTTGGCGTCGTTCTCGATAGCGAAAATATGGGGCAGGTCTTTCTTCTCCGCCACGTTTTCCATCAGGCGGGCGGTGGAAAACAGGGTGGCGTTGATGGCCGAGCCGGTGGAAAAGGCCGCGGCCAGGGTGACCAGGAACAGGCCTCCCGTGCCCAGCGCCTTCTGGCCGGCAATGGACAGGGCGATCTCCTTTTTTTCGATCAGGGCTTCCGCCCCCACCAGCATGGAAGCGCCCACGGTGACCAGGATATAGATGACGATCACGGAAATGACCGCCGTGATGGTCGCCCGGGGCAGTATCTTTTTGGGGTTGCGGATGTCCTCATAGTCGTAAGACAGCAGCTGAAAACCCTCGTAGGCCATGAAGATGGTGGCCGCTCCGACAATGGCCGCCGTGAAGGGGCGGCTCTCGATGCCCTCCGTCAGCCCCGCCGGGTTCCACTGCGCCAGCCCGAAGAGGGACAGCCCCAGCAATACGAACAGCTTTCCCCAGACAGTGATGATCTCCAGGCGGGAAGAGTCGCCCACTCCCCGCATGTTCACCAGGGCCAGGATGGCGATGACGGCGAATCCAAGAACCCGGGGCAGCCAGCCCCCGAAGTCGAACACGTGGGCGACGTAATGCCCGAAGGTGAAAGCGTAAACCGAAATGGTCAGCACATAGCCCAGGATGAGCACCCAGGACAGGCTGCCGGCGAAGCCCTCGTGGTTGATCTCGCTCAGAAAGACGAAGGCCCCGCCGCTCCGCTCGTATTTGAGGGACAACCGGCTGTAGCTGTGGGCGGAGATCAGGGCGATCAGCCCGGCAAAAAGGAAACTCGCCCAGGCCCAGTGGCCGGCGGTGTAGATCACAACGCCCAGAACAGAAAATATCCCGCCCCCCACCATGCCGCCCACGGCCATGGACCAGGTGGCGTTGAAGCCCATTTTTTCGTTTTGCTCGCTCATCTGGGTCGCGTTTTGTCGTTCTTTACATAACTCTTTTTAATGAAAACGCAGAGGGCGGAGCAATTGTGCATGGAACTGTCAGCCGGTTTTCCTATTCTATACTCCCCTCGGTTGCCAGAAGTGATTCCTGCCTGCCAGCGAGCAGGCAGGTTTGCCGTATTCTTTTTCCGTCCTGCTTCGTTGAAAAGCCTCGCCATAGCTCAGGCTATGTCTACGTTTTTCGCCTCGCAGGCCAAAAAAATAAATTTGTCAAAATTTCACCTTTGGCAACCGAGGGGAGTATATTTTTCTTTCAGACTCCCAAAATATAGCGCAAGGAGCCGGACAAATTTAGGTTATGGATAATTTCTGGCCCTGAAACCCAAAATCGGAGAAGATTATCTCCCCCTGGGGGGAGTAGAGGGGGGAATTTTCAAGGGTTACATTCAAAATTCCCCCTCCTTACCTCCCCCAGGGGAGGATATTTTCTTCGAATTGGCCGGGCGAGGAAAAAAAGTTAAACGCAATCTGCGCTTAAGTCCGAGCGCAATTGCGCCCCGAAAGCCCTGCCTCGGGCGCCAATTTTCCATTGGCGCGCGAGTTTTCTAAACTTAACGTGAGGTTTGAACCCAGGTGGTTGGCTTTTAGCCTGATAGCTGGTTCCCTGGCCGGCAAGTGTATGCCTGCCTGCCCGTGAGGCCACGGCCGAGCAGGCAGGCAGGCGTACACTTTCAGGTTCCTGTCCAGCCCCGTACACCGTACACAATTCCAGGCAAAAGTCCGGATAGTAAGCTAGAATCCAACACTTTATGCTCAAACCTCACGTTAAACTTATCATTTCCCCCTCACCAGCACCCGATACCCCCAGGGCTCCAGCCCCACCACATCACTCCCCTCCAGCACATACTCCTCACCGGAAAACAGCTCCGCATACCGCCCTTTATGGTATTCGGCCTCCAGCCGCACGCTCACCGCCTGATCGCTGAAATTGATCACTGTCACCACCTTATCGCCGTTCTTCTCACGGGAAAAGGAGAGGACGTGGTCCATTTTGTCGTTCTTGATCCGAACCATCGGGCCGCCCCATTTGCCGTTCCACAGGGCCTGGTTCTGGTGTTTAAGATCGAAAAGTTTTTTGTAGATGTCCGTATTTTCGTGGGCTTTCCATTCGATGGGGTCCTTTTCGAAGAAGTTCAGGGAGCGGGCCAGGCCGGCCTCCTGGCCGCTGTACACCAGGGGCATGCCGTCGATCGTGGCGCAGAGCACCATGGCGGCGTGGAGGCCGTCGCCGAAATTGGCGTACTGGTTGCCCTCCCAGGAGTTCTTGTCGTGGTTGTCGGTGAAGGCCATGCGGTAGGCGTTCTCGGGGAAGATGCTGACGTGTTCGGCGATGTAGCCCTCCGTCAGCCCCTTGATGTCGCGGCCGCGGGTGGTGATGGCGTGCAGGTGGTCCCAGAGTGTCCAGGCGTAGGTCATGTCGAAGGCCCGTTTGTGGAGGTCCTTGTATTCCGATTCGGCCAGCATGAAGACGGGCCTGATGGCGTCCAGCTCCATTCGGGCGTTCTCCCAGAACTCGATGGGTACGAAGCTGGCCACATCGCAGCGGTAGCCGTCGATATCCGTTTCGGCTACCCAGTATTTCAGGGCTTCCGTCATGTACTTCCGCAGGCCGGACCGGCTGTAGTCGAAGTCGATGATGTCGTCGTAATCGCGCCAGGGGGTCGACTGGAAGTTGCCCTCCGGGGTTTTGATGTACCAGTCCGGGTGTTCGGCCACCAGGGGGTTGTCCCAGGCGGAGTGGTTGGCCACCCAGTCGAGGATGACGTACATGCCCATGCCGTGGATCTTTTCCACCAGGGCTTTGAAATCCTCCATCGTCCCGAATTCCGGGTTGACGCCGTAGTAGTCCTGCACGGCGTAGTAGCTGCCCAGCGCCCCCTTCCGGTTCTTCTCCCCGATGGGGTGGATGGGCATCAGCCAGAGGATGTCGACGCCCATGTCCTTCAGGCGGGGCAGGTGGGCCTCGAAGGCCTTGAAGGTGCCTTCCGGGGTGAACTGCCGGATATTTACTTCGTAGATGGTGGCGTTCTTCGTCCATTCCGGGTGTTCGATCCTGACGTAGGGTTGGGGGAGGTAGCGTTCGTCCATGGAGGG